>JBBQTO010000033.1:0-18516 GCA_038234575.1 Candidatus Limnocylindrales bacterium
GGGTGGCCTATGGGGGTCGAACCCATAACCTTTGGATCCACAATCCAATGCTCTGCCGGTTGAGCTAAGGCCACCGCGGCGTCACGCTCCACCGACCGCGAACGGTCGGGAGCCCGTGGGCAGGCGGAGTGTACCCGGTCCCGAGCGATCCCCGGCCGTGACCGTTGGACCGACCCCGGCCCGATGAGGTGCGGTCCGGTTCGGTTCCGTAGGGGTCGTGGTACTGCCGGGCACTGCGGTCGGGACCTTGAGTCGGGGTTTGGCGGCGCCTTCTCGCCCTACGGTCGAAGAGGCCATGCGACTACCCCGTGCCCACCTCGTCCTCAGCGGACCGCGCCGTCGAAGCCTTTTCGCTCCCGCCGCGGTCGTGCTCGCGCTCATGATGGCCATCTCCAACGCCGGGGTGGTCTTCGCCTGGAGCAACCTGACGTTCTCGTCGGCCGACGAGGGCCTGATGCTCCAGCTCACGAACCAGGCGCGCGCGTCCAACGGCCAGCGGGCCCTCCTCACGGATGCGACGCTGACGAGCATTGCCCGGACACGGGCGAAGTACATCTACGACAACACGTGGGGCTACCACTGCTCGTACCCGAACACGAGCTGCACCACGAAGATGTACGTGACCCTGCTCTCCAGCCACGGCTACTGCTACAAGGTCGCCGGCGAGAACCTCGGCGAGAACAACTTCCCGGACGACCAGACGACCCAGTGGCAGTTCAACTGGTTCATGGGCTCGCCGACCCACAAGGCGAACATCCTCGGAACGACCTACGACCACATCGGCGTGGGTGCCTACAAGGGCAGCAATTCGAGCTCGACCTACTACCACGTCTTCGTGATGATCTTTGCCCAGAAGTGCGCGTCCTCCCCGACGCCCACGCCTCGGCCGACGCCGACCCCGACCCCCCGGCCCACCGCGACGCCGAAGCCGACCCCGAAACCTACGCCCCGCCCGACCCCTGTCCCGACCCCTCGACCCACCCCGACGCCTCGGCCCACGCCCACGCCCCGCCCCACCCCGATGCCCCGCCCCACCCCGACGCCCCTCCCCACCCCGACCCCCGATCCACAGGCCGCACCGACGCCGACGCCCGAGATCACCCCCGAGGTCACCCCCAACCCCACGACGGGCACTGACCAGAACGCCATTGACCTGGCTCGAATCCATCAGTTCGGCGGCGACGGCAACCCGCCGGTCGAGCCCACCGCGAGCCTCGCTCCCGAGCCGACGCCCGGCGAATCCACCGACCCGACCGACCCGACCGGCGAGAACCTCGGGCTGCAGGTCCTCGATCGTGTCCCCGACGTCAGCCTGCTCGACGCGATCGTCGGCGGTGTCGTCTCCTCCTACCTGGGTGAATGATGCGTACCTCGTCCTCGCGATCTCTTCTCGACATCTCCTGCGCGGCGACCCTCGAGCGCCCCGACCGGACCGCCCGTATCGGCGACTGGTCGCGGACGGCGCCGCAGCCGGAGCCCGGAGTTCTGGCGCCCCCGATCCTCGAGGCCCACGACCTCACGAAGACCTACGACCTCGGCGGCAAGCGCATCGACGCGCTCCGGGGCGTCACCCTGTCCGTCGGAGCCGGGGAGTTCGTGGCGCTCATGGGCCCCTCGGGATCCGGCAAGAGCACCCTCCTCCAGCTCCTGGGCGGCCTCGATCGGCCCAGCAGTGGCGACGTCGTCTTCGAGGGCCGCGACATCAGCCGCCTGTCCGACGGCCAGGCCACGAAGCTCCGGCGCGAGCGGACCGGCTTCGTCTTCCAGGCCTTTAACCTGATCCCGCTCCTGGACGTCCGCGAGAACATCGGCCTCCCGTTCACGATTGCCGGCCACGACGCGAACCGCGGCGAGCTCAAGGAGCGCGTCCAGCAGGCGATCGAGCTCGTCGAGCTCACGGGCAAGGAGAAGCACCGGCCGGACCAGCTCTCCACCGGCGAGCAGCAGCGCGTGGCGGTCGCCCGGGCCCTGGTGACGCGGCCCTCGGTCCTGCTGGCCGACGAGCCGACCGGCAACCTCGACTACACGACGGGCGGCGACCTGCTCCACTCGCTGTGGCGGTCCTGCGACCACGATGGCCAGACGATTGTCCTCGTCACCCACGACGCCCGCGCCGCCGCGTACGCGGACCGGGTGCTCGTCATCGGCGACGGCGCGATCCGCGAAGAGATCGTCCTCGGGCGGCGCATCGATCACTCCGCGACGCCACTGATCGCGCGCCTGGCCCAGATCGGCCTCTAGCCCGATGGGCATCGATCGACTCGCGTGGCGCGCGGTCCTGGCCCGACCGCTGCGCTCGCTGCTCACGATCATCGGCATCGCCCTTGGCGTGGGCGTGCTCTCCGCGTCCCTGACGCTGAGCGCGGCACTCGATGCCTCGGTCGGGCGAACCGTCCACGACATCGTCGGCCGAGCCGACCTCCGGGTGTCGGCGTTCCTCGATGCCGGCCTGTCCGACTCGGCGGTCCAGACCATCCGCGGGACGCAGGGCATCGCGACGGTCGCGCCGGTCATCCAGCATCGGACGTTCCTCGCGAGCACGCCCGGCGGCGGAGCCACGAATGCCGTAACGGTCCTCGGCATCGAGCCGGTGAGCTACGACACGATCCACGACCTCGTCATCGTGCGGGGCCGATCCCTCGTCGCGTCCGACGACGCCGGCGCGCTCGTCAGCGAGGTCCTCGCGAAGGAGGACGGCTATCAGCTCGGCAGCGACCTCACGATCCAGGGCCCCGGCAGCCAGGGGCCGCTTAAGGTCGTCGGGATTGTCGAGGGCTTCGGGCCGCTCGGCGGACCCGGTCGCACCGTGGTCGTCCCGATCGAGTTGGCGCGAACCGCGTTCTCGCTCACCGGCGTGACGCGGATGGACCTCCAGCTCGCACCGAGCGCCAGCGAGGCTGCGACGACCGCCGCGCTCGCGAGCCGCCTCACCGAACCGTATGTCCTCGCATCGCCCGCCGGGATCGCGCAGAGCCTGCGGGCGTCCTCCGCCGACTTCCAGGCTACCGCTGCCCTCGTTGCCGCCATCGTCCTGTTCGTCGGCTCGTTCCTCATCGTGAACACGCTGTCGATGACGGTCGGCGAGCGGGCCCGCGAGGTTGGGCTCCTGCGTGCCGCGGGCGCGACCCGTGGCCAGGTCGGCCGCTTCGTCTTCACCGGCGCGCTGGTCCTCGGGCTCCTCGGGTCCGGTCTCGGCATCTTCACGGGCGCCATCCTTGCGCTCGTCATGGCCGATTCGGTCAGCGCGGCGACCGGGCTCACGGCGACCGTTCCCGGCATCGACCCGAGCGGCTCGGCGACCGCGGCCCTGATCGGCGTCCTGATCACGATCTTCGCCGCGATCGAGCCGGCCGTTCGGGCATCGCGGATCTCGCCCGTCGAGGCCCTCCGGGCTCGGTTCGACGTGCCGGCCGTGCGCCGGGCGCGGGCCTGGTGGGTCGGCATCGTCTTCGTCACCGTGGCATTCCTCGCCCTCATCGCCTGGCCGCCGGCGATCGCCGCGACCGGCTCCGAGCGCGCCCTCGCGGTCTACGGCGTCCTCCTCCTCGCGACGCTCGCGTCGCCGTTCCTCCTCCAGCCACTCGCGCGACTCCTCGGCGTCCCGGTCGGGATGGTCCTCCGGATCGAGGCGCGACTGGCCCGCGTGTCCCTCGCCCGCGATCGGAGCCGGACCGCGCTCACGCTCGGCTCCCTCGTGGTTGGTTTGGCGATGGTCGTGGCGCTCGGCTGGTCCGCCCAGGCGGCGCGGGCCTCGGCCTTCGCCTGGCTCAACGACGTCGTTCCCGGGGACGAGCTCGTGAGCTCCATTCGTCCGATTGCCGCGGACGAGGGCATCCGGCCGATCCTCGCCGAGGTCCCGGGGGTCGCAACGGTCACGCCCATCGCCGCCTTCGACATCGCCTTCAAGGGCTTCCGGCTCGACGCCGCGGCCATCGTGGGTGCCGATGTGCTCGCCGACGGCCGGCTCACGGCCGTCGCCGGTGACCGCCGGGCCGCGCTGCTGGCGCTCGACGCGGGCGGCTCGACGATCGTGCCCACGGCCGTCGCGACCCGCCTCGGGCTCCACGTCGGCGACGTGATGCGGCTCGCCCTCGCCGGCGGCGAGCGGCTCGACCTCACCATCGCCGCCATCGTCGACCGATCCATTCCGGGACCCGGTGGCGAAGCCGTGCTCGTCGGCTGGAAGGACGCCACGGACCACCTTGGCGTCTCCGGCGCGGATTCGTTCGCGGTCCGGTTCCAGCCGGGCGCCGGGGCGGCAGCCCGCCAGGCGCTGTCCGACACGGCCAAGACCTACGCCCTCGAGGCGAACCCGATCGAGCGGATCCAGGGCGCCGTGGCCGACGCACTCGCTCGCGTGTTCAGCGTCTTCGACGCGCTGGCGATCGTCGCGGTCATCGTGGCCGCGCTCGGGATCGTCAACACCCTGACGATGAGCGTCGTCGAGCGAATTCGCGAGCTCGGCTTGCTGCGGGCCATCGGCATGAGCCGCCGCCAGGCGATGCGCATGGTCATCGTCGAGGCGGGTGTCCTGGGCAGCGTCGGGGTCGTCCTCGGGTCCCTGGCCGGCATCGCCGTCGGTGCGGTCCTGCTGGCCCTCGGCCGCGGTCTCGGTCCCATCGCGGGCTTCCCGTGGGTCCCGATCGAGTTTGCCGCCGCCCTCGGGTTCATCCTGCCGGTCGCCGCCGCGATCTACCCGTCCCGGATGGCTGCCCGCGTCTCGATCGTGGACGCCCTCGAGTTCGAGTAGCCCGGGGTCGACCGGCCGATCGCCTCTGCTAGACTCGGGCCGCCCGGAGACCGGGAGCCGTGGCTCGAGGAGGGGACGACGGAATGACGATCGGCCTGCCGGGCATCGACCGGCTCCCGAGCATGGACCGGCTGCCGGCCCAGGAGCGCGGGATCACCATCGGTGACTTCCTCGTGCCGATCCGTCTCTCCGAACGGATCAACGTCCGGGTCCGCCACGCAGCCCTGATCCTTGCCGGCACGATCCTCATCTCCCTTGCTGCGCAGATCTCGATCCCCGTCCCGGGTAGTCCCGTCCCGATCACCGGCTCGACTTTCGGCGTCCTCCTCTCCGCCGGCGCGCTGGGATTCCGGAGGGGGCTCGCCGCGACGGCGCTGTATCTGGTGATCGGAGCGATCGGGTTGCCGGTCTTCGCTCACGGGACGCATGGCACCGAGGTCATCCTCGGCGCGACCGGTGGGTACATCGTCGGGTTCATCCTCGCGGCCGGAGTGGTCGGGCGTCTCGCCGAGCTGGGCTGGGACCGGATGGTCATCGGCGGCATCGGGGCGATGCTCATCGGGAGCGTCCTGATCTACGCCGTCGGCATCCCGTGGCTGATGGCGGTTACCGGGTTTGACGTGCCCACAGCGCTTGCCAAGGGGCTGACGCCGTTCCTGATCGGCGATGGGCTGAAGATCCTCCTAGCGGCCGCTGCCTTCCCAGTCGCGTGGTGGGTCGTCGGGCGCCGGCCGGGAGATCGCTGACGGAGGTCGTGCAGGCCGGGTTCTACGGACCCGGCAGCGAGGCCTGGCGGCTCAATCGGGAGGCGATGCTGCTGCTCGGGGCCGGGCCGCGGGCGCTCCTCCTCCAGCTGGCCCATCCGCTCGTCGCTGAGGGCGTCGACGAGCACTCCGACTTCCGGGCTGACCCGTGGGCCCGCCTCGCGGCCACGCTGCAGTCGTACCTTCGGATCGTGTACGGCACCGCGCCCCAGGCCCGAGCCGAGATCAAGCGGCTGAACGGCCTCCACCGCGGCATCCGGGGGCTCGTCCGCGACCCCGCGGCTCGCGAGCGCCACGGCTCCCGCTACCACGCCCGCGATCCGGAGCTCTCGCTGTGGGTCCACGCGACGCTCGTCGATTCGACGATCGCGGCGTACGACGCGTGGATCGAGCCGCTCAGCCCTGAGCGGCGGGCCCGCTTCTACGACGAGACGCTGCCGGTGGGCGCCGCCTTCGGGATCCCGGCAGCGCGACTGCCGAAGGACCTCGATGCCTTCGACGAGTACGTGGCCTCGATGCTCGCGCCCGCTGGGCCGGTCGAGGTCGGTGAGCTCGCCCGCGAGCTCGCCGACACGGTCCTCCACCCACCGCTTGGCCCGGCCGCGGCCGCGCTCGGCTGGCTCGGGGCGAATCTCGCGCCGTGGCTCGACGCAATCCCGGCGTCGGCGTATGGCTGGCTCCTCTGGCCGTCCATCGGGCTCCTGCCCGCGACGGTTCGAGACGGCTACGGCCTCCAGTGGGGCCTTCGGGAGCGCCTCGTCTCCACATGGCTCGTGTCCATCTGGCGGGCGTGGCGGCCGCTCCTGCCGGCGACGTTCCGGTCCATGCCCCAGGCGCTGGCGGCGGATCGCCGCATCGGCGCGGGCGACGGCGCGGGCGGCGACGTCCGCCCGGCCGCGTGACGAGTCTCACGGACCGAACGCCGGAGGCCACGGACGGGTCGGTCGCGGGCGCGGCGGGCGCCCTCATCGACGCTATCCGTGCCGAGCTGCCGGGCGTCCGCGTGCTGACCGATAGCGCCGACCGGGAGTCGTATCGACTCGACGAGACCGCGTATCTCACCGCCGGCCTGCCGGCCGCGCTCGCCTTCCCGGCCGATACGGCCGCGGTCGCGGGGCTGCTGCGGCTGGCGTCGACCCATGGCGTGCCGGTCGTGCCGCGGGGTGCGGGCACGGGCCTCTCCGGGGGTGCGGCGGGCATCGAAGGCGGGCTGACGGTCGTGCTCACGAAGATGGATCGGATCCTCGAGATCGACCGCGACAACCTCTGCGTCGTCACCCAACCGGGCGTGATCAACGCCACGCTCAAGGCGGCGGTCGCCGCCGAGGGCCTCTTCTATCCGCCGGACCCGGCGAGCTTCGAGAGCTGCTCGATCGGTGGCAACCTCGGCACGAATGCCGGCGGGCTGTGTTGCGTGAAGTACGGCCAGACGCGCGAGTGGGTCCTCGGGCTCGAGGTCGTCCTGGCGGATGGCACCGTGATCCGGACTGGCGGCAAGAACGTGAAGGACGTCGCCGGCTACAGCCTCACCCACCTCTTCGTCGGCAGCCAGGGGACGCTCGGGATCATCACCGAGGCGACCCTCCGACTGCGGCCGCTGCCCGGCCCGCGGTCGACGCTGCTCGCGTTCTTCGCGTCGGTCGAGGCGGCCGGCGAGGCCGTCGCGACGATGGCCCGGAACGGGCTCGTGCCGGTGACCCTCGAGCTGCTGGATCGCCAGACGATCCTGGCGGTCGACGACTGGCATCACCTCGGCCTCGACCGCGAGGCGGCCGCGATGCTCATGGTCGAATCGGACGCCCCAGGCGCCGCCGCGGGAGACGAGCTCGACCAGGCTGAGGCGGCCTGCGAGGCGACCGGCGCCACCTCGATCGTCCGGGCCGCCGACGCGACCGAGGCGGATCTCCTGCGTCAGGCGCGGCGCCTCGCCTTACGCGCGCTCGAGCGACAGGGGACCGTCCGGATGGAGGACGTCGGCGTCCCTCGCTCCCGGGTCCCGGACCTGCTCCGCGCGATCGAGGGAATCGCGGCCGAGCATGGCGTCCGGATCGCGACGTTCGGCCACGCCGGCGACGGTAACCTCCATCCCAACCTGGTCTTCGAGCGCGACGATCCGAACGCGGCGGAGCTTACCGATCTCGTCCGCGACGAGATCTTCCGGGCGGCCCTGGCGATGGGCGGCACCGTCACCGCGGAGCACGGCATCGGGATGGCCCGCCGCGAATGGCTGCCGATCCAGCGTGGCGAGGGCGCCGTCGCGGTCATGCGGGCGATCAATGACGCGCTTGATCCACGCGGAATCCTGAACCCGGGTCGGGTCATCTGAGCCAAGATGACCGAAATGCGGCATACTGAGAGCTCCCAAATCGTGTGCCGCGGCCGCCGCCGCAGATCTGTTCAGGAGCCCACGTGAACGGACGCCCGCTCTCCCTCTCGCGCCCCTCAGCCCGCAACGGCGAGCCCGAGCCGCTCCGTCACGTCATTGACCAGTACCGCCACCGCGAGCAGACGATCACCTGCGTCTGCGGCTGGCACGGCAGCTGCGCGGCGAACGCGACCGGCGGCTCGGACTGGACGATCCACCTGAACCAGTTCCGCACCAAGCGCAAATAGCGCCGGTCGAGCCCGGCCGACGCCGGCGCTCAGGCCGCTCCGGGTCCCTCGAGCCTCTGTCCCCGAACCCACGCGCCCCGAACCATGTCCGGATGCGCCCGAAAGATCAGGCGGCTCATGAACTCGTCGGGTCCGCCGACCGCGTCCGCGACACGCGTCCGCTTCGGCACCGGAAGCGTGTCCGTCAGTGACGCGTCGACGACGATAAGATCGGCTTCTTTGCCCGCCTCGAGGGACCCGATTCGGGCCTCCAGTCCCAGGGCGCGGGCGCCATCGAGCGTGCCGAGGCGCAGCCAGTCGAGCGGCGCGAGCAGCGGCTGACGGTCGCCCGCGAGCGCCCGCCGCGCAGCCTGGGCGTACGCACCCACCCGCATGACCGAGAAGATCGACGGGTCCGGACCCGCGGCCACGTCCGAGCCGAGCCCGACCTTCAGCCCGAGCTCGAGATGCCGGGCCAGCGGCATGATCCCCGACGCGAGGAACAGGTTCGAGGCTGGGCAGTGGGCGATCCGCGTGTCAGTCTCGACGAGTCGGCTGAGCTCCCGGTCCGACAGATGGACCGTGTGGGCGAGGATCGTTCGGGCGCCCAGGCCGCCGGCCCGGTCGTAGACATCGACGTAGTCGATCGCCTCGGGGAACAGCCGCCGGACCTCCTCGATCTCGAACGGGTCCTCCGCGACGTGCGTCTGCCACCACGCGCCGGTCCGCGCCGCGAGCGCCGCCGATTCGCGCAGCATCTCCGAGCTGCACGACACCGCGAAGCGGGGTGTGACCGCGTAGCCGAGGCGGCCGTCGTCGGCACCGTGCCAGCGCTCGCACAGCTCGGCGGATTCGCGGAGCGATCGATCGAGGATCGACTTCGGGTCGATCTGCTCGTCGTACGTGATCCGATCCATCATCACCTTGCCGAGGATGGCCCGGATGCCATGCGCCTCGGCCGCCCGGAACGCACCGTCCATCGAGGCCGCGAACACGGCGCCATAGGCGAGGAGCGTCGTCGTCCCGGCGGCCGCGAAGGCGCGAAATGCCGCAGGGGCGAGGCGGGCGGCGGCCTCGGCGTCGTCGAACTTGCGCTCCAGCGGAAAGATGTACCGCTCGAGCCAGGTCAGCAGGTCGAGCCCGGCACCGAGCCCGGCATTCGGGAGCTGGGGGAGGTGGGCGTGCAGATCGATCATGCCGGGCAGCACGACGAAGGACCGGATGTCGATCGCGCGAGCTGCCTCGGCCGCATCGTCGCGCCAGGCCTCGACAGCGGACAGCAGCCCCGCCGCGTCCACCGCGACGAGCCCGTCGGCGAGGTGCCGGGTTCCACCCGCGTCGAGAGACGTGAGGACACGTGCACGAAGCGCGAATGGCGGCCTTTGGGGGAGCATCACGGGTTGATCACCGGGCGAACGCTATCATCGGGCGCGGGCTCCGAGCGGCACGTTCGGACCGGCACGAAAGGTCCAAGGCGAGCTGTGCGTTACGTTGGGCGGCTGTCTCGTTTCGGGTTCGCCCTGGCCGTCCTCGGGGTCGGAGGCGTCCTCGCCTACGGCGTCGGGGCCGGGTATTTCCCTCCGATCGCGATTCGTCCGCCGTTCAACCTGCTGATCACGGTCCTGTTGGCCTGTGTGGTCTTGCTGGTCGCCGCCCGAATCGCTCTCGGGAATCGCGTGCGTCGGTAGGTTTACGCCGCCGCCGGATCGGCGGCTCGCGCCGCCGTCGGGGCTGCGATCATGGCGTCGATGCAGGCGGCCTTCCCGCTCCTCGTGACCGGCGGCACGATCGTGGATGGCACCGGGGCCCCGGGCTTTGAAGGGGCCGTGGCGGTCGTCGCGGGTCGCGACGGCGCCGATCCCACGCTCGCCGTCCTTCGAGATCCGGCCGCAATCGAGGCCGCCGAGTCCGGCTCGGGCCGGGTCATCGACGCGACCGGCAAGATCATCGCCCCAGGCTTCATCGACCTCCACAGCCACTCCGGGTTGACGCTGCTCGCCGAGCCCATCCACGCCGCAAAGGTCCGCCAGGGCGTCACGACCGAGGTGATCGGGGTCGATGGCAACGCCTATGCCCCGTTCGAGAATCCCGCCGACCTCGCTGCCTTCGTCGAGCTCAACGGCGGCCTCGACGGCCGTCCCGACATCGCATTCGACTGGGACACCGTGGCGAGCTACCTCGCCCGATTCGACGGCACTGTCGGGGTCAACGTCGCCTTTCTCGTCGGCAACTCGGCGCTCCGGATTCCGGCGGTCGGCTGGGAGGATCGCGAGGCCGATCGCGCCGCGATCGCCAGGATGCGGTCGATGCTCCGGGAGGGCCTGGAGGAGGGTGCGTTCGGCGTCTCGTCCGGGCTCGACTATCCGCCCGGTTCCTTCGCGACGACGGCCGAGCTGGCGGAGCTCGCCAACGAGGCCGCGAAGCTGGGTGGCATCTACCACACCCACGTCCGCTACCCGCTGGGCGACCGCTTCCTGGATCCATTTCGGGAGGCGATCGAGATCGGCCGGCGAGGCGAGGCCCCGGCCCACATCACCCACTTCTACCACCGGACCACGTTCCCCGGGACGCCCGATGACATGCTCGCGCTCGTCGACGACGCTCGGACCGAGGGCCTCGACGTGACCTTCGACGCCTACCCGTACGAGTGGGCGAGCACCCGCCTCCTCATCACGATCCCGACCTGGGTCCAGTCCGGCGGCCCCGGGCCGACGAAGGAGCGCCTTGCCGACCGCGGCATTCGGGACCGGATCCGCGGCGAGCTGAAGGAGCGAGGCGTGCTGTACGCGGGGGCCGGGGGGCTCGCCGCCATCCGACTCGGCTACTTCGGCCGGCCGGAGAACCTGCGGTTCGAAGCGCGGACGGTCGGGGACATCGGGGCGGAGCTCGGCCTCGACCCGGTCGACGTGATCTGCGACCTGCTGATCGCCGAAAACCTCCAGATCAACGAGGTGACGACCGGGCCGCACACCGACGGGATCCGGCGGTTCTATCGCCACCCCGTCGCGATGGTCGGCACCGACTCGACGTTCATCGGCGAGAAGCCCAGCCCGCGGACGTACGGCTCGTATCCTCGGATCCTCGGCCAGTTCGTCCGCGACGAGGCGCTGTTCTCGATGGAGACCGCGATCGCGAAGATGACCTCGATGCCGGCCGCTCGGCTCGGGCTCACGACACGGGGCCGGATCGTCGACGGGCTCGCGGCCGACCTCGTCGTCTTCAACCCGCTCACCGTTCGGTCCGACGCGACCTACGACGAGCCGCGTGAATACCCGTGCGGGATCGAGCATGTCTTCGTGAACGGGGTCGCGGTCGTCGACGGCGTCATGCACACGGGCGCGACGCCCGGTCACGCGCTCCGGCGGGGGCGCGATTAGGCGTCCGACGGGGCGCCAGCAGGCGACCACAGGCCGCGCGACCCGACGCAAATCCGCGCTCGCGGGGGTCGCCGGGGGGTCCCTCGATGGTAGGCTCCGGTCGGCGGCCGCGGCGCGTGACGCGGCTCCGGGAGGGAGTGCCCGCAGGATGCCCAGCCGCACCGTCGCTCGTCCGCCGGAGAGCACCGACGCAACGGCCGGCGCGCTCGTCCTCGCTCCGGGCGAGGTGGCTCCGGGCCGCGCCGACGCGCTGCCCCGACGCCGCGAGGGCCCGGCGAAGCTGACCGGCGCCGCGAAGTACACGGACGATCTCGTCTTCCCGGGCGCGTGGTACGGGATCACGATCCGCTCGACGGAGGCGCACGCTCGCCTGACCGGCATCGAGCTCGATCCGGGCGTGGACTGGTCGAAGGTCGTCGTCGTGACCGCGGCCGACATCCCCGGCGAGAACATCGTCAGCCTGATCAGCGACGACCAGCCGGTGCTTGTGCCGGTGGGCGGCGAGATCCAGCACGTCGCAGAACCCGTCGCGCTGCTCGCCGCCGTGGATCGGGAGACGCTCCGGCGCCTGAAGGGCCACGTGAAGCTCCTGACCGATCCGCTGGCCCCGGTATTCGACGCCGAGGCGTCGGACCATGTCTTCGCCCACTACGAGATCGCGACGGGCGATCTCCAGGCCGGCTTCGCCGATGCCCACGTCGTCCTGGAGGGTGAGTACCGGGTCGGCCACCAGGAGCAGCTCTACATCGAGGGCCAGGCGATGATCGCCGTGCCGGGGGAAGACGGCGGCGTCGTGATCCACGGCTCGCTGCAGTGCCCGTACTACGTCCACAAGGCCCTGAAGCGGGCGCTCGCGATCACCTCGGTCCAGGCTCGGGTCATCCAGGAGGAGACCGGTGGTGGGTTCGGGGGCAAGGAGGAGTACCCCTCGATGCTGGCGCTCCACGCTGCGCTGCTCGCCCTGAAGTGCCAGCGGCCGGTGCGGATGATCTACGACCGCCACGAGGACATCGCGGCGACGACGAAGCGCCATCCGGCGGTCGTCCGCCACCGGACCGGCATGACCCGTGACGGCCGCCTCGTGGCCCAGGACATCGAGGTGATCATGGACGGCGGCGCGTACTCGACGCTGACGCCGGTCGTCCTCTCCCGCGGCACGCTCCACGCCGGCGGGCCGTACCGCTGTCCGAACGTTCGGATCCGGGCCCGCGCGACGCGGACGAACACGCCGCCCAACGGCGCTTTTCGGGGGTTCGGGGCGCCCCAGACCGAGTTCGCTGCCGAGGTCCACATCGATCGCCTCGCCGAGCGCCTCGGCCTCAGTCCCGCCGAGGTCCGGGCCCGCAATGTCTACCGCCTCGGCGACACGACGCCAACCGGCCAGGTGCTGCGCGAGAGCGTGGCCGCGGAAGAGGTCCTGCGGCTCGCCGTCGAGACGTCGGGCTTCGAGCGGCTCCGCGAGGAGAGCGAGCGCGACCTCGGGGAGCGGCAGGGCTCGGGCATGATCCCCGAGGGGATCCTTCGGACCAGCGCCACGCGGATCGCAACTGGCGTCGGGATCGCCCTGGGCTGGCACGGGGCGGGTTTCACGGGCTCCGGCGAGGTCCATCTCGCCTCTGTCGCCGCGGTGGAGCTGACCGGCGAAGGCCGGATCGAGATCCTCGTCGCCGCAACCGAGATGGGCCAGGGCACGAAGACCATCTTCCCGCAGCTGGTCGCCGCCGAGCTCGGCGTGCCGCAGGACTGGGTGGACCTGGCAACACCCGACACGGCCCATGTTCCCGATTCGGGCCCCACGGTGGCGAGCCGGACGGCGATGGTCGTCGGCGGGCTGTGCATCCAGGCCGCCCGGCGGCTGAAGGCGGAGGTCGAAGCGCGGCACCCGGGCATGCCGTTCCACGAGACGTTCCGCGACGACGCCAAGGACCACGGCCCGACCCGGATCGAGCAGGCGTTCGAGCCCTATCCGGGGGTGGAGTTCGACGACGCGACGTACCGAGGCGACGCCTATCCGGCATTCGGCTGGGCCGCCGCGGTGGCCACGGTCGAGGTCGATCTCGATACCGCCGAGGTGATCGTCCGGGACGTGCTCGCGGTCGATGATGTCGGGAAGGTCATCCACCGCGTCATGTGCGAGGGCCAGGTCGAGGGCGGGACCCTCCAGGCCGTCGGCTACGCGACGATCGAGGAGATCAAGCTCGAGGACGGTCGCTATCTCAATGACCGGTTGGCGACGTACCTGATCCCGACCTCGCTGGACGCGCCACGAATCCGGACGATCCTCGTGGAGGCGCCGTTCAGCGGCGCGCCGCACGGCGCGAAGGGCGTTGGCGAGCTGCCGATGGACGTCGGAGCGCCGGCGGTGGTCGCCGCCATCCACGACGCCGTCGGCGTCTGGATCACCGAGCTGCCCGCGACGCCAGAGCGGATCCTCGCCGCGCTCGCCGGCCGTGACACGGGGGCGGCCGCATGAGCGGCTTCCGCTTTCTCGTCAACGGCACGCCGGCCGAGGTCGACGTGCCCGGCATGCGCCGTCTCCTCGATGTCCTCCGGGAAGACCTCGGACTCACTGGCACGAAGGAGGGCTGCGGAGAAGGGGAGTGCGGGGCCTGCTCGGTCCTGCTCGTCGGCCAGGTCGTTGATTCGTGCCTCGTCCCGATCTGCCAGGTGGAGGGCCGGATCGTCCGGACCGTCGAGGGGCTGTCGCTGGCGGCGCGGGAGCGCGGGTCGCTCGATGCGCTCCAGGAGGCGTTCCTCGAAACCGGCGGCGCCCAATGCGGGATCTGCACGCCGGGCATGCTCATGGCGGCTCGCGCCTACCTCGACGGCGGCGGCACGGCGGATGGGGATGCCATCCGGGAGGCGATCGCCGGCAACCTCTGCCGCTGCACCGGCTACACGAAGATCGTGGAGGCGATCGCGATGGTCGCGACGCCGCTCGCATGACGGACGAGACCCCCGCGACCCCCGCGACCCCCGAGGCCAAGCCCTCGTATTCCGAATGGGATCCGGAGCAGTTCGGCGAGCGAGCCGGTCAGGAGCCCGGCGACCTGATCCCGTCGCTATCGCCGAAGCAGATCATCGGTGGGTTCGTGGTGCTCGCGACGGCGGTGGTGGTGCTTCGGCGCCTGGGCCGCTCGCGGCCCGACCCGAAGGGCTGACCGCGCCCGATGCCGCCCGAGCCGCCGATCGACCTGCCACAGCACCTGTTCGAAGCCTATGCGCGGCTCAGCATCGACCCTGCCACGCCGATCGCGGGCGGCA
This sequence comes from Candidatus Limnocylindrales bacterium, assembly GCA_038234575.1. GTDB lineage: Bacteria > Chloroflexota > Limnocylindria > Limnocylindrales > CSP1-4 > UBA5189. Next base: position 14,748 of record JBBQTO010000033.1, read on the forward strand.
CCGACCTCATGGTCAGGATCACCGGCGAGATCGGCCCGCTCCCGGAGCGACTCATGGACCTGTCCCGAGTCGAGGAGCTGAGGGGCATCACCCTCGAGGCCGGCGGTCTCGTGCTCGGCGCGCGCACCACGTACACCGATATCCGTCGGTCCGCCCTCGTGCGGGAGCATCTGCCGGCCCTCGTCGAGGCCGCGGCGACCATCGGGGCGATCCAGATCCAGAACCGCGGCACGCTCGGCGGCAACATCGCCAATGCATCGCCTGCGGGGGACACCTTGCCGATCCTCCTGGCCACCGACGCGATGATCCTCGTCGGCGGACAGCGGGGCGAGCGCGAGATCGCGGCAAAGGACTTCTTCGTGGCCTACCGAAAGACCGCGCTCGCTCTCGACGAGCTGATCCTGCACGTCCGATTCCCGCTGCCGGCCGGCCGCCAGGTGCGCTTCCGGAAGGTCGGCACGCGGCGCGCGCAGGCGATCAGCAAGGTCGTCCTGGCGGCCTCGTGGCGCAATGGCGGCCCCGCGGGTTGGTCCGGCGTCCGGGTCGCATTCGGCAGCGTCGCCCCGACACCGATCCGGGCGGCTGCGACGGAGCGACTCCTCGAGGGCAGCCCACCGACGCCCTCACTGGCTGACGCCGCGGCCGAGACGCTCGCTGCAGAGCTCGAGCCGATCGACGACGTCCGCTCCACGGCCGACTATCGCCGGACCGTCGCGGCCCGCATCCTGCATCGCGTCATCCGCGAGGCCGGCGGGTGGTGAGCCGGTTCGCGCAGCCCTCGATCGCGGACCTTGACGGCCTCGATGCCGAGGCATTCGCAGCCCGCCTCGCCCCGCTATTCGAAGGTGCGCCGCAGTTCCTCGCCCGCCTTGGCTCCGCGCGACCGTACGAGTCGTGGGCGGACCTCTTCGGCCGGGCCCGCGAGATCGCCCACGCGATGCCCGACGCCGAGCAGTGCGAGCTCATCGACGCGCACCCGCCGCTCGGCGCCCCACGTGAGCGCGTGTCGGCACTCTCGTTTCGGGAGCAGGGCTACGACCGACTCGCCGCGGCGGAGGGCGACGCGGACGACCCCCTGGCAGCGGGCCTCTCGTCGCTGAACGACGCCTACGAGGCACGGTTCGGCTTTCGCTACTGCGTCTTCGTCGCCGGCCGATCGCAGGCCGAGCTCCTCCCAGGGTTCGAGGCGGCGCTGGCGGCCGATCGCGACGCGGAGCTGCATCGGGCGCTTGACGCCGTCGTCGACATCGCGGCAGCGCGCCATCGGATGCTCTCGGCCGATGGCTGACTACGAGCTCGGCGAGAACCGCTACGGCAAGTCCCGCATCCGGCTGGTCGTGGTCCGGCGGGATGGAAGTCGCCACGACCTCCGCGACCTGACCGTCGACGTGTCGCTCGAGGGCGACTTCGAGGCGGCTCACACGAGCGGGGACAACGCGAACCTCGTCGCCACGGACACGATGAAGAACACGGTCTATGCGTTCGCGAAGGACCGGCTGACGGGATCGCCGGAGGCGTTCGGGCTCGAGCTGGCCCGCCATTTCGCGGCCGAACCGCAGGTCGCGCGGGCCACCGTCTCGCTGCTCGAGCACGAATGGGCCCGGATCGCGGTCGAAGGGCGACCGGCGCCGGACGCGTTCACGCGGTCGGCCATCGCGACCCGCACCGCGGTCGTCGGTGTGGCCGGCGACAGAACCGAAATCGTGGCCGGCATCGAGGACCTCACCGTCCTCAAGACGACCCGATCGACGTTCTCGGGCTTCGAGCGCGACCGCTACACGACCCTGCCGGACACCGACGACCGGATCATGGCGACCCGGATCACCGCCACCTGGGGTTACGGCACCGCGGCGCTCGCCGGACCGTTCGATTTCGACGCGGCCCACGCGGCCCTGCGCGGCCGCCTGCTCGAAACCCTTGCCGAGCACATGAGCCCGTCCGTCCAGGCCTCCATCTGGATCATGGCCACGGCGATGCTCGAAGCCGAGCCCGCGATCGACTGGGTCAGGATGGTCCTCCCGAACCTGCACCACTGGCGGGTCGATCTCACGCCATTCGGGCTGGACAACCGCGACGAGATCTACGTATCGACCACGGAGCCGCACGGCCTGATCGACGCCACGGTCCGCCGGCGCGCCTCGTGACCACCTCGGCCGGCAGCACGGACCGGATCGGGCGCTTCCTCGACCTGTATCGAGCGACCGCAACGTCGCGCTCCGCGATCGTCCTCGTGGTTGCCAATGCGATCCCGCTGGTGGGGGTGCTGTTCTTCGGCTGGAGCCTGTGGACCATCCTGGTGCTGTACTGGCTCGAGAACGGCATCGTCGGCCTCTGGACGATCCCGAAGATCCTCCTGGCTCGGGGCTCGCTGCTGCCTCGTGCGACCCTCTCGGTCCAGGGGTCCGTGTCCGTGCCCGCGAGGATCCCGATCGCGAACGCTGCCCTGGCCGCATTCTTCCTCGTCCACTACGGGCTCTTCTGGGTCGTCCACGGGATATTCGTCTTCGTCTTGCCGACGTTCCTCGGTCTGAGCGCCTCTGGCGAGCCCGGCACGGTCACGGTCGACCCGACGACGGCGTGCCGCCAGGTCACGCTGAACGATCCGCCGTCGGCGGATAGCCGCGAAACCTGGAGCCGCTTGTGCCCGCCGGCCCATTCGTCGATCTCGTTCCGGAGCCAGGCTCGCGAGCCGATCGCCCCGACCGTGCCAGCCATCGACGCGCTGCCCGCCGTGAACGTCAGCGAGTCGAACTGCGGGACCGGTAGCGCGTCCTCGCCCTCGACGATCCAGTCGCCGCTGCTGCGGTTGAGCCCTGGATCCGCCTGGTCGACGGTCCGGATGTCGCCGCTTGTCAGGTCGGCCAAGGTCATGTGAACGGCACCGGCGCTGAAGCGGACCTGGCCCCAGATTCGGTCGCCCGGGATGATCACCATGTCGCCGCGGCGCGTGGCGGTCGGCGCGAACGGCAGGTCCTTCGCTTCCCGCGGCAGGCGCTGGTGCCAGGCGTAGTGGTCGGCGACGCCGTTCTCGCAATCCACGCCCGTGCCGGTCTTCTCGAGGGCGTGCCCGTCGTCGGTGATGCCCGTGTCGTGACTGGAGTAGCCGCCAATTCCGACCCAGATCACGACGGCCGCGTCGACGCTGCCGCACGTCACGGTCGGCTCGATCCACGACCCTTCGACGCATCCGAACGTCCCGGGTGGGAGGGCGGCGACGTAGCCCGCCCAGGTCGAGTTTCGGTGGACCGAGGTGCCGGCCACGCCGCTCGCCGAGCCACCGCAATGCGCGAGCCGTGCCGCCGCGACCGGGGAGGGCTGAGGTGTTGACGCTTGCGAGGCAGTCGGGCTGGGGGACGACGAGGGAACCACGGCTGGAAGGGCCGTCGGGAGCAGGGTCTGCTGGGTCGGGCTGGTTGAGGTCTGCATTGAACCACTGCAGCCCGATACGAGCGCCACTGCGATGCTGCCGAGGATCGCCAGCCGCGAGAATCGAGCCATGCCGCCTCGTTCGATCTCGCCAGGGCTCAGGCATCCTGCCGGGCTGCAGGGACGCGAGGTGCGAGTCCCCACGCTGACGTCTCCGGGGACGCCCTGTTACGCCGGGTGCTCCGGATCGCCGCCCGCGCTGGACCGCGCAACGAATTCGCCGGCGCCGCGCCGGCCCACGAACTGGCCATCGCGGATGACCGGGCGGCCGCGTACGAAGACGCTCCGAACCGCGCCCGTCAGCTCGAAGCCCTCGTAGGGCGTGTAGTCGCTCGTGTGGTGG
>JBBQTO010000034.1:0-18180 GCA_038234575.1 Candidatus Limnocylindrales bacterium
AGTCACGACGGCCGCTTCGAGCAGGTCGCCGCGGAACTTCGGGAAGATGATGCCTTTCGACGGCTCGCCGACGCGGTGGCCGGCTCGGCCGACCCGCTGGAGGCCGGAGGCAACACTCGTCGGCGACTCGACGAGGACGACGAGGTCGACCGCGCCCATATCGATGCCGAGCTCGAGCGACGACGTCGCGACAATCGCAGGGACCCGGCCGGCCTTGAGGTCCTCCTCGATCTGGAGACGCTGCTCGCGGGCGATACTGCCGTGGTGGGCGCGCACAAGCTCCTCGCCGGCGAGCTCGTTCAGGCGCTGTGCGAGACGCTCCGCGAGGCGCCGGCTGTTCGTGAACACGATCGTGCTGTGGTGCGCCCGGATGAGCTCCTGGAGCCGCGGGTGGATCGCCGGCCAGATGCTGTTACGCATTTCGCCGCGGCCAGCGTCGCCGCCGGGCTGCTCCTCCGGCGGAAGCACCTCGCACAGGCGGCTCATGTCCTCGACCGGGATGATGACCCGCAGCTCGAGCGGCTTTCGGTTGCCCGCGTCGACGATCGAGACGTCCCGCCCTGGTGCGTTGCCGCCGAGGAAGCGGGCGATGGTCTCCAATGGCCGCTGCGTCGCCGATAGGCCGATCCGCTGGAGCGGCGCCGCGTCGCGAGCCCGGAGCTGCTCGAGGCGCTCGAGCGAGAGGGCGAGGTGTGCTCCGCGCTTCGTGCCGGCGATCGCATGGACCTCGTCGAGGATGACGGTCTCGACGCCTCGCAGGGTCTCGCGGGCCGCGCTCGTGAGCAGCAGGTAGAGGCTCTCCGGCGTCGTGACGAGGATGTCCGGCGGCCGCTTCGCGAGCTCGCGGCGATCCTCCTGCGGCGTATCGCCGGTTCGGCTCGCGATCGAGATCCGTGGCTCCGCCTCACCGAGCCGGTTGGCCGCGAGGGAGAGGCCGTGCAGCGGGGCCCGGAGATTTCGCTCCACGTCGTAGGTGAGCGCCTTGAGCGGCGAGACGTACAGGACACGGACCGTGCCCGGATTCGCCCGGGTGGGCTCCGGGGACGGTTCACGGACGAGGCGGTCCAGGCACCACAGGAACGCGGCGAGAGTCTTGCCACTTCCGGTGGGCGCGTGGATCAGCGTGTGCCGCCCGGCGGCGATGGCCGCCCAGCCGCCCGATTGGGCCGGCGTTGGACGCTCGAAGGCGCTCTCGAACCAGGCCCGGACGGCCGGCGCAAACGGCGCGAGCTCGGTGCGACCCGGACCGGGCGCGGCGGGCGGGCGGCGGCGCGCCTCACGAGCGCGCGTTGATGTGGGAGCGGTCACAGGTGAAGTATGGCCGAAGGGACACCCGGCCCGCCTCGAAGGGGCCATTGGCCCTGTCGGATCGCACCCCTGAGGATCAGTCTGGGGTCAGCCGATCAGCGACAGAGGTGTCGGTGCCGCGCCGGAGCTGGTCACGGCGGCACAATCTGGAAGGGATAGGAAGCGAATCATGTCCACGCTTCGCAGGTACGTCACGCCGCTGGCGATCATCGCCGCCGCGATCCTCATCTACATGGAGAACCCGTGGGTCACGCCATCGGATGCGGTTCTCCCATTTCTGTCATTCGGGTTCTGGACCCTCGCCGTCCTCGTGATCGCCGGGATGTTTCAGGATCGCAAAGCCCCGGCCGCCCAGGTCGTCGAGGTCGAGGGGCCCGCGTTCACGCGGTACCTCTTCAGCAATACGCGAGCGGGCCTGTTCTGGCTCCCGATTCGGATCTTCGTCGGCTTCTCCTGGCTCGAAGCCGGCATCCACAAGTTCAGCAGCCCGGGCTGGCTGGACGGAGGCACGGCCCTGAAGGGCTACTGGACGAATGCCGTCACGGTGGCCCCGAGCGGCAAGTCGCCGATCTCGTTCGTCTGGTACCAGGACTTCCTGAACACGCTCCTCGCCAACCACGCCTGGAGCTGGTTCGCCTACGTGATCACGTTCGGTGAGATCGCGGTCGGCGTCGGGCTCCTCGTCGGTGGGCTCGTTGGAGTCGCCGCGTTCTTCGGGGCGCTGATGAACATGTCCTTCCTGCTCGCCGGATCGGCCTCGACCAACCCGGTCATGTTCGCCCTCGCCATCGGGCTCATCCTCGCCTGGCGCGTCGCCGGCTTCTACGGCCTCGACCGCTTCCTCCTCCCGCGCATCGGCGTCCCCTGGAAGGCGAAGGTCGCCGTCCATCCGGACGTGACGACCCCCGCCGCGCCACCGGCCGTCGCGCGACCTCTCACCGCCTGAACCCACCAATCACGGCGAGTCGTGATGCACCGACGCCGTCTCGCCGGCTCAGTCATCGCCCGGGTCTCGGACCCGGGCGATTGGCTATGCCCGGCGGATCCCGGCGACCACGGCCTCCGCGATCCTGATGGCGCTGCGATCCGCCTGCGCCTGCCAGCGGCTCACCTCGAGACCCGCGTTGGGCGGATCGGTGAAGGTCGGCGGGAGTTGCGGCCCGCCGGCGCGAGCCTCATCGGCCGCCCAGTTTGCCCGCCAGGCCCCCGGCAGCTCGGGCGGGATCTCCGCGTGGCACGCGGCGAGCCAGACGAGGGCCCACGCCCGCGGCACGACGCGGTAGATCTCGTAGCCTCCGCCGCCCGTTGCCAGCCAGCGACCGCCGGCCCAGAGGTGGGCGAGGCGATCGACGAGTCGGGCGGCCCGGCCCATGGCTGTCGTCGTGACGTTGAGGTGCGCCAGAGGATCCCAGGCGTGGGCGTCAGCTCCGTGCTGGGACACGACGATCTCCGGCTGGAAGGCTTCGGCGAGGGCCGGGAGGACCGCTTCGAGCGCGGCCAGCCAGCCATGCTCGCCAGTTCCGGCATCGAGGGGCAGATTCACCTTCGACCCGACGGCATCCGGTCCGCCCCGTTCGTCTGCGAAACCGGTGCCCGGAAACAGGCTGAGGCCGGTCTCATGGATGGAGATCGTCATGACTCCGGGATCGTTCCAGTGGATCGCCTGGACGCCGTCGCCGTGGTGGACGTCCAGGTCGATGTAGAGCACCCGCAGGCCGTCACGCCGGGCCCGCGCGATCGCGAGTGCGGGGTCGTTGTAGACGCAGAACCCCGACGCCCGGCCCGGCATCGCATGATGCAGGCCGCCGCCGGGATGGAAGGCGTGCTCGACGTCGCCACGGAGAATCGCCTCCATGGCCGCCACGGATCCGCCGGCGACCGCCGCGGCCGCGTCATGCATGCCGGCAAATGCCGGTGTATCGCCCGGCCCGATCCCGGCCGTCGGTCGGCCGTCGGGATTCGTCGAGAACGCCTTGACGCGATCGATGTAGCCAGGCTCGTGGACCCACGCCAATACGTCGTCTGCTGCCGGCTCGGGAGCGAGGCCAGGCACGGCGCCGAGGGCCTCGAGGAGCGACATCCCCGGCCCGAACCGCCGCGGGGTCAGCGGGTGGGACGGCCCGAAGTCATACCTGCTGGAGCGGGGTCCGAATACGAGGAGCGGGCCGGCGGTCGACATCTCGGGGACGATAGCCGGAGTACCATCGGCCGGCATTGGACACCCTCGCGATCCTGATCGTGATCCTGCTCATCGCGCTCATCTGGCGCGGCCCGAAGACGCTGCCCCAGATCGGGTCCATTCTCGGACGGGGCGTTCGCGAGGCGCGGCGCGAAGCGGAACGCCTCCGATCCACGGATGCCACCGAGGACCAGGGGACGCCGAAGCCCGGCTAGCTCGGTTCGGGCAGCTCCCAGCCCGGGCCGACGAATCGGAGCGCCTCCGGTCGCCGGCCCGGCCGTTCGTCCCGTCGCGCAACCAGTCGAACATCGCCGAAGGGCACGCTCTCGCCATCGCCGAGCTCGGAGACGGGGTACGGCGCGAGTCGGCCGACGCCGGGGCCAGCCACCACCGGCAGTGCCAGGCCTGCCGCGAACATCTCGACGCCGGCGTGGTGGTCGGGGGCAAGGTCGGTGATCGCGACGGCCACGATCCGGGCGCCGGCGGTTCTCGCCGCGTCGACGACGGCGTCCGATGTCAGTCCCGTCGGATCAGATGGGTTCACGAAAACCCATTCGTCGTGACCGACCAGCCAGCCCGGCTCGGCTCGGCCTTCGATCCCGGCCGCCCAAAGTTGGTTCACTCGGACGAGGCCGCTGTCGACGGTCTCGAACGAGGGCTCTGGCGCGCCCTCGCCGCCCCGGAAGGCGGCCTCGAGGGCGGCTCGGTCCTCGAGGCCGACGAGCTGCTGGAGGGTGACGAGGGTCGGCTGCCACATCTCGAGGTCGCCCTCGGCGACGGCTTCGAGGGCGTCGGCGGGACGCAGCCAGCGCCAGTCCGCCACCTCGGCGGACCCGGCGACGGCGTCCGTGCCGGCAGGCACGAAGGAGGCGAAGAAGCGGGCGTCATAACGGGACAACAGGCCCGGTGGCGTGACCCAGCGGCTGATCGGGATGAGCGAGCCCGGATCGAGGTGGATTCCGGTTTCCTCGAGGGTCTCCCGGATCGCGGCGGCGGCGTGGTCGGCGTCCTGCGGATCCAGTCGCCCGCCGGGGAAGACGAACATGTCGCCGCCGAATCGGAGTGTCGCCGTGCGCCGTGTCAGGAGGACGGTCGGCCCGCGGTTCCCGGGCCGGAGCAGCACGACCGTGGCGGCAGCCCTCGGCTCCACGACGACCGGACCGCGACGTCGCTCTGGCCGCTCCTGCCGATCGGGCCGCCCGGCGTCACCCGGAACGAGGTCCTCGGTCACAGCTCGAGCCGGTATGCGAACAGCCACTCGCCGGCCTCGAACTCCCAGTCGAGCTCGGTCGCCCGTCGAAAGCCGAACGATTCGTACAGCCGGTGCGCGGCGGTCATGAACGGCCTCGTGTAGAGGGCGATGGCCCCTCGGCCGTCCGCGCGGGCTCGCGCGATGCAGGCATCCATCAACGCCCGCCCGACGCCTCGGCGGCGCGCCTCAGGAGCAACGGCGAGCATCCGCACTGACGCGGAATCCCCGAAATCGCCCTCGTGGAACGGACCAGGCCCAGGGACGTACGTGACGCCGCCGAGGAGCTCGCCGGACGTGGCATCCACCGCCACCAGGACCGGCACGACCGCAACCCGGGCAGCCACGTCGCGGAGCTCGTCGAAGTAGCCCTCCGCCGTCTCGCCGATCTCGCGATACGCAGCGACCGTGAGCTCGCCCAGCGCCGCGAACTCTTCGGGACGGGCCTCGCGGACGAGATGCCGGCCGGCGACGGCGGTCACAGGGCCGCGGACTGCTCGGCGAGCTGGGCTCGAAGCGCGGAGACGTCCGTGACCGGGGCGCGGCAGGCGAAACCACGACACAGGTACGCCGTCGGGCGGCCGCCGAGCCTCGGCCGATCGTGGAGCAACGGGATCGCGCTCGCCTGCCCATCGAGCGCGGTCGCCGCGATGACACGGGCGGGCGCGTAACCAGCCGAAACCTCGGCCAGCAGCGCCCTCGCTCCCGGCTCCGCGAGGTCGCCCACCACGGCGACCTCGGCGACATCCGTCAGGGCGAGGTCAATGGCTTGGAGCCACATCGCGAATGCAGTCGGATGGCGGACCGCGAGCGGCGTGACGGTGGCAATCGCCCGCTCCGCCGCCGTCCGATACCGTCCCTCGCCGGTCAACGCGGCGAGTCGGAGCAGCACGAACGTCGCCATCGCGCCGCCGGATGGGGTGGCGTTGTCCTGGGTGTCCTTCGGGCGGGTGACGAGCCGCTCATGGTCCGTCGCGGTGTCGAAGAAGCCGCCCTGCGGGTCCGCAAACCGCGCGAGAACGGAATCCATTAGGCCGCGCGCGGTCGTGAACCAGCGCTCGTCGAATGTCGCTTCGTACAGGGCCAGTAGCCCGTCGGCGAGATTCGCGTAGTCCTCGAGCACGCCCTGGCCCGCCACCCGCCCGTCCTTCCAGGACCGTCCGACGCGGCCGTCGGGGCCGAGGAGGCCGTCGAGGATGGCCGAGGCGGCCTGCTCCGCGGCCTCGCGATATCGGCTTGCGGCAGCCGCCAGGGCGGCATCCGCTGCACTCGCGGCACTCCTCCCCCGCGCACCGGCGGCGTCCGGCGTGGCCCCGTCGGCGGCGTCGGCCGCCTCGGCGGCGTCGGCCGCCTCGGCGGCGTCGGCGGCGAATCCGAGCATCCGGGCGGCATCGGCAAAGGCACCGATCGCGAGTCCATTCCACGCGCCAAGCGCCTTGTCATCTCGTGCCGGCTGCGGGCGGCCGCCTCGGAGCGCGAGCAGGCGCTCCCGGGCAGCCTCGAGCCGGTCTTCGACCTCCCGCACAGGCAGTCCGTATAGCTGCGCGAGCTCGGCGCCGGTGCGGACGCGGGAGAGGATCGTGACACCTTCCCAGTTGCCACCTGTGGTGACCCCGTAGGCCGTCGAGAACAGCGCCGCGTCCTCGCCCAGCGCGTCGCGGATCTCCTCGGGCCGCCACGTGAAGGTGGCGCCCTCAACCCCCGCGGTGTCCGCGTCCTGGCTCGCCGCGAAGGCGCCGTCCGCGGTCCGCAGCTCCCGTAGAAGGTAGTTGAGCGTGCCCATCGCGACCGCCCGATAGCGAATCTCGCCGGTCAGCGACCAGGCATGCAGGTACACCCGGGCGAGCTGGGCATTGTCGTAGAGCATCTGCTCGAAGTGCGGGACGAGCCAGCGCCCGTCGGTGGCATAGCGGTGGAAGCCGCCACCGAGCTGGTCGTGGATCCCGCCGTCGGCCATCCGATCCAGCGCCCGCCGGGCCACGGGCAGAGTTCGCAAGTCACCCGCTGCGGCGCGCCGCAGCAGCAGCTCGATGGTCATCGGCTGCGGGAACTTGGGCGCCCCGCCCCAGCCGCCGTTGACGGCGTCGGCCGATTGCTCGACGAGCGTGATGGCCCCTTCGAGGAGATCCGGATCGGGCGCCTTCGAGGTAGGCGTCCGCGTCCCTGCAACGAGACCCGCCACGAGGCTGGCTCCGGTGTGCTCGAGCTCGGCGCGCTGGCTTCGCCAGGCGAGGTCGATGCCCTCGAGGAGCTGGCGGAAGCTCGGCAGGCCGTGACGCGGCGTGTCGGGGAAGTAGGTGCCGCCGTAGAACGGCCGGCCCTCGGGCGTGAGAAACACCGACATGGGCCAGCCGCCTCCGCCGGTGAGGGCCTGCACGGCGCCCATGTACACCTGGTCGAGATCGGGCCGCTCCTCGCGGTCGACCTTGATCGCGATGAAGTGCTCGTTCAGGAACCCCGCGGTCGCCTCGTCCTCGAAGGATTCGCGCTCCATGACGTGGCACCAGTGGCAAGCCGCGTAGCCGATCGACAGGAAGATCGGCCGGTCGAGGAGCTTCGCCCGGGTCAGCGCGTCGGGACCCCAGGGGAACCAGTCGACCGGGTTGTGCGCGTGCTGGAGGAGGTACGGGCTGGTCTCGTTCGCCAGCCGGTTCGTGTGCCGGTGGGTCGGCGGCGCCTCGGTCACGAGTTCGATGGTAGTCGGTGATGGCTACCCTTTCGGCCATGGCATCCCGCGCTGTCCCGGACTTCCTGCCCTCTCGGCACGGCTTCCATTTCGTCAACCGCTGGCCATCGACGCCCGCGTTCTGGTGGGGCGTGGGGCTGATTCGCCTCGGATTGGGCGATGCGGGTCGCGGCCTGTGCGGCGGCATGTCGTTCGCGGTCCGCGACCGCTTCGAGCGCGGGACGCAACCACCGGCCGACACCACACCGCCCCCCGCCGGGACGCGACTGTTCGACGAGATCGCCCATCGCCAGCTGGAGTCGTTCGACCGCCTCGTCGTGGTGCCGTTCCGCTTCTGGCGAATGTCGGCACAGGGGTCCGGTACGCGGATCCGGGCGAGCCTCGGGGAGGCCTGGCCGGCCATCCGGGCCGAGATCGACGCCGGGCACCTCGCGATGATCGGGCTCGTCCGAGCGACCGGCTGGAACCCGCTCGCGACCGCCCTCGGCCACCAGGTCGTCGGCTTCAGGTACGCGGAGCGAGCCGACCGGATCGCGATCGGGATCTACGACCCGAATCATCCTGACCGCGACGACGTCGAGCTGAGCGTCGAGCGAGGTTTGGACGGGACTATCCGACTCGGCCAGACCACCGGCGAGCCGCTCTTCGGCATCCTGGACCTGCCGTTCGTACCTGCCCGCTAGATCTGGCGATGGACTACGGGCTCGTGTTGCCGGCGAGGGGCGACGGCTCCTCGCGCGAAGGCATCGAAGCCGGCTGCGAAGCGGCCGAGCGCCATGGCTTCGGCGACGTCTGGGGCACCGATCACCTGCTGGTCGCCGCGAGCGTCGCGGATGACTACGGCCGGATCTACGAGATCCTGACGCTGCTCGCCTGGATTGCCGGTCGCTTCGCGCGGATCCGGATCGGGACGAGCGTCATGGTCGTGCCGATGCGCAATGCGGTGGTGCTCGCGAAGCAGCTCGCGACCATCGACGACCTCTCGGGCGGGCGCCTGATCGTCGGGCTCGGTGGCGGCTGGAGCGAGCAGGAGTTTCGGAACCTTGGCGTGCACGACAAGTTTCACGTTCGTGGCGCGTACCTGGAGGAAGCCATCGCGCTGTTCCGGCATCTCTGGTCCGGCAGACACGACCCGTTCGATGGCACCTTTCACGCCTTCGATGACTTCGTGTTCGGACCGCTGCCGCCGCAGGGCTCCAGGCTGCCGATCTGGCTCGGCGGCAGGAGCGAGGCGGCCCTCCAGCGCGCCGGTCGGGTGGCGGACGCGTATCACGCCGCGGCGATTGGCCCGGCCTCGATTGCGGACAAGGTGCCCGTCATCCGCGCCGCTGCGAAAGCCGCCGGCCGATCGATGCCGAGCCTGTCATCGCGCGTCCGCGTCGAGCTCGATCGGCCGGCCCGCGCGAGCGTCTACACGATGCACGGCAGCGCGCCCGAGGTAGCCGGCGAGATCCGAGCCTTCGCCGATGCCGGCGTCGACCATCTGGCACTCGCGTTCCCCGAGCGTGACCCGGGAGGCCTGACACGGGCCGTCGATCGCTTCGTCGCCGAGGTCCTGCCCCTCGTCTGATCGTCAGGAACCTCAGATCGGTGGCAGCTCCTGGGCATCGGTCTGGGCCGCTGCAAACAGGTCACCGACACGGCGCACGCGGTCGACGACCGTCCGGATCGTCCAACGGTCGCTGCGAAGCCCAGGATCGTCCAATTCGTCCCAGTTGATCGGAGTCGACACGGGCGCGCCCGCCGCGGGTCGCACGGCGTAGGGCGCGACCAGGGTCTTGATCGTCGCGTTCTGGGTGTAGTCGAGGCGGGCCCTCCCCTGTCGACGGTCCTTCGCCCACTCCCACGAGACAAGATCCGGCACGATCTGGCCGACAACTCGCGAGAGCTTCTCGACCCAGGCGCTCGTATCGGCGAACGTGTACTTCGGGACGATCGGGATCCAGACCTGGATGCCGCGTCGCCCGGTCGTCTTCGGGTAGCCCCGGACCGAGAGGTGACCCAAGGCCGTGCGATAGAGCCGGGCGAGCGTGAGGGTCTCGTCCCACGTCGTCTTCTCGCCGGGATCGATGTCGATGAGGGCAAAGGTTGGCCGGGCCGGGTCGTCCAGTCGGCTCGTCCAGGCGTGGACCTCGAAGGCGGCCTGGTTGCCCAGCCAGCCGAGGGCCGCTACCCGATCGGCGATCAGGTGCTCGTTCGCCTCGCGGTCCTCGACCTCGACCTCGCGCCAGCGCCGGAGCCACGTCGGCGCGGTCGAGGGGATGTCCTTCTGCCAGAACCCGGGACCGTCAGGGCCGTTCGGGAAACGGTGCAGGTTCAGCGGCCGCTCGGCGAGGTGCGGGAGCATCGCCGGGCCGATCCGGACGAAGTACCGGATCAGCTCGCGCTTCGTCACGGGCGAGGGCAGCCCGCCCTTCTCCAGGGCGGCTCCATCGGGCTGGGGTTCGCCCTGTCGTGGCGGGAAGAGCGGCTTGTCGAGGTTCGTGAGCTTCAGCTCGAAGCCGCCGACGGTCCAGGTGCCGTCCTTCTGCATCGCGTCGAGGGCCGCGAGCTCCTCCGAGGTTGCCTCCCAGGCGAATTCGTGCTCCGCCTTTCCGGACTGTGCGGCGGCGCCCTTCAGGGGCCGCGCTTTGGCCGAGGCTTCCGCCCCTTTCACCGGAGCCGCGGGAGCGTCGTCAGCGTGGTCGACCTCGGGCTTATCCGGCAGCTGGGCGTCGACCGCCGCGACCGTTGCGGTCGCAGGCACGGGCTGCTCTCGTGTCACCTCTCTGGCGGGCTTGCCGGTGTCGTCGAAGCCCTTGAAGGCGGCCTGGCGGACGATCCCGTCGCGGGTCCAGCCACCGAGCTCGGCGCGGATCACGATCTCCGGCTTGACCCAGATCACGTTCTTGAGGTCGCCACCCCAGCGGCCCTTGTAGTCCTTCGGTGGCGGCGGGTCGAACGGCGGATCCGGGATCGCGAGCGGTTCCAGGCGCGCCCGGATCCGACGCCGCGTGACGGCGTTGAAACCCGAGCCGACCTTGCCGGCGAAGTGGAGCCGGCGCTTGCGGCCCTCCTTCAGGTGGTACCCGACGACGATCGCACCGAGCTCTGTCGCGGCCCCCACTCCGGGGGTGAAGCCGCCGACCACGAGCTCCTGCTCCGGCCGGTGCTTGACCTTGAGCCACGTCCTCGAGCGGACGCCGGGCAGGTACGGCGACGTCCGCTGCTTGGCGATCATCCCTTCGAGATCCTGCTTCGCGGCGGCATCCATGAAGGCCTTGCCCTCGGCGACGACATGGTCGGCATATCGAACCCGGCGGTCGCCGCCTCGGAGGATCATCGTCAGGAGGCGCTTGCGATCCTGGAGCGGCACGTTCAGGAGGGACCTGCCGTCGAGATACAGCAGGTCGAACGCCTGGTAGACGAGCCGGGCTGACTGCGTGCCCGTCAGCTCCTGGAGCAGCGAGAAGCTCGGCAGGCCGTCCTCGCCGAGCGCGACGACCTCGCCGTCGACGATGGCCTCGGTCGCATCGATCCACGTGGCCGGACTGAGGAGCTTCGGAAAGTACGTCTCACCGTCCTTGCCGTGGCGGGTGAAGATCTTCGTCGTTCCGTTCCGGACGACCGCTTCGATCCGGTAGCCGTCCCACTTCACCTCGAACAGCCAGTCCTCGTCGTCGAAGGCGCGGTCCGTCAGCGTCGCAGCCATCGGCTCGATGAACGTTGGCATCTTCTCGGTCTTCGCCGCGCTCAGGTCGATCTCCGCGGTGGCAGCCGGCGCCGCGCTCATCCAGATCGCGTCCCGGTCGGCCTTCACCTCGTCGTTCGTGCGACCGGTCTTGATGCTCTTCGGATGGTCCTCGGCGTCCCAGCCCTCGACCGAGCCCTCGTCGCGCTTGTGGATGAGGAGCCACTGGTCACCCTCCGCGTCCTCGAACGCCCGGACCGAGCCGCCTTTGCGGCCCCGGCCGCTCGTCCGAACGATCGTGAAGCGGCCCTTGAGCTTCTCGCCGCGGAGCGTGAACTTGAGCTCGCCGTTCTCGATCGCATTTGCCGGGTCGGGCGTCTCGGCCTCCGGCGTCCAGGTTCCCCAATCCCAGACGATGACGTCGCCGCCGCCGTACTCGCCCTTCGGGATCACGCCCTCGAAGTCGAGGTACTCGATCGGGTGATCCTCAACATGGACGGCCATGCGCCGCTGCTTCGGGTCGAGCGTCGGCCCCTTGGGTATGGCCCACGAGACCAGCACGCCGTCGATCTCGAGCCGGAAGTCGTAGTGAAGGCGCGTCGCGCGGTGGCGCTGGACCACGAAGCGCCCGCCGTGACCCGCAATCGACGCAACTGGCTGCCCGCCCGCCGGCTCGGGGGTCTTCTGGAAGTCGCGCTTGCGCTGGTATTCCTTGAGCGGCATGCGACCGCCGGCTCAGGCGCTCTTGCGCTTACGCGCCGGCCGCTCCTCGTCGGCCTCGTCGCGCGCCGCGGGGCGCGTCGTCCTGGACGCCGTGCGCTTCGCCGGTCGCGTACCGCCGGCCGGCTCGCCTGCGGCCTTGCGGGCCTTCGCCTCGGCGACGGAGACGGGCTTCTCGGCCTTGGCGTCCCGCGCGCTCGTCGCCGCCTTGACGCTCGCCTGGAGGGCGGCCATGAGGTCAACGAGGTTCGTGGATTCCTCGGGCGCGGCCACACTGACGGTCTCCCGGCCCTCGACCTTCGACTCGATGACCTGCATGAGGGCCTCGCGGTACTCGTCGCGGTAGGCCGCAGGATCGAACTCGCCGGTCATGGCTTCGATGAGCTGCGCGGCCATCTTCTTCTCGGCCGGCTTGACCTCGGGCTCCTCGGTGGGGAGGTCGAGCTCGCCCAGGGCGCGGATCTCGTCGGGCCAGTACAGGGTCGAGAGCAGCATCGTGTTCTGGAACGGGTCCAGGGCCGCGAGCGCCTCGCGGTCGCGGATGACGATCTTGCAGATCGCGGTGAGGCCCTTGTCGGCGAGGACCTCCTTGAGCAGGGTGAACGCCTTCCGGCCAACCTTGTCGGGCTCGAGGTAGTACGCCTGCTTGACGAACTTCGTGTGCGTCTCGGCCTCGTCGGAGGGAACGAACTGCTCGATCTCGATCGAACGGACCGTCTTGAGCGGCAGCTTCTCGAGGTCCTCGTCGGTGATGACCACGTACTTGCCGGGCGCGTACTCGAAGCCCTTCACGGTCTCGGTCCGCTGAATGATCTCTTCGTCCTCCGGACACCAGACTTTCATCTGGATCCGGGACAGGTCCTTTTCATGGAGCATGTTGAAGCTGACGCCGGCCCGCGATTCGGTCGCGAGGTACAGCTTCACCGGGATCGTGACGAGGCCGAACTGGATGGCCCCCTTCCACATGGAGCGCGCCACGGACATTGCCCTCGTGCTCGACGCTCGCCGCTGCCTGCGAGCGGGACGCGACCATACCACCCGCGGGCAAACGATCGACCCGAACGGTAACTCCCGTTGCGTTACGAGCGCGCGACGCTGCGGCAACGCCCGGATGGGCGGTCCAGCGCGTCGGCGTCAGGTCAACTCTCGTTCGGCGCGGGCGAGCCACGCGAGCACGGCCTCCCGAAGCTTGTCGAGCGTGGCCGAGATAGCCGCAGAAGTCGTCCCGATATTGGTCAGCTGGACCTTCATCGCCCGCACGGCCTCCATCGTCTCCCGAATGCCCGTGAGCGACTCCTTGACCGCCGCCACGTCGAGCTCCGCTTCTGATTCGCGCAACGAGGCGAGCGCGAGCAGGCGCGCGAGGCGGACGGCGGCATGGAGCGCCGCGGGGTCCGGATCGGCCGGGTCGAGGACCACGTAGACATCCCCGGCGCGGACGTCGAACGGCGCGATTCCCGCCGGAGCATGCTGTGGCGTGAAGACCACGAGCGCCACCGCCGCGTCGCGGTTCGTCTTCGCGGCGCGCAGCTCCTCACGCATCTCGCGGCCCGAAACCTTGCGGTCCTTGGCCTCCACCACGATTCGGAGCTCTTGGCCGCGGGTGAGGTCGGGGTCCAGCGTGAGCACGAAGTCGCCCTTCTTTGAGCGGCCAGCGTCGCCCGCATCGGTGCCACAGCGCTCGAGGAGATCGTTGGCGCCGCGGGCCATCTCCCCGAGCTCGGTCTCGAGGAGGTCCTCGAAGTCCGCGCCCTTCGCCGCGGACTTCGCCCGCTCCCCCGCCCGGGCGCTCTGGGCCGCCTCGATGGCGACGAGCTTCTCGTGGAGCGCTCGGAATCCCTCGGAGACCTCCAGCCGGAACTGGTGGAGCGGCGAGCCGAGCCGCGTGGGATCGAGCAAGGTGGCCAGTCGCGAGGCATCGCCATCGAAATAGGTCTCGAGCATCCCGGAGATTCGGCCGATCGCCGAGTCGCGGCGGGTGGGGTCGAAGAGCTCCTCGACCATCGTGCGGAGCCTGCCGCGGTCGCCGAGAAATGTCTCGAGTGTCCGTGGCAGCCGACCATCGCCGTCCGCGAAGTTGGACCGGAGGACCTGTTCCAGCGCGGCCGCGGCCTTTTCGTTGGCGGACGCGTTCTGCTCGGCGAAACGCTCGAACTCCGAGCGGACTGCATCGACGTTGAGTGTGACGCCGACGCTCTGGAGCGCCGTCAACCCGATGCGGACGGCGCGCTCAATGAGGACGGCATGGTCATCGGCGGGCTGCGCGGCGAGCCAGGCCGCGAGGGAGGGATCAGGGAGCACGACGCGCTCGATGACGATCCGGTCCGGGTGCACTCGGACCGACGCTTCCTGGCGCCCGGGAAAGGTGACGACTCTCGCTTCCATACCCGTATCCTCACGGGCGCCCGTGACACCTAGCGTGTCACAACCGAATCAGTCTTCCCGCGAGCCCTCGGAGGCCACGCAGGCGGCACACCGCCCGACGATCGTCACGTGCGACAGGTCGACCTCAAAACCGCGCTTCCCGCGGAGCGCGTCGACCATCCCCTGCGCCTCGCCCTCGCCGAGCTCCCAGGTCTGGCCGCACGCCCCACAGTGGAGGTGGCCGTGGTCGCGTGTCGGCAGGACGTGGAACTCCTCGCGGCCATCCGCACCGTGGCCGTGACGGATGAAGCCGAGATCCTCGAGCACGTCGAGGGTCCGGTACACCGTCGACGGCGTCGTCGTCGGATCGATCGCCCGGCAGCGCTCGACGAGGTCGGCGCCACCGACGTGGCCGTCGGCCCTGGACAGGACCTCGATCAGGGTCCGCCGCTGGGGCGTCCAGCGCATCCCCCGGTCGTGGAGGAGGTCCCGGATCGAGCCCCAGGGATCGAGTTGCGTGACGCCCGTCATTCCACCATCAGCCTATGTCGCTCCTGATCCGCCGGACTGGGTCGGACGTACTCGAAGATAGCGCAACGCGTCCATGTTGCAAGCTCTTGCAACAAAGACGGACGGGCGATACTCTCGCTGCCAGGCCACGAACCCACGAGGACATCGATGCTCGCGAACGCGATCCAGATGCTGCGGACCCCGAGCGAGCTTCGAACCCGAATCGTGCGCGTGTACGGCTTCCTGGCGGTCTTCAATCTTGGCGCCTGGGCGTTCGCGATCTGGGCCTCGATGCAGTACCCCATCCTCCTGCCCGCGGCGTTCCTCGCGTACACGTTCGGCCTTCGTCATGCGGTCGACGCCGACCACATCGCCGCGATCGACAACACGACCCGGAAGCTCATGCAGGACGGCCAGCGACCAGTCGGTGTCGGCCTGTTCTTCTCGCTCGGTCACTCGACGATCGTCGTCGGTCTGTCGATTCTCCTGGCGATCTCCGCCGGCCTCGTCAGTGACATCCCGACGCTTCGCGAGGTCGGCAGCCTGATCGGGACGAGCGTCTCGGCCGTGTTCCTGCTGCTGATCGGGACGATCAACCTCGTGGTCCTCCTCGACATCTACCGGATGTTCCGACGAGTCTCCGCGGGCGGCGAGTACAGCGAGGAGTCGCTCGAAGACTTCCTGAACAACCGCGGCCTCCTGGCCCGGATCCTGCGGCCGGTGCTTCGGATGATCCGCAAGAGCTGGCACATGTACCCGCTCGGGGTGCTGTTCGGCCTCGGCTTCGATACCGCAAGCGAGGTGGCGCTCCTGGGCCTCGCGGCGACATCCGGCGCGAACCACCTCCCGATCGGCTACATCCTGATCCTGCCGGCTCTCTTCGCCGCGGGGATGTCGCTCGTCGACACGACCGACGGCGTGATGATGCTCGGCGCCTACGGCTGGGCCTACGTAAAGCCGATCCGGAAGCTCTACTACACCCTCAATATCACGCTCGTGTCGGTACTCATCGCCTTCCTCATCGGCGGCGTCGAGGTTCTCAGCATCGTCGCCGATCGACTTGGCCTCCACGGCGGCCTGTGGGACCTCGTCGGGAATCTCGACTTCGGGCTCATCGGGTTCGGGATCGTTGCGATCTTCGTCCTGAGCTGGGCGATCTCGACGGCGATCTACCGCCGCAAGGGCTACGACGACCTGCCGACGCGGCCGGCACCCTCGCGCCCGAGGACCGGCGCCGCGTCCTGACGCGGGGAGTCAGCTGCCGCGGTACGTTGTCATCGAGAACGGCGCGAGCAGCAGCGGGACGTGGTACGAACGGGACGTGTCCTCGACCCGCAGGTCCACCGCGAGCTTCTGGAAGAACGGGCCGCCATCGGCTCGGGGGTTCGGCCGACCGCCGAGCCGGAACTCGAGCCGGTACGTCCCCGGCGATATCGGGCGCTCGAGGAGATCACGGACCCGACCGTCGCCGTCGGTGAGCGCCTGCGTCAGGCGGATGGGGCGGTCGTCCTCGCCGAGCTTGTAGAGGCTCACGTGGATTCCGACCGCCGGCTGGCCCGTCTCGGTGTCGAGGACGTGGGTCGAGATCGTCGGCAGCGCAGTGCTGCTCGAACCCGGTCCGCCACCCGGTCCACCGCCTGCCGCCTGGGCCACGTATCCTCCCGCCCATGAGCCACCTGGAGATCACCGTCGGCGATCTGCACTTTAGCGCCCGCTGGGAGGCCGCTGCGCCCCGGACCAGGGACGCGATCCGGGCGATGCTGCCGATCGAGAGCCGGCTCATCCATTGCCGCTGGTCCGGCGAATCGACGTGGATCCCACTCGGCGACTTCCGGCCGGGCATCGACTTCGAGAACCACACCTCGCATCCGGCACCAGGGCAGCTGGCGATCTACCCGGGCGGGATCAGCGAGTGCGAGATCTTCTTTCCGTACGGCGCCTGCATGACGGCGTCGAAGGTCGGCCAGCTCGCGGCGAATCACTTCGCGACGATCGAGCCGGACGCCGGCTGGCAGGACCGCCTCCGCGAGGTCGGACGGCGCGTCCTGTGGGACGGCGCCCAGCCGATCCGGATCGTCGAGGCGGAGTAACCCGTCGATGCCGTCCGACCCGGACCTCCTCGTCCGAGGTGGGACCGTCGTCACCGCGGGCGGGTCCCGGCGCGCCGACGTGGCCGTGGGCAATGGGACGATCACGGCGATCGATGCGGACCCCGGGAATCGCTTCGGCGGCGCGGTCGAGGTCGTCGATGCGACGGGGCTGCTGGTGCTCCCGGGCGCCGTGGATGTCCACACCCACACTCGAGTCGCGACGGATGCGGAGCCCGACCGATTCTTCCAGGATTCCGTAGCTGCCGCGTTCGGCGGGACCACGACCTTCCTCGCGTTCAACAACCCGGGCACTGGATCTTCGCGTGCGGCGGAGCGCTCACTGCTCGCCGGCCTGCGCGAGTGGCGCGCCGCCACCGAGCACGACAGCGCGATCGACTTCGGGATCAGCCTCGCGATCAGCGGCTGGATGGACGATCCGATCGCCGAGCTGCCGGCCATGGTCGACGCGGGCGTCGCGACCGCGAAGGCGTTCATGGTCTTCGACTTCCGTCTCGACGAAGGCCGGATCTACGAGGCGATGCGGGTGCTCGCATCGCGCGGTGGGATGCTCCAGGTCCACTGCGAGGACCCTGTCCTGATCGACAGGGCCGTGGCCGCCGCGCTCGCTCGCGGCGAGACCGCGCCGCGGTTCCATGCGGCGACGCGATCGACCGAGGCCGAGGCGCTGGCGACCGAGCAGGTCATGGCGTATGCCGAGGCCACCGGCGCACCGGTCCACGTGGTCCACCTCTCGTCTGCCGCCGCGTTGCGAAAGGTCCGGGAGGCGCGGGCGCGCGGCGTTCGGGCCCACGCCGAGACCTGCCCCCATTACCTCGCGCTGACGGATGACCGCTACCTCGGCTCGGACGTCGAGGAGGTGGCGAAGTTCGTCATCTCACCGCCGCTTCGGACCGTCACCGACCAGGACGCCCTCTGGCTGGGCATCGCGGCGGGCGATCTCGACCTCGTCGCAACGGACCACGTCCCCGACCGAGCCGCCGTCGAAAAGGCCGATGCGGCACGGGGCGTCTCCTTCGACAAGATCAGCAATGGGGCGCCCGGCATCGAGACGCTGCTCGCGATCCTGTACTCCGAAGGCGTCGCGACCGGCCGCCTCCCGGTCGAGCGAATGGTCGACCTCATCGCGACGACACCCGCCCGCCTCTTCGGCCTCGAGCGCAAGGGCGCGATCGAGGTGGGAAGCGATGCCGATCTCGTCCTCTTCGATCCGAACGCGCGCAGGACACTCCGGGCCGCTGACCTCCACCACACGAGCGACTACACGCCCTACGAGGGCTTCGAGCTGACGGGCGCGGTTCGGAGCGTCTTCGTACGCGGCCGCCCGGTCATCCGCGATGGCCAGTTCGTGGGCCGGCGCGGCGCCGGCGAATTCGTTGCGCGGTC
>JBBQTO010000035.1:0-17950 GCA_038234575.1 Candidatus Limnocylindrales bacterium
GCGGTTCGCGTGGAAGACGCTGACCGGCACGATCGTGCGAGTCCACTGGGCCCAGGGCGACGACGCCTTCGGGCAGCGGGCCCTCCAGATCGGCGACAAGGCCGTCGCCGCCACGAGCCGGCTCCTCGGGGTGACGGAGACTTCGCCGATCGACTTCTTCATCTACCCGGACACCACGTCGTTCTACGACGTCCTCGGACCCGGCGCGCGCGAGAATGTCGGCGGTGTTGCGTTTTCCGGCATCCGGACGCTCCTCGCGAACATCGGGCCGAATGCGGTCAACGACGCCTGGGTCGGGATCGTGATCCCCCACGAGCTGACCCACCTGGTCTTCGGAACCGCCGTCCAGAACCCCTACCATGTCCCGCCGCACTGGTTCAACGAGGGCCTCGCCGTTTACCTCTCGCAGGGCTACGACTCGGGCGACCGCGGGATGGTGTCGGACGCCGTGAGCAGTCGATCGATCATGCCCCTCGGCGCACTCGCCGGCCAGTTCCCGACGACGGGCGAGCGGTTCAGCCTGGCCTATGCGGAGAGCGTCTCGGCCATCGACTACCTGATCCGGACCTTCGGCCAAGCGGCCCTCGTCGCGCTCATCAATGACTGGGGTGGGGGTGTCTCGGATGACGACGCATTCCACACCGCGCTTGGCGTGGACGTCGCCGGTTTCCAGGCCGGCTGGCTCGGAGCGATCGGGGCACCCGAGCCGAGCCCGGCGGGTCCACGGCCGGCGCCGGCGGGACCCGTCCCACCTGGCTGGGCCAATGGCGCCACTGCGGTCCCGGGCACCACTCCGGCTCCAGCAGGCGATGCGTCCGTCGCGGACCTCGTGGCTGAAGGGATTGTCGTGGTTGCGATTGCCTTCCTCGGATTCGGGCTGCTCTGGTTCCTCGCAAGGCGGCGGCGGGGAATTCGAACCCAATGAGCGAGTTGCAGTGAGCGCCCTGCTCGCCCGTGTCCGGACCATCCCGAGCTGGCAGATCACGCTCGCGGCCGCGCTCCTCGTGCTCGGATTCCTGATCGCGGCCCAGCTCTCCGCGGAAGGCCCGCGGGTTCGCTACACGACCCAGGAGCGCTCGCCCCTCGTCGAAAGCGCCCAGTCGCTCCAATCGCAACAGGAGACCCTCAAGGCCCGGATCCTCGAGCTCCGCAACCAGATTGGCGCGCTGGAGTCGCAGGGGCCAGGGTCCGGCGATTCGCTCAAGACGCTGTACGCCCGCCTCGAAAAGGCCCGGATCGGCGCCGGGCTGATCGGCCTGAGCGGGCCGGGCATCGTCTTCCGGCTCGAGGACTCGAGCCAGCCCGGCGCCGGGTCCGACGCGCTCGTCTCGGCCCAGGACCTGCGGGTGCTCGTCCAGGAGCTCTGGCTCGGCGGCGCCGAGGCCATCTCCATCAACGATGAGCGCGTCACGGTGTCGACCGCCGTGCTGGACATCGGCGGCTCGGTGCTGGTGAACTCGGCCTACCTCGCCCCACCGTACAAGATCACGGCGATCGGTCCTCCTGACCTCTACCCGCGGCTCCAGGCCTCGGCATCGTTCCGGGAGTTCGTGTCCGACCGGACGGAGCATCACGGTCTCGGCCTGGCCGTGGCCCAGCTGGACATCGTCGACGTGCCGGCGTTCGCCGGTACCGTCGCGATTCGATTTGGGCAGCCCGCCGCCACCGGGAGCCTCCTGCCGTGACGACTTCCGTGCGGGGCTTCGGACGGACCCGGAGGGAGCAGCTCACGATCGCGGCCGTGG
Source organism: Candidatus Limnocylindrales bacterium (assembly GCA_038234575.1). Taxonomy (GTDB): domain Bacteria; phylum Chloroflexota; class Limnocylindria; order Limnocylindrales; family CSP1-4; genus UBA5189. The sequence goes on from JBBQTO010000035.1 coordinate 1,746, forward strand.
CCGCCATTCTCGGGGTCCTCGTGATCGGCCAGCTCCGCGGTCAGGCCGCCGTGCCCGGCCTGTCGATTCTCTCGACCCAGGAGCTGACCATCGTCATCGCCAACCTGAACACCCGTAACGAGCAGCTCCGGACGGAGATTGCCGGGCTCGAGCAGCAGGCAGCGTCGCTTCGGTCGGCGCGGTCGAACGGCCAGACGACCGTCGACCAGCTCGAGGCCGACCTCGCCCGGATTCAGGCGTGGTCCGGCGTGACCGGCCTGACAGGCCCTGGGATCTCGATCAGCGTCCGCGGCTCGATCGGCGGCGATGGCGTCGAGGTAGTCCTCAACGAGCTCCGAAATGCCGGCGCGGAGGCGATCGCGGTGGCCGACGTTCGCGTCGTCCCAGGGATCGTGGTCGCAGGCGCGCCAGGAGCATTGTCGATCGAGAACACCGCCATCGGCGACCTCTTCGAGATCCGGGCAATCGGCAGCCCCGAGATCCTCGTCGGAACGCTGACCCGGGCGGGCGGCATCATCGCCCAGGTCGGTGCGACCTATCCCGACGCTCGGCTGAGCGTGACGCCTCTGGAGACGGTGGCCATCCCACCGAGCCCGCGCAACCTGATCCCGAGCGACGGGCGACCTCGCCTTTGATAGGCTCATCGGCCATGAGGACCCGGCCCGTGACGGACCTGTACCTCGGCGACGTGGTCCGACTCCGGAAGACGCACCCCTGCGGCGGACGGGAGTGGCTGGTCGATCGGCTCGGGGCCGACATCGGCCTCCGCTGCCGCACCTGTGACCGGCACCTCCTCGTCGAGCGCCGGAGCCTCGAGGCGCGGCTCGAGGGTTTCGTTAGCCGCGGCGATCCAGAGATCACGGCAGCCGTCCGCCGAGCTCCGGCGCCTGAGGCGTGACCGGCGAATCGATCCCCGCCGCCGAGTCCGGTGGCGCGGCCGTCCTCCAGAATCGTGGATTCCTGCTCCTGTGGCTCGCCCAGGCGGCCACCCAGATCGGCGCCAACATGGTGCTGTACGGCCTCACCGTGCTCGTCCTCGAGGTCACGGACAGCAGCACGGCCGTCAGCGGCCTGTTCCTGACGTTTCTGATTCCCTCGGTCCTGTTGTCGGCCCTCGCCGGCGTTTACGTGGATCGGCTCGATCGTCGGACCGTGCTCGTGGTCACGAATGTGCTGCGCGCCGCGATCCTCGTCGCGATGTTCCTCGTCGGCCACAACATTCCGGCGGTCCTGCTCCTGAACATCGCCTTCGCGACCGTCACCGTCTTCTTCGCCCCGGCTGAGGCCGCGATGATCCCGGTCCTGGTGCCGCGCTCCCAGCTGATCGCGGCCAACGGCCTGTTCACGCTGACCCTCAATGCCGCGTTCGCGCTCGGCTATGCCTTCCTTGGACCGCTGATCGTGACCGTCGCCGGTGGACCCGCGCCGCTCATCCTCGGCGTCGCCGTCCTGTACGGCATCGGGGCGGCGTTCTGCGCGACGTTGCCCTCGAACCAGCCGGCGCCACAGGAGCGGCCCGGAGGCCGCCGAGCCGTGGCCGAGGCCGGTCACACGGTGGGCAGCACGTTCGGCCAGCTGCGCGAGGGGATCGACTACATCCGCGCAAACTCGTCCATCAGCTGGACGCTCGTCTACCTCGGCATCGCCGCTTCCCTCGTCGGGGTCATCGGCGTGTTGGGCCCGAAGTTCTCGTCGCAGACGCTCGGCCTGAGCCCGAAGGACCTGATCGTCGTGGTCCTCCCGCTGGGACTCGGCATCGTGATGGGCGTCCTGCTGCTGAACAACTACGGCAAGATGATTCACCGCCGCCGGGCGATCGAAGGCGGCATGATCGCGCTCGGGATTCTCCTCTCGATCCTGACGGTCGCGGGTCCGGTGAGCCGCTTCCTCCAGGGCGTCGGCGGCGACGTGTAGGTCGTCAACCTCTCCGCGGTGACGTCGCTGGTGGCCGTCGTGGTCGCGCTGGCCTTCCTCGCCGGAATCGCCTACGGCATCGTCGCCATCTCGAGCCAGACGCAGCTCCAGGAGGACCTCCCCGAGGAGGTTCGAGGCCGCGTCTTCGGCGTCCTGAACATGCTCGTCTCGGTGGCCAGCATCCTGCCGATCATCATCGTCGGGCCGATCTCGGACCTGATCGGTACCACGGCCGTGATCCTCACGATCGCGATCGCGGTGACGGCGTCGGGGATCGTCTCGGTCCTGACCCGAGGTCCGATACCCGCGGGCGTCCCGCCCGAGGCGCCCGGCCACGTCATTCATGGGACCCCGGTCGACCCGACCGGCTCGACGCTCCGGCCGCACGACCGGCAGGCAGTGGCTGCGGAAGACACCGCCACCGAGGCGCCGAAGGTCGAGGGATGAAACGGGTCGTGGTGATCTTCACCGGCGGCACGATCAGCATGGTCGTGGACGCCGAGGCCGGCGGCAACGTGCCGGCCCTCGATGGCGCGGCGATCCTTGCCCGGACGCCGGGCCTCGACCGGGTCGCCGAGATCGTGCCGATTGACCTCGGTCGAACGCCAGCCAGCCACTTCTCGTTCCCGGGCCTGTTCGAGATCGCCACCCGGATCAGGGAGGCGCAGGCGGATCCGGCGATTCACGGCGTTGTCGTGGTTCAGGGCACCGACGTGCTGGAAGAGACCGCGTTCCTCTGGGACCTCGTGCTCGACCGGCGGGAGCCAGTCGTCGTGACCGGCGCGATGCGCAGTGCCTCCGATCCCGACTACGACGGCCCGGCAAACCTGCGCGACGCGGTGACCTGCGCGGCCGCAGCGGAGCTCGTCGGCGCGGGGGTCGTCGTGGTCCTCGCGGGCTCGATTCACGCCGCGGACGCGGTGACCAAGACCCACGCCAGCGCGCTCGACACGTTCAAGAGCCTCGACATCGGCCCGCTCGGGACGATCGGCGACGGCCGCGTGGTGATGGCGCGCCCGCGCGGACCCCGGCGGCACGTCCGGACCGACCGCGCCGCTGAGGACGTGATCCTGGTCACGGCCCACGTGGCGATGGACGGCCGATTGCTCGACGCGGTGACCGCCGACCGACCATCGGGCATCGTCATCGAGGGGACCGGCGCGGGGAACACGTCGGCGGCGCTGCTCGATTCCGCAATCCGGGCGATGGCAGCGGGCAGCGTCGTCGCGCTCACGACGCGCTGTCCCGCTGGTGCGGTCAGCCCGGCCTACGCCTTCCGCGGCGGTGGAGCGACCTGGCTCCGGGAGGGCGCGCTCCTCGCTGGCCACCTGAGCGGACCGAAGACGCGGATCGCGCTCGCCCTCGGGCTCGGCGCGGCCCTGGATCGGGCGGCGCTGGCGGCACTCCTCGCGGATCCAGCGGATCCCGCGGAAGCGGCTCCCGAGGCCTGAGGTGCCGCTCGACTGCCTCGTCACGGGTCGCATCGCGACCTTCGCCGGCGAGGCGGGCTTCGGCTGGGTCGAGGCCGTCGGGATCAAGGACGGCCGGGTGGCCTTCGCCGGCTCAGCGGTAGGGCTCGAGACGCGGGCCGATCCCCACACCCAGCGGTTCACCCTCGAGCCCGACGAGATCGCGATCCCTGGCCTGACCGACGCGCACCTGCACCTGATCGAGACCGCGCTGGCGGCCCGCGAGGTCAACCTGACCGCGTCAGCTTCGATCGACGATGCGCTGGCGGCCATCGCGACGGCGGCGAGCGGCCTCGGGCCGGACGACTGGCTCCTCGGCGCGGGCTGGGACCACCGGCGCTGGGGCCGCTGGCCGGTGGCGGAGGACCTCGAGGGTGCTGCTCAGGGACGCCGGGTCGCGCTCCACTCCGTGGATCACCACGCGATCTGGGCGAGCCACGCGGCTCTTCGGCAGGCCGGAATCAGCGCCGAGACCCCCGATCCACCGGGCGGGATGATTCGACGAGCGGCTGGTGGCGAGCCCGAGGGGGTCCTGCTCGAACATGCGTCCGGCCTCGTAACGGCGCTCATCCCGCCACCGAGCGACGAAGCGATCGAGGCGGCGGTCGCGCAGCTCGCGGAGGAGCTGCTCACCTACGGCATTGTCGGGATCCACGACCCCGGCACGCTGGCCCAGGATCGGTCGCTGCATGCCCTAGAGGTCATCGGCGGCCTCGCGGATCGCGGCGATCTGCCGATTCGGGTCCACGCGGGGCTTCGGGCGGTGGGACTCCCTCGAGCGCGCGAGCGAGGGTTGCGAAGTGGCGCCCTCCTCGGGGCGAATCCCGCGGGCACCGCCCGCATCGGCTGGCTCAAGCTCTTCGCCGATGGGACACTCGGTTCGCAGACGGCGGCGTTGCTCGAGCCTTGCGCCGGAACGGACAACCGCGGGATCATGCTGACGAGCCCGGAGGAGCTCGCGGCGCTCGCGCGCGAGGCGGCGGCAATTGGCATCGCGACCCAGATCCACGCTATCGGGGACGCGGCAGTCCGGGTGGCGCTCGATGCCCTCGCCCCGACACGTGGGGACGTGCCTCTCATGCCGCGCGTCGAACACGTCCAGCTGTGCCAGCCTGAAGACCGAGCCCGGTTCAGCTCGCTCGGGATCGGGGCTTCCGTCCAGCCCGTGCACCTGCGCGATGACGCGGCCTCGGCACGCCGCGATTGGGGATCGCGGGCGGAGACGACTGGATACGCCTGGCGATCCCTCCTCGATGCCGGGGCGGTCGTCGCGTTCGGCACCGACGCGCCGATCGAACCGATGGATCCGTGGCCGGGCATCGCACTCGCCGTGCTCCGTCGCGATCCGTCCTGGGGCCAGGACGCCGAGCCCTTCGGAGCGGGAGAGGCCCTCAACGTCGAGCAGGCGCTCCGTGCGGCGACCGTGGGCCCGGCGCTCCTGGCCCGGGATCCGCTCGGCGGGCGCCTCGTCCCCGGCGCTCCGGGGGACCTCATCGTCCTGCCCGCAGCGCCCCGGGATTCGGGCGATCAAGCGGCGGCGTTCGCGGCGGTGCGGCCGCGACTGGTGCTCGTTGGCGGCGAGGCCTTGGTCGAACGCTGACGCCGCGTCGACCGGAGACGTCGCTCGCCTAGGCCTCGAAGCTCCGCTGGGCCTCCGCGAACAGGCCGTTGAGGAGCCGCCCCGTCGAGGGGAACGCGTGGATCGTGTCCGCGAGGATGTCGAGTGGCACGCGGGCGCGAATCGCGAGGACACACTCGTGAATTGCGGCCGACGCGTCGGGGCAGGCCATCGCGGCCCCGACAAGCGTCCGCGTTGATCGGTCCAGGACGATCGTGACGTGGCCGCGCTTCGCCTGCACGCCGTAGCCGCGGACCGAGGTCGCGAAGTCGGCCAGGAACTCGACGGCGTCGATCCCGTCGGCCTTTGCCTGCTCGGCGCTCTGGCCGACGAACGCGGCCTCGGGGTCCGTATAGGTCGCTCTGGGCAGCGCCCGGTAGTCGGGCTTGACCGGTTCCCCAAGCGCCATCCGGATGGCCATCTCGCCCTGGTAGTGCGCCTGGTGGGTGTGCAGCTCGGGGCCGGCAGGGTCGCCGATCACCCAGAGGCCATCAGCGATCTTCAGCCGTCCGTCCCGCGGGAATGCCTGCCGGCCCGTGGTATTGATCGCGTAGGCCTCGAGGCCGAGATCCTCCAGCGGGAACTCGCGGCCGACGGCGAGGAGGACCGCGTGGCCCTCCGCGCTCGTGCCGTCATCGTGGTCGATCACGTGGGCGCCGTCGCGCCCTGCGCCGGGCCGGGCGGCGACTGCTCGCACGCCAAGCCGAACGTCGACGCCGTCCTCGCGAAGCGCCTCGACGATGACCTGGGAGTTCCGCGGGTGATCGGTCGGAGCGAGCCGATCGCCGGATTGGACGATCGTCACCGGGACCCCGAAGCGCGCGTAGACCTGGGCGAGCTCGCAGCCGGTCGGCCCGCCGCCCAGGACCAGCAGGCTCTTCGGCAGCTCTCGGGTCAGCGTGGCCTGGCGGTTCGTCCAGTAGGGGACCGCGTCGAGGCCTGGCACCGGCGGCACCTTCGAGCGCGAGCCTACGGCGACCACGACGTTCCGGCCGTGCACGACGTGGACGGCATCCTCGTGGCGGACCTCGACGTGGCCGCGTTCGGTGATCCGGGCGTCGCCGCGATACGCGACCGCGCCGGCCTGCTCGAGCGCCTGCATGTGCGAGGAGTCATCGGGCTCGTCGGCACCGAGCGCCCGGTTGACCATGTAATCCCGTCGCTCCGACGTTTGCCGCCACGACCACGTCGCAGGGTTGCGTTCGTGGCGAGCGGCCGAGTCCAGGAGCGACTTCGACGGGATGCAGCCGATGTGGGGGCAGCTGCCGCCGAACCAGAGGCGATCCACGATGGCGACGCTCGCAGTCCGTCGCCGAGCCTCGTTGGCGGCCGCTTCGCCGGCCGGACCGGCGCCGATGATGATGAAGTCGAACTCGTCCACGAAGTCCCCCTGGCTATCCGTCTCGCTGCCGGCGCGCCTCGTAGAGGAGCACCGCTCCGGCAACCGCGACGTTGAGGCTGTCGGCGACGCCGAGCATCGGCAGGCGCAAGGATTCCACGTCGGGCGCGTCCCATGCGTCGGACAAGCCTGTTGCCTCGTTGCCGAGGACGATCGCGAGGGGACCCGTCAAGTCGGCCACCGAGTGGAGGTGGGTCGCATCCACCTTCGCGGCGATGATCCGAAGGCCGTGCTCGCGCAGCCAGTGGAGGACGGCGTCCGCCGGTGCCGCAGCGATCGGGACACTGAAGACCGTGCCGGTGCTCGCCCGGATGACGTTCGGGTTGAAGAGGTCCGTACCGCCGACCGCCACGACGGCACTCGCGCCAGCGCCGTCGGCCGATCGCAGGATGGCTCCGAGATTGCCGGGCTTCTCGATGTCCTCGGTGACGACGACGAGCGGGTCGATGCCCTCGTGGAGGCCAATGGCCGAGAGGTCGGTCGTCGGGGCTCGCACGACGAGGACGATCCCGTCGTTGCGATCGCCGAAGGCGACCCGGCTGAATGCCCGCGGGCTCGCGTCGACCGTCTCGATGCCTCGCTCGCGGAGGAGCGCCCGGACCTGCTCGGCTCCGTCGCCGTCGAGGAGTGGGGGACTGATGAGCGCCAGCTCCGTGACCACCCGGGCCTCGAGCGCCCGGATGGATTCGCGAAGACCGTCAACGAGCGTCAGGCCTGAGCGGTCTCGCTCGCGTCGCTCCCGCAGTGCCGCTGCAGCTCGGATGCGCGGGTTCGCGGGACTCTCGATCTCCATCGTCGCCATCTTCGTCGCTCAGGCCGAAAGCCGGATCGCCGCGCCGAGCGGCAGCCGGGCGCCCGACCTCGCCTGGAGCTCCAGCGGCCGGACCTCGAGGGCGGGGCGTCCCCGCTCCCGAAAGGCGTGGCGAATCTCGCCGGCGAGCCGCTCGTCGTCATAGTCGGAGGTGTGGGCCGTGAGGAGGATGAACGTGTCATCCGTGCTGGCCTCCGCGCACGCGGCGAGGAGCTCGGGGAGGTCCGATTCGAGGCGCCAGGGCCGGCGCCCTGCGTGCCCGTACGACGGCGGGTCGAGGAGGATGCCGTCGTAGCGTCGGCCCCGGCGCCCTTCGCGGCGCACGAACCCCGGCGCATCGTCGACGAGCCATCGGATCGACGCGTCGGTGAGACCGGAGATCTCGGCGTTCCGGCGGGCCCAGGCGACGGCGGTGCGGGACGCGTCGACGTGGGCGACCGCCGCTCCCGCCCGTGCAGCCGCCAGGGTCAGCAGGCCGGTATGGGCGAACAGGTTGAGCACAGTAGGGTTGCCATCGGCGGCACGACCCCGAGCGCGTTCCTGGATCGCCGCGAGGAGCCAGGCGACATTCGCGAGCTGCTCCGGAAAGAGTCCGACGCCGCCGGAATCCGTGGCCCGGAGCTCGAGCATCAGGCCCGCCAGCGCGATCGACCAGGGCTCGGCGGGAGCGGCACTCCCGGTCCAGCCCGCCTCGCGATCGAAGCGAAGGTCGGCGTCGCGCCAGAGCTCCGGTGCCTCGGGGCTGAGGATTGCGCCGGGCTGCGGGCGATCGACGACGTGCACGCCGAATCGCTCGAGCCGCCGGCCGGCGCCGGCGTCGATCAGCTCATAGTCGTCGGTCGGGATGTCGGCCCTGGGCACCCGGGAATCATGAACTACGGACGCGCGTACGATGGCCACCGCATGACGCGCATCCTCCTGTACACCGGCAAGGGTGGCGTCGGCAAGACGAGCATCGCCGCCGCCACCGCGCTCCTGTGCGCGAAGCGGGGCCTGCGGACGATCGTCCTGTCGACGGACATCGCGCACAGCCTGGCCGACGCATTCGACGTTCCCCTGGGCGCCGAGCCGACGAAGATCACCGACAACCTGTGGGGCCAGGAGCCCGACGTCTACTTCAACATCGGCCGTTACTGGGGAACGATCCAGACCTACATGACCCAGCTCTTCAGCTGGCGCGGCCTCGACGAGGTCATGGCCGAGGAGATGACGGTCCTGCCCGGGATGGACGAGCTCGGGAACCTGCTGTGGATCGCGGACCACGTCGAGTCGGGTCAGTACGACGTCATCGTCGTGGATGCGGCCCCGACGGGGGAGACCCTCCGGCTCCTGTCGCTCCCAGAGGCGAGCCGCTGGTGGATCGAGCGAATCGCGCCGATCGGGCGCCGCGTCAGCCGATTCGGCCGGCCGATGCTCGAGCGGATGATCGGCGTGCCAATGCCACGCGACGAGGTCTTCGCGGCGGCGGAGCGGCTCCTGATCCGCCTCGACAAGGTCCATCGCCTCCTCGCCGATCCGGAGACCTCGACGGTCCGGATCGTGCTCGCGCTCGAGAAGCTGTCGATCTTCGAGGCCCAGCGTTCGTTCACTTACTTCCACCTGTTCGGCTACCCAAGCGACCTCGTGGTCTGCAATCGCGTGCTCCCGGCCGACAAGACAGGCGACGGCTCGTTCGCCACGTTGCGCCAGACGCAGCAGCGCTACCTGCCCCAGGTCGAGGCGCAGTTCGCCCCCGTTCCTGTCCGTATCGTGCCCCAGTTCGACCGCGAGATGATCGGCGTTGGGCCACTCACCGAGATCGGGCAGGCCCTCTTTGGCGAGGCCGATCCAGCCGACTTCCTGTACCGCGGGCGGCCGTACACCGTCCGCTCCGAGGGTGGCCGGCACGTGCTCGAGGTGACCTTGCCGTTCACCAGCCGCGAGGAGCTGCACCTCAGCCGGAACGGCGACGAGATGCTCATCCAGATCGGCGGGCTGCGGCGGACGATCGTGCTGCCACGGGCGTTGGTTGACTCGCCGACGCGCGGCGCGAAGATGGACGACGGCATCCTGCGAGTGGAATTCGAAACCAAACAGCGAGACGGCGCCCGAAGCGCAACAGGAGGACAGCGGCGATGACTGAGACGCGCAGCCGGAGCTCGGCGGGGATCCCGAGTGTCGGAGCCAACGACCAGCTCGCGGAGGTCGAGGATCGGCTCACGCGCCGCGAGGGCAACCCGAGCATCCGCGAACGCAGCCGCGACCTCATGGATCACGTCATGCCGCCGGAGGCGAGCCGGCACTTTCGGAACGCGGGCCGCGAGCAGCTCCTCGGCATCCGCTCGATCGTGGACTTCTGGATCGGCCGCATCGATGCGATGGAATCTCGCACCGCCGGCCCGGACGCAGGCCGCGAGGCGATCAAGATCGACTGAGGCTGTTCTTCAGGCGCTGCTCGAAGGGGTCTCCCTCCCGGCCTCGCGCAGCTCGGGCTTCCCGCCGATTGCCGAGGATGCCCGAGCGGGCGCTGCCGAAGATCGCGGGGCTGCCCCGACGGGTTCGGCCGCAGGCGTCGCCGTACGTGAAGGCGCGATGGCGGCAGGTGCCGGGGCCGATGGCGAGACGGGTCCCGAGGGCCCGACGGGAAGGTCGCCACTGCCCGGGGTGACGGGCGCTCCGGTGCGCCGATGTCGGAATCGGGCTTCGATGACGTAATACGAGCCGAGCGCAAGCGCGAGCGACACCAGCGTGTCGATGACGATCATGACCGGCAGGGGGAACGTCGGCATGAGCGCCTTCAGGATCCGCTCGGCCGGCTGGTGCCACAGGTAGAGGCTGTAGCTGATGGTGCCGATGAACACGAGCGGCGGCCACGCGAGGATGCTGCCCTCCGCGCCGGCGACGATCAGGACGCCGATGATCGCGGCGACGACATAGATCCAGCCGGGGTCGCCCGGAATGAAGCTGATGCCGATCGCGCCGGCCAGCCCGATCGGGAGCGCCCACCGGACGTGCCGGATGCCGAGGATCGCGAGCGCCGCGCCGCCCAGCAGTGCATCGCCCCTGGAGATCGGGAAGAAGAAGCCGATTCCCGTGACCAGCGACCAGAGCTTGATGACGGCGATGGCGATGGCGGCGATCACGACGAGCCGGCTGGCCGCCTTCGGCCACCACGCGAGCAGCGCGATCAGGGCGAGCGGCCACCAGAGGTAGAACTGCTCCTCGACCGCGAGGCTCCACGTGTGGCCCAGCAGCCCGAGGTTCACGTGGAAGTTCGCGGCGTAGTTCGCGAGATAGAAGACGGTAATCAGCGCGGCGGGCACCGCCTGGCGGAATCCGCCCCGGACCAGGTGGAAGAGGAGGAAGGCGGCGACAAGGACGAGGAGGGCCGGCAGGAGGCGACGACCGCGACGGATCCAGAAGGCCTTGAGGTCGACTCGACCGGTCTTCTCATGCTCGGTGAGGAGGAGCGCCGTGATGAGGTAGCCCGAGAGGGCGAAGAAGATCGTGACGCCGATCCGACCGCCCTGCGGCAATCCGACCCCGAAATGCGCTCCCATGACGAGGAGGATCGCGAGACCTCGGACGCCGTCGAGCGCCGGACGATACCCCAAGACTCCCTCACTCCACGGGCTGATCACTCGGGCAAGAAGCCGCTGGCTGCCGCGGCCGAATCGCGGCGCGCCAACCGGGATCGAGTATCGCACCCTTCGCCAACCAGGCGAGCGGGCCCCGACACAGACGATCGCCCCGCCCAATTGAGCGAGGCGATCGGGATGGTGACGGAGCGATGAGTCCCGCCGGACGCGTCCCCGGGTCGAGGCCGATGGATCATGGTTGCTCGGTTCGTGGCCCTCGAGCGGGATCTCCGGAGCCTCGAGTTCTCAGCTTCGGCGTCCGATCGAAGGCCCGTGGCCGACGCCCCGATTGCCCCCGTACGCCGCGTCGCGACGTGCTCAAAGCATTGGGCGCCCGTCCCCCGACCGCAATGGGCGGGTCGTCGGGGACCCGGCAGGGTCGATGGTCGTGGTGCGGGGGCACCATTACAAGCATTCCGTACCGGTGCATTGGAGCGCCGACGCGGCGTCGGATCCGAGGGATGCACCAGCCCTGCGGTATCATCCGCGGGCGGCGCGACCAAACCGCGCTGAATGGGCGGCTAGCTCAGCTGGTTAGAGCACTTGCTTGACATGCAAGAGGTCACTGGTTCGAGTCCAGTGTCGCCCACCACCCCTGTCCAACAATGAAGTGACCACCATCACCAAGCGCTCGCACGCCTGGCGTCTGCTGGCGCTCGTAGGGTTGTCCGTCGGCCTGGCGATGGGCTGCGTCCAGTCATCGCTCGAGACGGCCATTCCAAGCGCGTCGCCGAGCGAGTCGCCGAGCCCATCGCCGAGCGCGTCGCCAGTCCCGTCGCCGAGCCCGATGGCGACCCCCACTCCCGTCGCCACGCCGCTCATCGCCACGCCGCGTCCGACCTTTCCCGCGGATCGGGTAGCGACCCGAGTCATCATTTCGGCGCTGGGCATCGACCTGCCGATCGTGCTCCAGAAAGCGAGACAAGGGACGTATCCACTCTGCAACGTCGCGCTTTACCTTCCCGAACTTGGCCAGCCCGGTGAGGGCATTGCGACGTACATCTATGCCCACGCTCGCGTGGGCATGTTCCTGCCCCTCCTCACTGCCTCGCGCGTCAATTCGGGCGCCGGGATGATCGGCGACATCGTCCAGGTCTACACGAGCGACAACTACCTCTTCCGATACCGAATCGCGGAGGTCAACCGGCACACCCTCGACCTGACCGAGGCGTTCAAGACGACGACCGAGCGCCTGTTCCTCCAGACCTCCGAGGGGCCGCACGGCACCGTGCCGAAGCTCCAGGTCGTAGCCGATTTCGTCTTCTCCGACAGAACCGATCCCAAGGCAGCCCACCCCACGCCCCACCCGTACGTCTGCGGCTGACATGCCTGGCCCCGCGCGAAGCCCTGGGGTATAGTCGCCGCCAACGCATCGATCGGGATACGCTGAGCATCGAGATCGATCGACAGAGAGCCCGGTCATGGCTGGAAGCCCGGCGGTCGATGAAGCGCGGCACCACCCGTGAGCGGCCGGCGAACCGGCCCGGGTCCGCCCGTTAGCGCGGTTCGAGCGCACGCTCGGAGTTCGGGATCGCCGGACCATCGATCGTGAAGGCGGGTGGAACCGCGGAAGGCACGGCCTTTCGTCCTGTCGGGACGAAGGGTCGTTTCGATTCTTGGAGAGCAACGATGGCAGAGCAGGTGATCGCTCCGGATCCGGCGGGCGAGGAAGAGGTGCTCGAGGCGCCCGAGCGTGGCTCGGTCGACGAGCTCCTCGACGCCGGCGCCCATGACGAGATTGACGCGATGCGCCACTCGACGGCGCACGTGATGGCCGAGGCCGTCGTGGACCTTTTTCCGGGCGCCAAGCTCGGCATCGGCCCAGCGATCGCCGACGGCTTCTACTACGACTTCCAGGTGGCCAGGCCCCTGACGCCCGCCGACCTCGAGGCGATCGAGGAACGGATGCGCCTCAGCGTCGCGACCGGTCATCCGTTCGTTCGTAAAGAGCTGGCCTTCGACGATGCCCGCGCGGTGGAGGAGGGCCAGGGCCAGGTCTTCAAGGTCGAGATCCTCGACGACCTGGCAGGGAAGGCCAAAGCGGCAGGGACGGAACCGCCGGTCGCCTCGTTCTATGAGCACGGGTCGTTCAGCGACCTGTGCAAGGGTCCACATGTCGCATCGACCGGCCGGATCGGCCCGTTCAAGCTGCTGTCCGTGGCCGGCGCCTACTGGCGGGGCGACGAGAAGCGGCCGATGCTCCAGCGGATCTACGGGACGGTCTGGCCGACCCAGGAGGACCTCGACGCCTTCCTGTGGCGCAGGGCCGAGGCCAGGAAGCGTGACCACCGCAAGCTCGGCGTCCAGCTCGACCTCTTCAGCTTCCACGACGTCGCGCCGGGATCGGCGTTCTGGCATCCGAAGGGTCAGCTGATCTGGCGAACCCTCGAGAGTGCGATGCGAGAGCTCCAGGGCCGCCGCGGCTACCAGGAGGTCAGCACGCCGATCCTCGTCCACAAGAAGCTGTGGGAGCAGTCGGGCCACTGGGGCCACTACGACGACAGCATGTTCCGGGTCGAGGTCGAGAACCAGACCTTCAGCCTGAAGCCGATGAACTGCCCCGAGAGCACGTTCATCTACCGATCGCGCGTGCGCTCCTACCGCGACCTGCCGATCCGCTACGCCGAGTACGGCCGCCTCCACCGCAACGAGCGTTCCGGCACGTTGTCGGGCCTCACCCGCGTCCGGCAGTTCATCCAGGATGACGCCCACGTCTACGTCCGCCCCGACCAGCTGGCTGACGAGATCGAGGCGATGCTGGGCGAGGTCCGCGAGGCCTATTCGTGGGTCGGCCTAACGCCGCGCTTCGCCTTCGCGACGAAGCCCGACAAGGCGATCGGCGACCCGGCCCTCTGGGAGCGCGCCGAGGCGCTCATCAAGGACGCCCTCGAGCGATCGAAGGTCGAGTACGTCGTCAAGCCCAAGGACGGGACGTTCTACGCACCGAAGATCGACATCTACATCGACGACGCCCTCGGGCGTGAATGGCAGATGGCGACGATCCAGGCCGACCTGACGATGCTCCCCGAGCGGTTCGACCTGACGTATATCGACGAGGCGGGCCGGCCGCAGCGACCGATCGCGATCCACCGGGCAATCTACGGCAGCCTCGAGCGCTTCATCGGCATCCTGGTCGAGCATTTCGCCGGCGCGTTGCCGCTCTGGCTGGCGCCGGTGCAGGCCGTGGTGATCCCGATCGCGGACCGCCACATCGATGGGGCCGGGGAGCTCGCGGCGCTGCTCAAGGGTCGTGGCGTCCGGGCCGAGGTCGACGCCTCGGACAACCGGATGCAGAACAAGATCCGGGTCGCCCAGGAGCAGAAGGTGCCCTACATGCTCGTGGTCGGCGATCGCGAGATCGAGGCCCGCAGCGCAACCGTGCGCGAGCGCGGCGCGGCCCGCGACGCCGCCCAGAAAACCCTCGGCTGGGATGTCCTCGCCGACCGCCTGGCGACGGAGGCCGCCAGCAGGGGCGCCTGAGGGGAGGCTCGAGGAGCCTGTGCTATAGTCCCGCGGCGACCGGGAGGCCATGGCTTTGCCGTGGGATTCGGGTCGCGGACCGCATCAACCGTTCGAGAGGGCAGCCACCATCAGCCGAGACCTGCGCGTCAACCAGATGATCCGGATCCCACAGGTTCGGGTGATCGATGAGGAGGGTACCCAGCTGGGCGTCATGCCCACACCGCAGGCCCTCGAGATGGCGCAGGAGCGGGGCCTCGACCTCGTCGAGGTCGCTCCGATGGCGGCTCCGCCGGTCACCCGTTTTCTCGACTTCGGGCAGTACAAGTACGAGCTGACGAAGCGGGAAAAGGAAGCCAAGCGGCGCCAGCGCTCGGTGACGTTCAAGGAGGTCCGCCTCTCGCCGAAGATCGGCACGGGGGACTTCGACACGAAGGTGCATCGGGCGGTGGAGTTCCTCTCCGATGGCGACCGGATCAAGGTGACCGTCCGCTTCCGCGGTCGGGAGCTCACTCATCCGGAGCTGGGTCGGAAGATGCTCGATCGGTTCGCGGACCAGGTGAAGGATCATGGCGTCATCGAACGGCCCCCCGTCCTCGAGGGCAAGTCGATGTTCATCACCCTCGCCTCGACCCACAAGCCGAAGTCCGAGACCCAGGCAAATACGAAGAGCGACGGTGGCGTCGCCGAACCGGCAGCCGTTGGGGCACCGGCACGCGCAGCTGCTCCCGCCGCAACGACACCGGTACCGGCGGCCGCCCCGGCCGATACGGCACCAGTAGAGAAGGCACCGGCCGAGCCGGCCGCTGCACCCGCCGCGCCTGCTGCACCCGTCGCATCGAAACCCGCCGCGAGCGCCTCTCCGAAACCCGCCGCCAAAGCCGCAGCCGCACCCGCAGCGCCCGACGCGCCGCCCACCGGAGGTTGACCCGAACATGCCGAAGATGAAGAGCCACAAGGCAGCCCAGAAGCGCCTCGGCGCGACCGGGAGCGGCAAGTTCAGACGCGTCAACTCCTGGAGCGGCCACCACCTCGAGATCAAGTCATCCCGCCGAACCCGCCGCTATGCCGGCAAATCCCTCGTCGGCGGCACGCACGCCAAGCAGGTTCGCCGCCTGCTGCCATACCTCTAGGAGCGCAGTCGAAGCCATGGCCCGAGTCAAACGCGGCGTTACCTCTCACGCCCGACACAAGCGCCTCCTCGACGACGCCGAGGGCCGAAAGGGCACCCGCTCGCGCCTGGTCAAGCCGGCCCGCGAGGCGCTCCTCCACGCGCTCGCGTATGCGACCCGCGACCGGAAGCAGCGCAAGCGCCAGTTCCGTGCCCTCTGGATCGTCCGGATCAACGCCGCGGTTCGCAGCCACGGGATGACCTACGGCCGCTTCATCAACGGCCTGAAGGCCGCCGACATCGAGCTCGATCGAAAGATCCTGGCCGATCTCGCCGTCCGCGACGCCGCCACGTTTGGCCGCATCGTCGAGCTCGCCAAGGGCTGACGCTCGCGCCGGCGATCCGGCCGTGCCCGCCGCTCACCCTCGCCGGCCCGGGGGGGACTCCTACCACCTCTCTCGAGCCCCGGTTCGGCGACTTCTTGTCCGATGCATCACACGTGATGCATTAGGACGCGTTTCGCGACGGCGGAGGGCCGGACGTGCGTGGACCAGGTCGAGAAGATCCGGTCAATTCGTGGTCAGCCCAGCACGAATCCAAGCTGCTGACGCCCTGATCGCGGGCGACGCGACGCCGTCGGGGGCGAGAAACCGTACCTAGTGTTCGCCCGGCGAGCGTCTGACGCATTCCGGGCGGCGCCGCTGCCGCCGACGACTCCGCCCGGCGGACCGGCCCGTTGGGGGCCGGCTCAGGCCGTACCATCGATCAGACCCATGGATCTTGCCCAGTTGACCCACGACCTCGACG
>JBBQTO010000036.1:0-17673 GCA_038234575.1 Candidatus Limnocylindrales bacterium
AGATGTCGCCATGACCGGCGTCGACGGCGTTTGGCTGGCCACTGAGACGACCTTCGACGCGGTCGTGCTCGACGTCGTCCTGCCGGACATCAACGGGTTCGAGGTGTGCCGCCGGCTGCGCACGGCAGAGCGCTGGCCGCCGGTCATCATGCTGACCGCGCGGGACGATCTGGGCGACCGGGTCCGGGGGCTGGACGCCGGGGCGGACGACTACCTGACTAAGCCGTTCGCTTTCGAGGAGTTGTTCGCCCGGCTGCGCTCGCTCGTGCGCCGTGGCCCGCGCGATCGTGCGCCCGTCCTACGGGTGGGCAAACTGTCTCTCGATCCGGCGGCCCACACCGTCCATCACGGACGCGCGGAGGTCCGGCTGACCACCCGCGAGTTCGCCGTCCTGCAGTACCTCATGGAGCACCCCGGCGAGGCAGTGACCCGCCAGCGACTGCTCGAGCACGTCTGGGATTTCGCCTTCGACGGCGACCCGAACATCGTCGATGTCTATGTGGGCTACCTTCGGGCCAAGATCGACCGCCCATTCGGACGCGCCTCGATCGAGACGGTCCGGGGCATCGGCTACCGACTGCGCGGGGAGCCCGCCCATGCGGATCCCGATTAGGCTCCGTCTCACCCTGATCTTCGCGACGGGCATGGCCGTCGTGTTTGCCGGACTTGGCACGCTCGTCTACCTGCGGACCGGCGCCGACCTCGTGGCCTCGGTCGATACCGGCCTTCGATCGCGGGCGCAGGTCCTGACCGACGCGGTTCGTAGGGCCGAAGAAGGGAACATCGTCCGTGCCCCGGGAACGCTCATCGATCCTGATGAGGCCTTCGCCCAGATCCTCGATGGGTCGGGTCGGGTCATCGACGCGAGCTCGGCAGTGCGCGATGCGGCTCTCCTCGATACCGCGCAGGCGGGATCCGTCCGCGAACCAATCTTCGTGACCCGCCAGATCGGCGGGTTCGATGACCCGGTGCGCCTCCTGGCGGTGGCGGTCGAGCGGCCCGGCCGACGGGCGGTCGTCGTCGTCGGTGCGACCCTGGGCGACATGAATGACGCGCTCGCCCGACTGCTCGTGGCGATGATCACGATCGGGCCGTTGGCTCTGCTCGTGACCGCCGGGGCAGGTTGGCTGTTGGCCGGGGCCGCTCTGCGACCGGTCGAATCGATGCGCCGTGAGGCGGCGGCCATTTCGGCCTCGGAGCCGGCCCGCCGTCTGCCAATCCCGGCCACGGGCGACGAGTTGGCCCGGCTCGCGACGACCCTCAACGCGATGCTCGACCGGCTCCAGGAAGCGCTGGAGCGAGGGCGGCGATTCGTCGACGACGCCAGCCACGAGTTGCGGACGCCGCTGGCCTCGCTCCGGGGCGAGATCGGGCTGGCCCTGGCCCGCCATCGCGAGGCGCCCGAGCTCGAGGCGGCGCTGCGGAGCATTCGGGAGGATGTCGAGCGCCTCGAGCGCCTGGCAGAGGATCTCCTCGTCTTGGCTCGATCACGGGGCGGCCGCGTCCCGGTGCGGCGCGTCCCCGCCCCGCTGGCGGACCTCGTCGCCCGGAGTGTGCGAGCCGTCGAGGAACCGGCGGCCGCGGCCGGCGTCCAGATCGAGGTCGACGGGCCTGATGCCATCGTCACGGTCGATCCCGACCGTGTCCAGCAAGCGCTCAGGAATCTGTTGGAGAACGCCGTGCGGCACGCGCCGAGCGGGGGTGTCGTTCGGCTGGTGGCGACCCGTGTCGAGGACTCCGTCCGCTTCGTCGTCAGCGACTCGGGACCGGGATTCCCACCTGGCCTGATCGATCGGGCCTTCGAGCCCTTCGCCCGCGGCGATGGGGCAGCTAGTGATCCGGATGGAACGGGGCTCGGGCTGGCGATCGTGCGGGCCGTCGCCGAGGCCCACGGAGGCTCCGTCTGGGCCGACAATGACGGTGGCGCCCGGGTGACCTTGACCCTCCTTGCATGACCTGATCGAGCTCAACATGGGTACGAATGAGGGCACGACACGCCTCAGATGGCCAAATTTCGAGCGTACATTCCGGGCTGGTACCGCATACCGGAATTGCCGCAGTGGTCCGGCCAGATCCGGTTGAGCACGAATCGTCCGGTCGGATCCGGCCATCAGAGCTATTCCGACCGGTCACAGGGTACGAATGAGGGTACAGACGCGAGTGCAGGATCGCCGGTCCAGCGCGCCCGCAACGGGCAGAAACGCGCGTCGTGTACGCAGGCGGGTCATCGACATCCTCCACGGGAAATGACGGCTGCCGCCGCGGAGGAGCGCCTCGAGTTGTCCGTTGCCGAATAATCGGAAACGACCGCTGCGCCCGATCGGACCGTCAGGCGAGGTCGACCCAGCGCTCCTCGCGCGCTGAGCGGATGACGGCGTCAACGAAACGCAAGGCTCGCGCACCGGCCTCGAGCGTTGGGTACGGAGGCGCCGCCGCGGACGGTCCCGACTGGCCCGAGGCGATCGCGGCGTAGAACGGCCGGAACAGGTCGCGTAGCGCATCGGACCAGCCTTCTGGATGACCGGCCGGAAGCGATGGGACGCCCGGGCCCGTCCCGGCATCGGGCGCGCGAACGAGGGTCGTCGACTCCTCCCGAGTCCGCATCACGAGCCGTTCCGGCAGCTCCTGCTCCCAGGCGAGCGAGCGTCGCTCCCCGGCGACCTCCAATGACAGAGCGTTCTTGTGACCCGGGGACACCTGGCTGATTACGCATGAGCCGCGGGCTCCCCCCACGAACCGCACCAGGATCGTCGCCGCATCCTCCGAGCTGACCGCAACAGGCTCCGTGTCACTCCGAGCCACCGCAAAGGCGTCTTCCCCACCCGCCCGCGGCCGTTGGCGGACCGGAATGAACGTCGCAAGGTCGGCGAAGACGGCCTCGACCCGCCGGCCGGATACGTGCTCCGCCGTGTCGAACCAATGGGTCCCGATGTCGGCGACCGCCCGCGACGCCCCGCCCGCCGCGGGATCGATCCGCCAGTTCCAGTCGGCGGCATCGGCCAGCCAGTCCTGAAGGTACGCCCCGTGGACCAGCCGGACCTCGCCGAGCTCGCCGCCGGCGACGAGCTCGCGGGCTCGCCGGACCATCGGATAGCCGCGATAAGTGAAGGCGACCATCGCGTGCCGCCCAGTCTCACGAGCGACGGTGACGAGCTCATCGGCGCTTTCAGCATTCATCGCGATCGGCTTCTCGACGACGACGTGCTTGCCGGCTCGCATTGCCGCGGAGGCCAACTCGAGGTGTGTGAGGTTGGGCGTGCAGACATGGATTACGTCGATCGATGGGTCGTCGATGAGCGTGCCGGCGTCCGCGGACCGGGGCACCCCCAGCGCAGCCGCCTTGGCGGCCGCACGCCCGGGATCCGTGCCCGCGAGTGCCACGACCTCGGCGTAGCCTCCGCGGCGAATCGCATCGACGTGATGGGGTCCCACGAAGCCGACCCCGATGACCGCCGACCGCAGAGCGATCACGTCCACCACGCCTCGCTGAGAGCGGGCTCGTTGGGCATGACGGAGCGCAGGAAGGCGACTCCCTTGCGGAATCCCTCGTCGACCGAGAGGAGCGCATCCTCGTGCTCGATCGAGAGGACGTCGTCGTAGCCGGCGAGGCGCAGGGCGGACAGGATCCGCCGCCAGTCCAGCTCCGAATGCCCGTAGCCTACGGTGCGGAAGATCCAGCTGCGGCGGCCAACCTCGCTCAGAGGCACGGTGTCGAGAACCCCATTCAGGGCCGCGTTGCGCGGATGGATCGCCGTGTCCTTGGCATGGGTATGGAAGATCGCGCCGAGGCGGCCCAACTCGGCGATCGCGGTCTCGATGTCGATTCCCTGCCAGAAGAGGTGGCTGGGATCGAGATTCGCTCCGATCGCCTCGCCACACGCCTCGCGCAGGCGCAGCAGGGTCCGCGGGTTGTAGACGACGAAGCCCGGATGCATCTCGAAGCCGAGCCGGATGCCCGCCTGGGTCGCGACCGCTGCCTGCTCGCGCCAGTACGGGATCACCTTCTCAGTCCACTGCCATTCGAGCAGCTCACCGTACTCGTTGGGCCATGGGCAGGTGACCCAATTGGGATAGGTCGCGCTCTCCGAGTCGCCCGGGCAGCCGCTGAACAGGTTGATCCGGTCGACGCTGAGCCGACCGGCAAGCTCGACCGTCCGGATGAAGGTTTCGTGGCTCGCGCGGGCCACCTCGGCGCGCGGGTGCAACGGATTGCCGTGGCACGAGAGCGCGCTGATCTCGAGGCCGCGCGATTCGACAGCCCGCCGGAACGTGGACAGCGCAACGTCGTCCGCGAGCAGCTCGGCCGGTCGGCAGTGGGCGTCGCCGGGGTAGTTTCCGGTGCCGAACTCGACGCAGTCGAGGCCGGCCTCGACTGCCCGATCGAGCGCGGCCTCGAGCGGCTCGTTGCCGAACAGGACCGTGAAGACCCCGAGCTTCATCGGGCGCCTCGGCCGGCCGGCGTGCGGGACCTCTCGGCCACCTCACTGGGTACCTCGGCGAGGAGCCGGCGGAGGAAGTCGATCCCGTCGGTGGCGATCGCGTCCTGGCTCCGTTCGAGGGGCCGCCAGATCGCCGCGGCCTTCGCGATCGTCTGGTTCTCCGAGGTGAAGGACTCGATGCAGATAGCACCGTCGTAGGCGGCATCGCCGATCGCGGCGGCGATCGACCGCCAATCGAGGTGGTCGTTGCCGGGTGCGCCGCGATCGCTGCCGGAGGCCTGAAGGTGCGCCAGGCGCCGGCCCGCCTTTCGGATCGCCATCGCCGGGTCCTTCTCCTCGATGCTCATGTGAAAAGTGTCGAGGGCGATCCCGAGACCGGGGGAATCGACGGCATCGACGACCTCGAGGGCCTGGTCGACCGTGTTGATCACGCTCGTCTCGAAGCGGTTGAGTGGCTCCATCGCGAGGGTGATGCCCTGCGATGCGGCCGTCGCAGCCAGGGGGCGAAGCGCGTCGACGAGCCGGGCCACGGTGGCTCGCCGCTCGTCGACGTCGAGCAGCCAGGTTCGGCCGACGGCCGAATAAGTCGGGCCGGCGACCACCCGAGCTCCGACTCGGGCGGCAATGTCGATGCAGTGTCGGAGGTAGTCAGCGGTCGACGCGACGACTGAGGGGTCGTCGACGAGGAGATCGCGGGTCGGCGGCATGACCGCACAGGTGGTTGCCCCGAGACCGAGGTCGTTGAGCAGGGCGCGAGCCCGGTCGGGATCCCAGTCGCCGGGCTGCTCAATCGGCAGCTCGACGACGTCGAAGCCCCAGCCGGCGATCCGCGGCGCGAGCTGCGCGAGGCGGTCGTCGGTCAGCGGCGAGACCCATATCCAAGTGTTGGCGCCGAGAGGATTCATCGCCCGCCGAGCTCCTTCAGTTTGAGGCGAGAAGATGGGTGCGGGGGCGATCGATCGCCCCCGCACTGGCGGCCGGCGAAGCCGGCCGAGCTGCTACTTCTTCCAGTCGTCCGGGAAGCCGGGCATCTTCTGGCAGCCGCAAAGGGCGTAGAAGAGCGGCGGCATGTCCGGGCTGATGTACTGGTCGAGGTTGTCCTTGGTGATGTTCGGCTCCGGCAGGACCCACTCCTTGGGGACCTGCTGGCCCTGGAGCACCATCACGGCCGCGATGACCGCGGTCCGCCACTGGTAGGTGGGATAGGTCGGCGCGTCTGCCGTCCAGTTCTTGGACTTCCAAGCCTGCAGGAAGTCGTTCTGGTCCTCGCCGGTGATCGGCGGGACGTCCAGGCCCTTGTCCTCGAAGGCCTCGGCAGCGGCCACCGAGGTCGCTCCCGCGTCCATCCAGACGCCGTCGATGGTGCCGTTCTTGTCGATCGCATCGGACACGATCTGCTTCGTCTTGGCGGCATCGCCGCCGGTCTGCTCGCTTGCGACGACGGTGATGTTGTGCTGCTTGAAGACGGCCTCGGCTGCTAGCCAACGGGTCTCCAGGACGTCCACGCCCGGGAGGATCCGAAGAGCGATAACCTTTGCACCCGGCTTGACGTTGGCGGCAATGAACTCGGCGGCATCCGCCCCGAACGCGTAGCCACCGATCGGGTGGATGAAGGTGACTGGGCAGTCGGTCGTGACGCCGCGGTCGAAGTCGATGATCGGCACGCCGGAGGCACAGGCCTGCTCGACGGCCGGGGTCAGCGCCGCAGTCGAGTTCGGGGCGACGATGATCGCGCTGCAGTTACCGGTCTTGACCATGTCTGCCAGGTCGGAGATCTGCTTGTTGTCGTCACCGCCGGCATCGACGTGAACGAAGCTAGTGATCTCCGGATGCAGCTTCACCTCGTGCTGCATCGTGTTGTACCCGACGACCCGCCACGGGTTGTTCACGCCGGCGTTGGTGAAGCAGATCTTGTAGGGGCCATCCTTCTTGTACTTGGCGGTGTCGACCATCTGGGGGTCGATCGCCTGGATCCATGGCTGATCGGCGGGTCCCGTCGGCGTGGCGCTTCGCTCAGCGAGCTGCTTCTCACAAGTCGCCTTGTCAAAGAATGCGTTTGGTGTGGCCCCCTCGCACGACGCGGCCCCGCCGGTCGAGGCCGACGCGCCGGCCGACGACGATGCGGCCGTGCTCGGCGCGGCGCTGCCGCCACAGGCGCCGAGGACGAGCCCCGCGACCGTCAGGAACGCGGCGAGCCGGATGGGTATGGTTCTACCGTGCATGCTGTTCTCCTCCAAGATTGATGTGCTGATCCGGGTTCGTCGGGGTCATCGGGTCCGTCCGGGTCCTCCTCTCTGCTGCCGGGGTCGCTACTGGGGCGGGTGGGATGGTGGTCAGGTCGATCAGCGGGCGCCGCGTAGCCGGTACGAGGCATAGGCAACGGCGCCGACAATGATCACGCCCTGGACGGCATCCCTGATCGGCGTGGGAAAGCCGTACAGATTCAGCAGTGTGAAGAGCGCCTGCAAGGTCAGTGCACCGGCGATCGTCGTCGGGATCGATCCCCGACCGCCGCCGAGGACAGCGCCGCCGAGGACAGCCGCCGAGATCGCCTGGAACTCAAAGGTCTGGCCAACTTGGGCGGACACGCCTGCGAACCCGCCGAGGAGGATGCCCGCGATCACCGCAGAGATGCCCGAGAGGATGAAGGCGACCGTCCGGGCGGCCTTGATGTCGATGCCGGCCAGCTGAGCGGCCCGCGAGTTGCCGCCGGTCGCCACTAGCTCCTGGCCGAAGTTCGTCCGATGGAGCAGCCACCAGGCGACGATCCCGACGATCAGCAGGATGACTACGCTGATCGGCATCCGGCCGATCAGCGGCACGCCGTCGATGTTGCCGCGTCCGAATGCCCGGAAATTCTCGCTCAGCGAGCCGCGCGGGGCACCCCCGGTCAGATAGAAGATACCGCCGCTCAGGACGAGCAGCATCCCCAGGGTCGCGATGAATGAGGGAACGCCGAGGCGAGTGGTCACGACGCCGTTGATCAGGCCGACAAGAATGCCGATCCCGAAAAGGGCGGCGATCACGGGCAGGGCCAAGGCCGGGTTGCCGGCGATCATCAGCGCCGCCGAGGTGACAACGACCGTGATCAGCGAGCCGACAGACAGGTCGATCTCGCCGGACACGATCACGAACAACTGGCCGGCGGCCAGGATCGCCAATGGTGCAGCCGCCTTGAAGAACGCGAGGAACACGGACGGCTTCGCGAAGTTCGGGTTCTTCAGCGTGATCAAGACGAGCAGGACGACGAGGATGACGAAGATCGGCCCGGCGCCACGCAGGGCCCGCATGAACCGGGCCTGCCAGCCCGAATCGGTGGTGTCGGCGATCGCCAATTCGGGATCGGTCGGCGTCATCCGGGCGACGCTGTCGGTCATCGGCCGGCCCGCCGCTCGCGCTGGGCGTAGATCGCGACCGCCGCGACAATGATCACGCCGCGCACGACGTCCTTGACAAAACTGTTGAACTGAAGCGCGTTGAACGCGTTGTCGATGATCGCCAGGATCAGCACCCCGGCGAACGTCCCCCAAACGCCGCCGCGGCCGCCGGCGAGCGCGGTCCCGCCGACGACGACGGCCGCTATCGATTCGAGGTCGTAGCCTCCGTCGGGCCCGATCCACGGTGCTCCGGCCCGGATCCGGGCGACAAGGAAGAGTCCCGTCAGAACTGCGGTCACACTACACAGGACGTGCGCCCCGATGACCACCCGGTGCGAGCGGACGCCGGACAGGCGAGCCGTCTCCTCGTTGCCACCGACGGCGTAGATGTGGTGGCCGAAGCGCGTCGAGCGGAGGAGGAACCAGACGCCGAACATCGTCGCGGAGAGGAGGATGACCGACAACGGAATCGGTCCCAGCGCCCCGTAGCCGAGAACCTCGAACTGCGGCGCGACCTTGCCGGCGAAGTTGTCAAACGCGGCGTTCAGCAGGCCGCGCAGGATCAGTCCCACTCCGAGCGTCGCGATGAAGGCGTTCACCCGGAGCTTTGTGACGAGGAGTCCATTGGCGAGGCCGACGACGACACCGATGCCGAGCACGACCAGAACGGCCACCACCATCCGGTTCGGATCGCCATTCATGATCAGCGAGCTGATGAGCGCCGCGACACTGATCAGGTAGGCGACCGACAGGTCGAGCGAGCCGGCCAGGATCACCACCGTCTGGCCGGCGGCCACAATGCCAAGGGCGACCGAGCGGACCAGCATGCTCGTGAGGTTGTCGATCGTCACGAATTGCCCGCCCGCGAGCGCGACGATCAGCCACGCGACAAGGAAGACGACGAGAAGGACGAGGTAGATCGGCGCGGCGTTCGTCGCAACGACGCTCGAGCGGATGGCGTGGACCCGCGAGCCGGGACCGCTCGGCATCGTGACTCGTGGCGTCGTCACGCGGCGCCCGCCACGTCCTGCTCGCCGGTCGCCAGGAACATGATGTCCGACTCCGTGGGGCCTGACGGGAGCTCCCCCGCGATCGTGCCGTTGCGGAGGACGACGACCCGGTCGCTCATCCCGATCAGTTCGGGCAGCTCGGAAGAAATCATCAGGATCGCGGCCCCGTTGCGGGCGAGTTGACGCATCAGATCGTGGATTCCGGCCTTCGCTCCCACATCGATCCCGCGGGTGGGCTCGTCGAAGATCAGAATCTGAGCCGCGCTCGCCAGCCACTTGGCCAGGACGACCTTCTGCTGGTTGCCGCCGGACAGGAAGCGAACCTCGCGATCGAGTCCCGCACCGCGAAGCTCGAGGGTACGGAGCAGCTCGGCGATCGGGATTGCGCTGGTACCCCGCCGGAAGAAGGACCCGAGGCTGCGCAGCGCGAGGAGGCTGTTGTCCCGGACCGACAAGGGCAGGACGAGCCCTTCGATTTTGCGATCCTCGGTCACGAAGCCCATCCGCCGACGGACGGCCTGGCGGGCCGAACGGACTCGGACGGGCTTGCCGTCGACCTCGACCGATCCGCTGTCGAACGGCCGGACGCCGAACAGGGCCCGGGCCAGCTCGGTCCGGCCGGAACCGGCCAACCCGCCGATCCCGACGATCTCGCCGCGGCGGACGTTGATGTCGATGTCGTGGAGGAGCCCGCTGACTCCCCCACCGCGCACGGTCAGCCGCGGTTCGGCGAGGTCGCCAGGGTCGGCGTGCGGGGGGAAGTAGTGGTCGAGGTCGCGCCCGACCATCATCCTGACGAGCTCGCGCGATGTTGTCGCGGACACTTCCAGCGTGCCGACCCGACGGCCGTCCTTGAGGATGGTCACTCGCTGGGCAAGATCGAAGATCTCGCGCAGGCGGTGGGAGATGTAGACGATCGCCACCCCGCGCTCCCGGAGCAGCCGGACCCGATCGAAGAGCGCCGCGACCTCGTGGGGCGAGAGAGCCGCCGTAGGCTCGTCCATGACGAGCACCTTCGAGCGAAACGACAGGGCTTTCGCGATCTCGACTGTCTGCTGCTGGGCGATCGACAGTGACCGGACGACCTTGTTGGGCCGGATCGCGGCTTCGACGTTGAGGCTCCGGAGCAGCTCCGCCGTGGCCCGCTCCATGGCCCGTGTTTCAACGAGCGGCCCCCGGTGGGGCTCCCGGCCGAGGTAGACGTTCTGGGCGACGGTACGGTCCGGAAGCAGAGTGAACTCCTGATAGATGATGCTGACGCCTGCGCTCTGGGCCTCGCTCGGGTGACCGAAGCGAACCTCCTCGCCGTCGAGCACCATCGTCCCGTCGTCGGGCTGGTGGGCTCCGGCCAGGATCTTCATCAGGGTCGACTTGCCGGCTCCATTCTCGCCGAGGATCGCGTGCACCTCACCCGGCCGGACGTCGAGGTCGACATCCTGGAGGACGGGCACCCCGAAGAAGCTTTTCGTGATCCCACGCATCTCGAGGATCGCGACCTGGGAGGCGACGGGCTCGGCGGCGCTCGGCGGAGCGGGCGCGGGGGAGTCTTCAGGCACCGAATGCCCCTGGGGCCATGGCGCCCCCGACCGTAGCCGGAGCTCCCGGCCCCGAGGCGGTCGGAAAGCGCACGTTCGGAATGATATCCGCCAGCCACATCTCGAGCTGACCCGGATCAGGCGTCATGGTGTGCAGGACGAAGTACTGGACACCGGCGTCGACGCGGGCCTGCAGTTTGGAGATGATGTCGCCTGGAGTCCCGAACAGATAGACGGACTCGAGGTAGTCGTCGCCGCGGGCCTCGCTCATCACCCGGCGGTAGGCCTCGTGCTGGATGCGCAGCACCCGCTCGTGATCGTCGGAACGGACATAGTGCAGGAAGTTCTCGTGGACAACCAATATCTCGCCAGGGTCGCGACCGTGACCCCGTAAGTAGCGGGAAAGGGCGACCCAGTCCGACGCGATCTGCTCCGGCGGCGAGGTTGGGCGTGGGATCCAGCCATCGCTGCGGGCGACGCGGGCCATGACCGTCTCGGCGAAGCGCGGCGGTTCCGGAGACTTGTCGCTCGCAAGCTGGCTGCCTCCTCCAATCCAGACCCGCGGCATGCGCGATGGGCGTGGATCGATCGTCACACCGCGGACCGAGTAGAACTCCCCGTCGTAGCGGACGTTCTCGCGGGTTAGCAGGGCCGACACGATGTCGAGAACCTCGTCGCTGCGCCGGCCGCGCTCGCGCTTATGGGTCCCGACGGCTTCGAACTCCGGCTCGAACCAGCCAACCCCTGCGCCCAGGATGTATCGGTCCTGCGAAAGGTACTCCAGCGTCGCGATCTGCTTGGCGAGTATCACCGGGTGCCGCAGGGGCAGGATGAGAATGCTGGTGCCCAGGCGCACCCGTTCGGTAACGGCCGCCACGAAGGTCAAGGTCGTGAGCGAGTCGAGCCATGAAACGTCGTAGAAATGCTTCGCGGCGATCACATGGTCGGTGATGAAGATCGAATCGAACCCGAGCCGCTCGACCTCACGGGCGAAATCGAGGAGTCCCTGGACCCGCGTCGCGTCGTCCCCGTCCCAAATGTAGGAAGGCAGAAATACTCCGAAGCGGGATGGGTCGCCAGCCACCGTCGCGCCGGCTGCGACGGGGCCCGATGCGCGCTCGCTCACGCGGGGACGGCGGGCAGCAGGCCAAGCCGGGCGAGGCCTGCCTGGACGGAGGTGCGCTCTACAGCCGAAATGGGCAGCAACGGACGCCGCACGGTGGCTCCCGGGATCACGCCCTGCATCGCGAGCCCTTCCTTGATGCGCGCCCGGTAGTTGCGGACCGGGGCGTCGAAGATGGCCCTGATCAGGGGGCCGAGCGCCTCGTAGCGCTCGACCGCGGTTGCATGGTCGCCGGCCAGCTCGGCCGCGACCATCTCGACCTGTGCGCGTGTCGCGATCGCCGACATCCCGATCAACGCGCCTGCGGCGCCGAGGACGAAGGACTCGAGGATGAAGTTGTCGTTGCCGGTCAGCAGCGCAATTGGCCGTAGGTCGGCCAGCAGGTCGCGCAGCTCGACGAACCGCAGCGCGTCGAAGGACGCTTCCTTGATCGCGACGACCGACGGGATGCTCACCAGGCGGGCGAGCGACTCATATGAAAAGAGGACACCGCCAAGGGCCGGTTGGAGCTGGAAGAGGATGAGCGGCAGGTCGGTCGCCACCGCGATCTCGGCGTGATAGGCGTATGGGATGTCCGAGGCCAACGGCTGGCCCTGGTACGCTGCGACGGGAAAGACGAGCAGCCCGGCCGCACCCGCCGCCGCCGCGTCGCGGGCGGTCGCGATGGCCGCTCGAGTGCTGGGGCCGGCCAGACCGGCGATGACCGGAACGCGATCCCCGATCTCGTCAAGAGCGGCATGCAGGACCGCACGCCGCTCGTCGGGCGTCAGGGTCGGACCCTCGCCGGTGTCGGCGTTGACGGCGACGCCGATCGGCCCCTGGTCGACGAGCCAACGCAGGTAGGCGCGGAAGGCGACGAGGTCGGGTTCCTCGTCAGGTGTCATCGGCAGCGCAACGGCGGGGATAATCCCTGCGAAGTTCGTCAGGCGGACCACGAACACCTCGAACGATGGACGATTGCATCGGGAGCCTAGCGAGGCCCCCGAGTGACCGTCAAGCCCGCCCCTTTGACAGCGGACCGACCGCGGGTCCAGTCTATGGCTCATCCAGATCCGGAGGCCTCCGATGGCGATCCAAACCCGGCGCCGCTCCGACGGCAAGCTGTTCATCAACGGGTCCTTCCGCGACGCGGGTGGTGGCGCTGCGACGGTCGTCGATGAGAAGGCGACCGGCCGGGAGCTCGGCCGCCAGGCGACTGCGACACGGCTGGACCTGGATGAGGCGGTGGCCGGCGCCAAGGCGGCTCAGCCGGCTTGGGCCGCCACCGGCTACGACGAGCGAGCCGGGCTGCTGCGCCGGGTGGCGCGCCAGCTTGAGGACCGTGCAGAGGAGATCGCCGACCTGATCGTTCGCGAAACCGGCTCGATCCGAGGCAAGGCTCAGTACGAGGTCGGGGGGAGCGGCAACGAGCTGCACGAGGCCGCCGGCCTCACTTCACGCGCAACTGGAGAGATTCTGCCGTCGCACAACGCCGGCAAGCTGAGCATCATCCAGCGCGTGCCGATGGGTGTCGTCGGCGTGATCACGCCTTGGAACTTCCCCTTGATCCTCGGGTTCCGGGCGGTCGCCCCAGCGCTCGCCCTGGGCAACAGCGTGGTCCTCAAGCCCGCCAGCCTCACCCCGATCGCCGGCGGGCAGCTGATGGCTGAGCTGTTCGAGGCCGCAGGCGCGCCTGCCGGCATCTTCCAGGTCGTGACCGGGCCTGGCCGCGAGCTGGGCGAGGCGCTCGCTTCGCATCGGGACGTGTCGATGATCCACTTCACCGGCTCGAGCGAGGTGGGCCGTCGACTCGCCGAGATCGCCGGTCGGGGCCTCAAGAAGGTCTCGCTCGAGCTCGGCGGCAACAACGCGTTCGTCGTCCTCGACGACGCCGACATCGAGACCGCCAGCATGCTCGGCGCCTGGTCGTCGTACCACTACCAGGGGCAGACCTGCATCACGGCGAGCCGCCACATCGTCATGCGGAGCGTCGCCGACGCGTATCGCGACGCGCTCGCCCGACGGGCGCGGGCGATCGTGGTCGGTAACCCCGCGACCGACGCCGTCGGCCTCGGCCCCATCATCAACGAGCAGCAGCGCGACCGTGCACATGCGTTCGTGGAGGAGTCGATCCGACAGGGCGCGACCCTCGTCGAGGGCGGCACCTTCGACGGGCTCTTCTATCGTCCCACGGTCCTCACCGACGTCACGCCCGAGATGCCGGCCTTCACAGAGGAGGTCTTCGGACCGATCGCGCCGATCACCGTGGTCGATACCGAGGAAGACGCGCTCGAGCTGACCAACCGGACCGATTACGGCCTGGTCAATTCCGTCTTCACGGCAGACCTCACCCGCGGCCTCGCGTTCGCCGAGCGGGTCCGCTCGGGAATGGTCCACGTGAACGATGCGACTCCACTCGACGAGGCTCACGTGCCGTTCGGCGGGATGGGCCAGTCAGGGCTGGGCGGGCGCTCCGGCGGTGACGCGAACCTCGAGGAGTTCACCGAGCGTCGCTGGATCAGCGTCCAGCGGACGCCCGTCCACTACCCGTACTAGGCGTCGGTCGGCGCGCGGCGATGATCGATGGCGGGCCGGCCGAGGAGCCGCAGGTCGACCTGCTGATCCTCGGAGCGGGGATGGCCGGCTTGGCCGCGGCCGCAGAAGCCGCCGCCGCCGGGGCGGTCGTCGGCGTTGCAGAGAAGCTCCCGAAGACCGGCGGATCGGCGGCCATGTCCGCCGGGATCTTCTGGGCGCCACGAGATTACGAGGAGCTGCGGGCGCGGATCCCGGGCGGCGAACCGGACCTTGGCCGTGCTCTGACCGACGACTATCCCGCTGCGGTCGAATGGATTCGTGCCACGCGCGTCACGATGAGCGGGCGGATCGACGGCCCGTATTTCGGGTTCGGCGTGGGATGGCAAGTGGACGTGCGCGGGTTCTTCGAGTGGGGCCGACAGCAGGTCGAGGCGGCCGGCGGCTGGATCGTCCGCGGGACGGCCGGCCGGGATCTCCTCCGAGATGCGTCGGGTCGCGTTAGCGGCGCTCGTCTCGAGGGTCCGGACGGCCTGATCGACGTTCGCAGCGACGCAGTCCTGCTCGCGACCGGCGGATTCCAGGGCGATCCGGCCCTCGTTGCCGCCTTCATCGGCCCGCACGCCGACCGCGTTCTGGTGCGCTCGAACCGCGGCTCGGTGGGCGACGGCTATCGGCTCGCATCGGCGGTCGGCGGAGCCGCCAGCCGATCGCTCGCGGGCTTCTACGGTCATCTCGTCGGCTCGCCGGTCGCGGATTGGTCGGAGCGCCACTTCCTTCCGCTGACGCAGTACCACAGCATCTATTGCATCCTCGTCGACATGCACGGCCGGCGGTTCATCGACGAGTCGCGCGGCGACGAGTACAGCAACCAGGCGGTCGTCTCGCTGCCCGGGGCGCGCGCGGTACTCCTCGCCGACGATGCGACCCGTCGCGCGCGCGTTGTGACCGCTCCCTAT
Organism: Candidatus Limnocylindrales bacterium; assembly: GCA_038234575.1. Taxonomy (GTDB): domain Bacteria; phylum Chloroflexota; class Limnocylindria; order Limnocylindrales; family CSP1-4; genus UBA5189. The sequence continues at coordinate 14,955 of JBBQTO010000036.1, forward strand.
CCGCAGGGCGAGGTGGTCGACCGCTTCGCCGCGGCGGCCGACGCCGGCGCGCGGTACGCGATTGCCGACACGGTCGACGGTCTCATCGACGCCACTGCCGCCTGGGGCGTTCCGGCCGGCACGCTGCGGGCGACCCTCGCCGCGTATAACCGGGTGGCGGCGGGCGATCTGGTCCAGGTCGACGCACCCGTCCCCGCCACACCGGCACCACTCCGCGTGGCGCCGTTCCATGCGCTAGAGGTGCAGCCGGCGCTCACCTTCCCGCTCGGCGGGATTCGGATCGATTCGGACTGCCGCGTCCTGGACCGCGATGACCGCCCGGTGCCGGGCCTGTTTGCCGCCGGAGCGGATGCCGGCGGTCTCTATCATGAGGGATATGGCGGCGGGCTCGGGATGAGCTGCGTCTTTGGCCGCCGGGCGGCGCGCGCCGCATTGGCCGAGCGCCGTCTCGCCGTGGTCGCCGGTAATAACGCACCGAGGGGGGCATGAGCGATGCGAGGCCGATGGCCGAGCCCGACGTCCTGATCATCGGCGCTGGAGCATCCGGCGCGGTGGCCGCGAAGCGTCTGGGTGAGGCCGGCTTCCGGGTCGTTTGCCTCGAGCAGGGTGCGTGGCCTGATTACTCGCGGGCGCGGGCGGGCCAGCCGGACTTTGAGCTGACCGCCGGACGGGACTGGGCGTGGGATCCGAACGTCCGACAGGCCCCGGCCGACTATCCGGTCGATGAGTCCGATTCGGATATCACCGCCCTGATGTACAACGGCGTCGGCGGAGGGACGGTCATCTACGCCGCCCACTGGCAACGCAACCTCCCGTCCGACTTCCGGGTCCGGAGCCTCGATGGCGTCGCGGACGACTGGCCGCTGACCTACGAAGACCTGCTCCCCTACTACCAGCGGGTGGAGCGTGACGTCGGCGTGTCGGGCCTCGGCGGCGACACAGCATTTCCGCAAGTTCCCGGCGACGAGCTCCCATTGCCGGCGGTGCCGCTCGGCCGCATGGGCCGGCGCGTGGCTGCCGCCCACAATCAGCTCGGCTGGCACTGGTGGCCCGGCCCCAACGCGATCGCCACGCGGCCGTATCACCGCCTCAACCCGTGCGTGCAACGAGCCGCCTGCCTGTGGGGCTGCGTCGACGGCGCGAAGGGCACCTTTGACCGTACCCATTGGCCGGATGCCATCGCGGCTGGCGTCCGCCTCGTCCTTGGCGCGCGTGTTCGCCGCCTGGAGCTGGGCCTGGATGGGCTCGTCTCGGGTGCGGTCTACGTCGATCGCGCCGGCGTGGAGCATGTTCAGCGGGCACCGGTCGTGCTGCTGGCTGCGAACGGGATCGGGACCGCACGCCTCCTGCTCGCATCGGCGACGGATCGGTACCCCGACGGCCTTGCGAACTCCTCAGGGCTCGTCGGCAAACGGCTGATGATGCATCCGTTCGCGACCGTGGTCGGCCTGTTCGACGACGATCTGCAGAGCTGGCAGGGCCCATGGGGCCAGCACATTCACTCGCTTGAGTTCTACGAAACGGATGAGCGGCGCGGCTTCGTGCGGGGCGCAAAGTGGGGGCTGCAGCCGACCGGCGGGCCGGTCTCAACGACGCGCGCCTACCCTTGGGGACCGACTCCCATTTGGGGCTCCGGCTTCCACGACGCCGTCGCCCGGCGCCTGGGCCGATCTGCGATGTGGGGCATCATCGCGGAGGACCTGCCGGAGGAGTCGAACCGCGTCGTCCTCGATCCCTCGCTCACGGATTCGGATGGCATTCCGGCCCCCAAGCTCCTCTACCGGCTCTCGGAGAACTCCCGGCGGATGCTCGACTTCCACATCGCCCGTGCCCGTGAGTCGCTGGAGGCGGCGGGCGCCTACGAGATCGTGATCGCCCCGTTGATCCGGCAGACGGGCTGGCACCTGCTCGGGACGGCGAAGATGGGCGAAGATCCCGCGACCTCAGTGGTTGATGGCTGGGGAAGATCGCACGACATCCCGAACCTCTTCATCATCGACGGCTCGGTGTGGCCGACCTCCGCCGGGATGAACCCGACCGCGACGATTGCCGCGCTTGCGCTCCGCTTCACCGATCACCTGATCGAGGAGCGGCGCAGCCAGGTGACTTCGGCTTGAGGATCGGCCTCACTGATCAGGAGCGGACGGTCTTCGCGGGTCTGGCCGACGTGCTGATCCCGTCCGGCGCCAGGATGCCGGCCGCGTCCGAGGCCGGCGTCAGCCGGGAGTGGCTCGACGCAGTCCTGGCGGCGCGACCGGACCTCGTGGAGCCGCTGCGGCGGATCCTCGCATCGGCCAAGGGCAGGACTGCTCAGGAGGCGGTCGAGCAGCTGCGCGAGACCGGCGCGCTGGGCGTCCTCGCGGAGATCGTCCCGAACGCGTACTACATGAACCCGGCGATCCGCGAAAGGATCGGCTACCCGCTCCAGCAGGCTGTGCCGATCGAGCCCGGCGAGGACGATGATCCCGACGCCCAGGCGCTGATCGCGTCGGTCCGCCAGCGCGGGACGATCTACCGGCCTATTCCGTGACGGAGCCGGCGTAGTGCCGCGATCACCTCCTCGAGCATCCCCCGAGCTGCCGGGTGGTTCGCGCAGTCGGCGAACCACAGCAGTTCCACGTCGTCGGTCCTCGGTCAGTCGGTGCTGGAGACCCCGATGACCTGGCCGTCGGGATCGGCGAACAGCCCGAATGTCACGCCCGGAACACTCGTCGCCGGC
>JBBQTO010000037.1:0-17593 GCA_038234575.1 Candidatus Limnocylindrales bacterium
CTTGCGGACCCCTGCCGTGACCAGGTGCTCGGCGCCGGATTGCAGGCCCTCGAAGAGGCGGGTGACCGTCGCGAGCGTGTCGGATTCCTTGGCATCCTTGTCGAGGCGGAGGTTCGCGATCCGCGGGAAGCGCAGCGCGAAGCCGGACTTGTGTCGGTTCGAGCGCAGGATGACGTCGAAGGCGACCTCGACCACGATCGTCGGCTCGACGACCCGATAGCGGCCGTGCTGGCTGATCGTGTGCTCCTCGAACCAGCGCGTCATGGTCGCGATCTCGGCGTCGGTCAGGCCGCTGTAGGCCTTGCCGATCGTGACGAGCCGGTCGTTCGCCTCATCGCGCACCGCGAATGTGTAGTCGGACAGCACGCCATGCCGTTTGCCGTGGCCGACCTCGACCCCGACGACCACGCAGTCGATCGTCGCCAGCGCCTTCTTCATCTTCAGCCAGCCGTAGCCGCGCCGACCGGGCGAGTAGAGGCTCGTGGGGTCCTTGACCATCAGGCCCTCGTTGCGGCGGGCGCGAGCCTCCGTGAAGGCGGCCTCGAGCGCGTCGATCGAGCCGGCCTCCGTCAGGTACGGCAGCGCGAACGACCCGCCGCTCTCCGCCAGCGGTAGGCCGAGCCCATCGAGGCGTCGGCGGCGCTCCTCCAGCGGGACCTCGAGCATAGGCGCGACCACATCACCACCACTCCCGTTGCCGGAGGCGTCGCGTAACCCGAGGACGTCGAAGGCGACGTAGATCACCGGGACCTCGGCCCGGACCGCCGGCGATGGGTCCTTCCGCCCGAGGCGCGCCTGGAGCGAGATGAACGGCAGCACCGCCCCGTCGCGCCAGGCGAGGATCTCGCCATCGAGAATGCCGTCCCAGGCCAGGTCGCGCGACGCGGCCACGACCTCGGGGAACTGGTTCGAGATGTCGTGGAGATCCCGCGAGTAGAGCCTGACCTCGCGGCCCTGGCGGTGCAGCTGGCAACGGATGCCGTCGTACTTGTCCTCGACCCAGACGACCGGACCGAGCCGGGTGAGGATCTCGGCCGCGTCCTCTGCCGGCGATGCAAGCATGAACTTCAACGGATGGAACAGCGACAGCTGAGCGGAATCCAGACGATCATCGCGTGCCAGGACGGCCGTCTCGCCGATGTCGCCGGTGAGCATCCCGGCCCGCTTCACCGCGTCCAGCGGCCGCTCGAACGCCTTGCCGATCGCCGCCTCGACCAGGCCCTCGCGCAACCCGATCCGGAGGTCGCCCGAGATGACTCGGACGATCCCGCGGGCGGTCTTCGGCTCCGAGCGGGCCAGGAGGGTCGCGAGCAGGGCGGCCTTGCGAGCGGGACCGGATGCCGCCTCGATTGCAACGAACGTCGCAGCGACCTCAACGAGTGAGGGCGACGCGGCCGGATCCGGCGCATGGCCAGCGTTCGCCAGGACGTCGCCGACGGCCAGACCGAGGTCCGAGAATCGGTCGTACGCCGCACCCAGCTCGGCTCGATCGACGCCGGCGATCTGGGCGACGGCAGTGGCGATCGCCGCCCAGCCGATGCCGGTCGATCGCTGATCGGCCTCGGGGAACGGTCGCCCGGTCAGAAAGACGACCGCGATCGGCAGCTCGTCCTCGTCGAGGGTCCGCAGGTAATCGGCGAGCAGGCCGGTCTTCTCGGAGGTCCGCGTCGTCGCGGCGACACGCTCGGCGAGGTCGCTCCAGCGCCGCATGCGGGCGATGGTATACCGTGCCTTCATGGCCGGCGGCGGATGGTTTCCCGATCGAATCGAGGGTGACCTCGTCATCCTGCGCCGCCACCTTCCGGGCAACGTCAGCGCGTTCCGGCGCTGGTATGCCGACCCCGAGGTGGCTCGCCTCGCGCGCTACCAGGACGCGCCGATGCGCGAGGACGAGATCACCCGCTACTTCCAGGTCCGCGCGCTCGGGCCGGACTCGATGACGATGGCCATCCACGAGCGGGCGACCGATCGGCTCATCGGGACCTGCGCGTTCAGCCAGCTCGACGGCGACAACGGCTCGGCGATGTACCACATCACGATCGGCGAGAAGGACGTCTGGGGCCATGGCTTCGGCACCGAGGCGACGCGGTTGATGCTCGGCCACGCGTTCGGGACGCTCGGGCTCCATCGCATCGCGCTCGCGGTCTTCGAGTTCAACGAGCGGGCGATCCGGGCCTACACGGCCTGCGGCTTCGTCATCGAGGGGCGGGCGCGCGAGTCGATCTGGCGCGACGGCCGCTGGTGGGACGAGCTGTCGATGAGCGTGCTCGCCTCGGAGTGGCAGGCCCGCGATGGCGTCGCTGCCACGACGCGCGATGCTGGCGCCGGCTCCAGCACTCGGGGCGAGCCTCGCGAGATCCGAGCCGGTGGCAAGCCGCGAGTTGCGAGTGGCGCGGGTTGGTTCGGTCGGCGTTCGTAGTGCCGAGCATGGGCCCGCAGGCCGACGGAGCACGGCGCGAGATTCGCGAATTGATCGCGGCCAAGGGCCACGTCGTCGACAACGCCCGGGCGGCTGTCGCCCGGCTCGACGCGGCCTTCGAGGCCGGCGACCTCCTGCGGACGCCCGAGCTGATGCTGTTCCTCTCGGATCTCGCTCCGGCGCTCGAGCAGGACGAGGGCCAGAGACTCGGTGGCAAGAGCTCCGAAGCCGCCCGCTTCATCCTCCGCGCGGTCGACCGCGAGCTTGACAACGCCTGAATTCGAGACGGGCGAATTCGGGGCTTGACTCTCGACCCGCCCGAGGGTCCACGATGGCGACATGGCAGGGAATGAGGGGCTCGGACGAGCTGATCCCGATCGGGCGCTTCGCGCGCCTTGCCGGCCTCTCGATCGGCGCGCTCCGGCACTACGACGAGCTCGGGATCCTGCAGCCAGCGGACGTGGACCGGGTCACGTCCTACCGGCGCTACCGGCGCGACCAGCTGGAAGCCGCCTGGACGATCCGGCGCCTGCGCGACCTCGAAGCGCCGATCGACGAGATCCGGGCGATCCTCTTGGCGGACGACTCTGCCGAGCAGCGCCGCCGCATTTCCGACCATCGGGCCCGCATCGAGGCCCGTTCAAACCGCCTCCACCTCGTCCTGCATCACCTGACCCAGATCAGCACCGGAAAGGAGCATCTCGTGCCCGATCAAGCCGCCGACCCCGGCGACCTCGATACGGCGACCCATCGTCGGCTCGGTGTGGACCTCTTCAACCAGACCTGGACGCTCATCGAGAAGGCCGATCGAACGCCCGCCGAGACCGACGAGATGATCCACGCCGCCCACGCCTCTCGCTATCACTGGTCGAAGGCCGGCACGACCGCCAACCTCGGGCGCGGGGAGTGGCAATGCTCGCGTGTCTACGCGACCCTTGGTCGTGGCGAGCCCGCGGTCTGGCACGCTCGCCGTTGCGTGGAGTACTCGGAAGCGGCCGCGGCGGCCGGCGAGGCGGAGTCGTGGGACGTGCCGTCGTCGTACGAAGCGATGGCCCGCGCCCTCGCCGTCGCCGGCGACCGCGCCGCCGCGGAGGAGTGGCGATCCCGCGCCCGTGACGCGGTCGCCGCGATCGCGGAGCCGGAGGACCGCCAGATCATCGAGCAGGACCTCGCGACGCTACCCCTCTGACTCTTGAACTCTCCGAGGGGCGATACTGCCGGAAATGACAGCCCGACTGACCCTCGAGCTCCAGGACCGCGTCTTTGCGGTGCTCGACTGCCCGGCCGCGATTGCCGCCCACCGCGCTCTGATCGAAGCCGGCTTCGTCGACGGGGACATCGAGCGATTCGAAGGCCCTGCGGCGGCGGACGTCTTCGATGGGACCGGCCGAGTCCACGGCGTCCTCGGCCGGCTCCGTCGCGCGATTCAGTTCAGCCTCATGGATCAGATGCCCGACCTCGCCTGGTACGAGGCCGCATTGCGCGACGGACAGGTCGTCCTCGGCGTCCGAGCGCCGGGCCGCGCCCGAGCCCAGCGCGCCGTCGACGCGCTCGTGAGCGCAGGTGGCCACTTCATCAACCGATTCGGCTGGCTCCAAACCGAGGAGTTCGTTCGTTGGCACGGTCCCGAGCCTGCCGTCCCCGCGCTGCTCCGGCGATGAGGTCCCTGAGCCGATGAGATCGCACAGTCGATGAGTGCCGCCGAGCCGGTCGCGTTCGACCATGTCACCAAGCGCTACGCGGGCACCGCCGACACCCAGGGCGGCGCCGTCGAGGACCTATCGCTAGAGGTGCCTGCGGGCAAGATCTGCGTCTTGGTCGGTCCCTCGGGCTGCGGCAAGACCACGAGCCTGAAGATGGTCAACCGGCTCGTCGAGCCCACGTCCGGCAGGGTCCTCGTCGGTGGCGTAGACGTCATGACTCGCGACGTCATCGAGCTTCGTCGCGGGATCGGCTACGTGATCCAGCAGGTCGGCCTGTTCCCCCACCAGACCATCGGCGAGAACGTCGTCACGGTGCCGCGACTCATGGGCTGGACCGCGGCGCGTCAACGCGAGCGAGCGGAGGAGCTCCTCGGGCTGGTCGGGCTCGATCCGGCGACCTACCGAGACCGCTATCCGGCGCAACTGTCGGGCGGCGAGCGCCAGCGCGTGGGCGTGGCCCGGGCGCTCGCGGCAGATCCGCCGATCCTGCTCATGGACGAGCCATTCGGGGCGGTCGACCCGATCGTTCGGGAGCGACTCCAGAACGAGCTACTGCGGCTCCAGGAGGAACTCGCGAAGACGATCCTGTTCGTGACCCATGATATCGACGAGGCCATCAAGATGGGCGATCTCGTGGCGGTCATGCAGGTCGGCGGCCACCTCGCCCAGTTCGGCCCGCCGGCCGAGATTCTCGCGAATCCGGCCTCGGACTTCGTGGCCCGCTTCGTCGGCGCCGATCGCGGGCTCAAGCGGCTGAGCCTCACCCGCGTCGGCGACGTCAAGCTCCAGCAGGCGGTCACGGCTACGGTGGGCGACAGCGCCACCGAGGTGCGACCGCGCGCCTGGAGCGCCCAGCCGTATCTCCTGCTCGTCGACGCCGCGAAGCGACCGATTGGCTGGCTCGAGCAGGCCCGGACCCCGAGCTCCGGCACGCTCACGGAGGATCTGGCGGTCGCGGCCTCGCCGCTCATGAACCGGCGGACGACTCTCAAGGACGCGCTCTCGATGCTCCTCGATGCCGATGTCCAGGTGGGAATCGTGGTGGACCGGACGGGCGCGGTCCTGGGCCTCCTGACCGCCGAAATGATCGCGGAATGGATGCGTGATACCGCCGCCGGCCCTCGGCCGGTTGATCCAATGGCTGCTGGCGCGGATGATTCCGCATCACCGGAGGCAACGGCACCCTCGGCGCCCGTGGCATCGACAGAGTCGTGATCGACTGGGGCTGGCTGCTCGACCACGTCGGCGCGATCCTCGGCCGGACCGTCCAGCACATCGAGCTCACCGCGATCGCCCTCGTCGTTGGCTTCGCCCTGTCCTTCCTGATGGCGCTGCTGTCGCTCCGCCGGCCGGGCGTCTACACCATCGTTTCGGGCCTCGCCGGGATCTTCTTCACGATTCCGAGCTACGCGATGTTCGCGGCTTTCGTGGCGTTCACCGGGCTCTCGATCCTGACCGCAGAGATCCCGCTCGTCCTCTACACGTTCGTGATCTTCATCCGGAACATGGTCGTCGGCCTCCAGTCGGTCCCGAGAGACGTCTCGGAAGCCGCTGAGGGTCTCGGCTTCACGACGCGCCAGCGGCTCATCCGGGTCGAGATTCCTCTGGCGATCCCGCTCGTGATGGCCGGGCTGCGGTTGGCGAGCGTCTCGACGATCGGCCTTGTGACGATCACGAGCATCCTGGGTGACTCGTTCGGCGGCCTCGGCTTTTTCATCACCGAGCGGCCATTCTTCGCCACGGAGGTCCTGGTCGGCGCAATCGGATCGATCCTCCTCGCCCTCGGCGCGGATGTCCTGTTCGCGCGGCTCCAGCGCCGCCTGACGCCGTGGTCGCAAGTCGGCCGGGCGCGTACTGGTGACGGCCTTCCCCGCTCCACCGATCGGCCGGTCCCGGCGTGACGATTCTCGGGTCCGTCGCCGCCTGGCTCACCGACCCGGCGAACTGGACCGGTCCCGGCGGGATCCCGATTCGCCTGGCCCAGCACATCGGCATCTCGGTGGCATCGCTGGCGATCGGCGCGGCGATCGCCCTGCCCGCCGGGCTGTGGATCGGGCACACCCGACGCGGCGTCCGCCTCGCGATCAACCTGGCGAACCTCGGGCGGGCGGTCCCTTCTCTCGCTGCGATCGGCATCCTTGTGCCGTTCACCGTGCTCATCGATCCGGAGGCCGGCTTCAAGGTCTACCCGACCCTGATCGCCATGGTCCTCCTTGCCGTGCCGCCGATCCTCGTGAACAGTTACGCCGGCATCTCGGAGGTCGATCCCGATCTCGTCGAGTCAGCCCGTGGCATGGGTCTCCGCGAACGCCAGATCCTCAGCGCCGTCGAAATCCCGATCGCCCTGCCCGTCATCATCGGCGGCCTTCGATCCGCGACGGTCCAGGTCGTGGCGACCGCGACCCTCGGCGCGATCTATGGGCTCGGCGCGCTCGGCAGCTTCATCGTCGAGGGTTCGGCTCAGCGTGACGACGCCAAGCTGTTCGGCGGCGTGGTCCTCGTCGCCCTGCTTGCGCTCACGTCCGAGGGGTTGCTCGGCCTCCTCCAACGGCGCCTTACCTCGCCGGGACTGCGTTTCGCGGCCCGCTGATATAGTCGCGCGTCTCGACGCAAAACCGTCCAGGACTTGCGCGATCGGATTTCAAAAGGAGGCAGACCCAATGCGGCAATTCCGCGGGCTTGCCCTCGGGGCGTCGTTGCTCGTGCTACTCGGCGCGTGCTCGACGGGAGGGGGCAGCAAACCAACCGTCAAGATCGGGTCGGACGGCTTCTACGAAGCCAAGCTGATGGCCGAGATCTATGGCCAGGCCCTCGAGGCGAAGGGCTTTACGGTCGACCGAACGGGAATCGGGATCGGCAAGCGCGCCGTTTCGGCGCCCGCCCTCGAGGGCGGGCAGCTCGATCTGAAGCCAGAGTACATCGGCAGCGGCCTCGCCTACTACGATGCTGGAGCCGGCGCGTCGGCAGCGCCTGGTGCGAGCGCAGCGACTCCCGCGACGATCGATCGGGGTGACCCGGCGGCCGTGGCGACGGCCTTCCAGGCCGTGCTGAAAACCAAGGGCGGCGGGATCACGCTCCTGAATTACTCGCCGGCCGCCGACCAGAACGCCTTCGTCGTCCGCAAGGAGACCGCGGACCAGTTCCACCTGACGAAGATGAGCGATCTCGCCGCCAACTCGAGCCTCAAGCTCGGCGTCGCGACGGATTGCCCGACGAACCCCGTCTGTGGAAAGGCGCTCAAGGATGCGTACGGCATCGACGTCGTCAGCGCGACGCTCCTGTCGCCGTGCGATACCCCGATGGTCAAGGCCCTCCTGGCCAAGACGATCGATGTCGGCGAGCTCTGCTCGACGCAGCCTGACATCGCCGTCAATAGCTGGGTCGTCCTCCAGGACGACAAGAAGACTCAGCCGGCAGACAACATCGCCCCGCTCGTCCGGGACGACCTCCTCGGCAAGCTGAGTGCCGCGGACAAGACGACGTTCGAGAAGGTCCTCAACGACGTTTCGGCCAAGATGGACACGGCGACCTTGACCGATCTCGGCAAGCAGGTGTCGGTCGACAACAAGGACATCAAGGTGGTCGCGACGGCCTGGTTGAAGGCGAACAGCCTCGTCTGATCCCACCCTTTTTCTAGCCTCGACCCGAGCCCCGGCCACCGGCCGGGGCTCGACGATTCCCAGCGCTGTCGCTCGCCAGACAACTGACACCGAACCACGCCGGTGCGGTGTCGCCGCGTGGTGTGGCTGGCGCGACTCATTCGGCGCCAAACCACCCGGGGCTCCCGTTTGACAGCGCGACGGCGGTGAACACCATTAGCCGCATCGCCTCCGCGCTTCAGGAGCCATCGCATGTTCGAGCGTCTTTTCGGCAATCGTGAGCAGGACCCCGCCGTCGCGGCGCGGATCCCGCCGGGCCAGTACCGCACCGACAAGTTTCCGGTCCTCCACTACGGCTCGGTCCCGAAGACCGACCTCGCGACCTGGGACTTCAAGGTGTACGGCCAGGTCGACTCGCCGCTGACCCTGACCTGGGACCAGTTCAAGGCGCTGCCGCGGAAGACCGTCCACACGGACATCCATTGCGTCACCCGCTGGACGAAGCTCGACACCGATTGGCAGGGCGTCCCCATCCAGGAGATCCTCCAGCTGGCCCAGGTTCGCCCAACAGCAACGCATGTCGTCGCCCACTCGGAGCAGGGCTACACCGCGAACTTGCCCCTGTCGGTCCTGGACGACGATGACGTCATGCTGGCCGACACGTTCGGCGGAGAGCCGCTCGAGCTCGAGCACGGCTACCCACTCCGGCTCATCGTCCCGAAGCGCTATTTCTGGAAAAGCGCGAAGTGGATCCGGGGCCTCGAGTTCCTCGACCACGACCAGCTCGGCTTCTGGGAGCGCTACGGTTACAACAACGACGCCGATCCCTGGAAGGAAGAGCGCTACTCGGAGTAACCGAGCGCGATCGGCCGGCCCGTCGCGGCCGATCGATGGGCGATTTCAATGATCTCGAGGACGGTGACCGATTCGGCAGGGTCAACCGGCAAGGGAGCGCCACCTCGGAGCGCCGCCGCCACGCCCGTATAAATGGCGTCGTAGCGGCCCCGTTCCGTCCGGACCGGCCGGCTCTCACCGTCGACGCCCAGCCGACCCCAGCTGCTCTCCGGATCCTCGCCAAAGCCCGCGTCGCCTGGTCGCTGCCCAGCGGCCAGCGCGGCCTCCTGCGGGTCAAGGCCCCATTTCGTGTAGCCCGCCCGGTCCCCGAGCACACGGAACCGAGGCCCAAGGTGCGGTGTCGCGGCACTCATCCACAGGTGCGACCGAGTCCCGGACGCGTGATGGAGCGCGACGAAGGCATCGTCGTCCACCTCGGCGCCCGCGCGACGCCGATCGGTCTCGGCGTAGACGCTCGCCACGGGTCCGAAGAGGGCCAGGGCCTGGTCGATGAGGTGGGCCCCGAGATCGAAGAGGACGCCGCCGGCCTCTTCGGGCGCACCACGCTCGCGAAACCCGGGCTCGATCTCCGGGCGCCAGCGCTCGAAGCGCGATTCGAATCGTCCCACGGACCCCAGCGCGCCTTCTTCGACGAGCTGCCGGACCGTGAGGTAGTCGCCGTCCCAGCGGCGGTTCTGGAAGACGGTTAGTGGCCGCCCATGTGTTCGTGAGCCGCGGTAAGCAGCCGTCGACCCTCGGCCACACTCGTGGCCAGCGGCTTGTCGACGACCACCGCAAGACCGGCTTCGAGGGCCGCCAGGGCCAGCGGCATGTGGAACCGATTCGGCGTGGCAACGATCGCGAGGTCGAGCTCGCCCGCTTGCAACCAGAGCTCCTCGGCCGAGGTGAAGACTCGCGCCCCTGGGTGGTCGGCGGCGGCTCGCGACTGGCGGGCGGCATCCCCGGTGACGATTGCCGCGAGACGCAGCCCGGGGGTCGCCGCGATCAGCGGCCCGTGGAAGACGCTACCGGCGAGACCGTAGCCAAGCAGGCCGACCCGAATCGCTGACTCGTCCATGTGCGGGGAGTCTCGCACAGGCGTCGCGGGGCGGGCCTTCATGGACGGGCCGTACGATCGGCGAGGTAGGCGAGCACCGCGAGGACGCGCCGGTTGTCGTCGTCGGCGCGCTCCAGGCCGAGCTTGGAGAAGACCGCGTTCCCCTGGGTTTCGACCGTCTTCGTCGTGATTTCGAGGCGGGGTCGACCACGACCTCGCCTCCGGCCACTCGCCGGACGGCGACGGAACCCAGGTGCGAGGGGGCCGCTGGCCGCCTGAGCCGATCCATCTGCGAAGGCCCCGGTCCGACCGGGGCCTTCGCTAGACTGGCGACAACTCCCGATGCCTGAGATCAAGCCACCAACCGACTCCCACGCCGAGACGCGTCTCCCCGCGATCTATCTTGGCCATGGAGCGCCGCCGTTGCTCGAAGACGAGGCGTGGATGGGCGAGCTCTGGGCGTGGGCCGCGTCGATGCCCCGGCCGAAACAGATCCTGATTGTCAGCGCCCACTGGCAGACCGCGCCGATGGCCTTGAGCTCGACGCACCGCGTCCCGCTCGTGTACGACTTCTACGGCTTCCCGCCGGAGTACTACGAGCTCACCTACGATGCGCCGCCTGCTCCCGAGCTCGCGATCACCGTAAAGGGCCTGATGCCCGCCAACGAGCCGGTCCTCGATCGCGACATGCGCGGCCTCGACCACGGCGCCTGGGTGCCCCTCAAGGCGATGTATCCGGACGCGGACATCCCGGTGCTCCAGATGTCGATGCCGGATCTTGACCCGCAGCACCTCTTCGAGGTCGGCAGGCGCCTCGCCCCGCTGCGCGACGAGGGCGTGCTGATCGTCGGCAGCGGCTTCCTGACCCACGGGCTCCCGTTCATCCACGAGTACTTCCTGGGCAAGCCCGGCGCCCCGCAGTGGTCCATCGACTTCGACCAGTGGGCCACCGAGGCCCTGAACCGGGGCGACATCGACGAGCTGTTCGCCTTCCACGAGAAGGCACCCGGAATGCCCTACGCCCATCCCACCGTGGAGCATTTCGCGCCGCTATTCGTGACGCTCGGCGCGGTCGCGAAGCCCGACGACAAGCCCGAGTACGCGATCGAGGGCTACGCCTACGGCCTCTCGAAACGGTCTTTCGAGGCCTGCTGACGGGTACCTGACGCCCCCGACTCACTTCGTCGCTGGCGCCACACCCCGCGCCGCCGAGCCGTCCCGCAGGAACCGCAACCCGTGCGGCCTTCCAGTGAGGAACCACCATGACCCCTCGCGCTGCTCGTCGAATCGCCCTGGTCGCGATCGTTGTCGGCGTCGTCACGGACGTCTTGTTCGACCGCATCGGCCTCGGCATCAACGTCCCGATCGTCGTGACCGGCTTGCTCGTCGCGACGACCATCCTCCGGTCCCCTGGGCGCCAGATCGATCGACTCGACCTCTGGCTCCCGCCCGTCGCCGTCGCGGCGTCGCTCGTTGTCGCGATCCGAACGGACGTGGTGATCGTCTTTCTCGCGCTGCTGCTCGCCGGCCTGGCAACGCTCGGATGGGCGGTGGCTGCCTCAGGCGAATCGTTGACCCGACGGAGCGTGCTTGCGGTTGCGGCACTCGGCGCCCTCGCCGCCGCCACTCTCGGGGTGGGCTCCATGGCGGTGCTCGCGAACGGTGCGTCCGATGGTGCCCTCCACGAGCTAGGCGCATCCGGACGGCGGGCAGTCCCGGTGGCGCGCGGCCTGCTCATCGCGATCCCGATCGTTCTGGGCTTCGGCCTCCTGCTCACCTCGGCGGACGCCGTGTTTGCGCGGGTCGTTGAGAACGTATTCTCCGTGCCGTTCGACGTTGCGGATCTCACCGGCCGGCTGACAATCGTGGTCGTCGTCGCCTGGGTCGTGGGCGGGCTCCTCGCGATCGCCGGCAATGCGACCTCAATTTTGCTCGCTGCAGCCCCGGGCGGGCTCGGTGCCGACCTTTTCCGAGATCTCGGGTGGGTCGCCGGATCGGTTGGCCTCCGCCTTCGCGCGTCGACCGAGGCCCTGGTCGTCCTCATCGCGGTCGATTTGCTCTTTGCGGCCTTCGTCCTGCTGCAGTTGGCCTACCTCTTCGGCGGCCAGGTCGTGGTTGCGGCAGCGGGGGTCACCTACAGCGATTACGCGCGCGAGGGCTACTTTCAGCTCGTGGCGGTTGTGGTGGGTGCGGGGATACTGCTCGCTGTGGCCGAGATCGCAGCGCGACGACCCGAGGGTCGATCTCGCGCATTCGTCGCTGCGGCGCTCGCCCTCCTCGTGCTCACCGCCGTGATCCTCGCCTCAGCCGCGGTCAGGCTGGGCCTCTACCAGCAGGTCTACGGCTGGACGGAGCTGCGGTTCTATGTCGCCGCGTCGATCGGTTGGCTGGCCATTGGGGGCGTGGTCGCCACCGCCCTCCTTGTCCGAGACCGGATGACGTGGCTATTCCACGGGCTCGCCTTCGGGGCCGTCGCCGTGACGCTCTTCGTGGGAGCGATCGGGCCGCAGGCTTTCGTCACCCAGCAGAACCTCGCCCGGGCGCTCGACGTCGGCCTCGTCCCACCCGGCGGACACAGTGGCTTCGACGCCGAATACGCGGCAACCCTCGACGACGATACGGTGCCGCTCCTCGTCGAAGCCCTGCCGAGGCTGGATCCGGCCAGCCGGGCGACGTTGGTCCGGACCCTGGAAGAGCGTCGAGTCGAGCTGGCGTCAGACCGGGCGAGCCGCGAGTGGCCGGCATGGAACCTGTCCCGGGAGCGAGCCCGGACCGCGCTCGAGACGCTTTCATAGCGTTGCGACTCGAAGCCTTGGTCAGTCGGCGAAGAGCGGCGCGGCGAAGGGTACCGGGACGAGCCCGGCCGCGGTGAGCACGCCGTCTTCGGGGTTGCGTTCGAGGCGGAGGTCGACCTTGCCTCGAGCGCATTCGAGTCGGAACGTCGCAGTCTTCACGCCGTCGCCCGCGATCGCCGGCCCGAGCCGGACCGTGCCGAATCTCGCCTCCGTGGCGCGACAGGCTCGATCGAGGGCCTCGCGATCCACCTCTGGACCGATGGCGAGGCCGTCCGGCCACCGAGGCGGTGCGCCGCTGCCCGCGGCGAGGGCCGCCACGATCTGCTTCGCGGCACCGAGGAGCTCGGGTGCCGGGTCCGGCACGGAGGTGAGATTCAGAGTCTGGACGAGCGGCTCCTTCTCCGGAGAGAGCTGGATCTCGATCTTGACCCGGCCGCGCTCCCCGCGCATCCACCAGGTGACATCGAACGAGCTCTGCGATTCGGGCGGTTCATCCGGATCCGGACGCAAGACGCCGTGGATCCCGCGAAGCCGCTCGATCGCCTCGCGTCGCTTCGCCACCGGCAGGTCAAGGTCGACATTCATCGCGAACAGGCTCGCCGCCGCCGTGTCGTCCCACGATTCGAACAGCGCCTCCACCGCCGCGCGGGCGGCCTCCGTTGGCGCCGCAGGGCGGATCCTTCGTGGCGGAGCGACGCCCGATTCGAGCAGCTCATTGAAGAGCTGCCGCGCAAGGACCGTCGACGGCGCGTAGCGGCCGTTCGCGAGCACGATCACGCCATACCCGCTCGCCGGATGCCAGCGCATGTCCGACCCGAAACCTGGGTAGCCGCCCGAATGGGTCACGACGCGGCCCCATCGGAGATGATCGAGCGCGACGAGCCCGAATCCGTAGCCACCACCACCGAGCTCCGGGGCGGCATCCGCGGAGGCGTGCGTGACCGAAGCCCCGAACGGTCGCTGCGGCTGCTGCATCTCCCGCCGGCTCGCCCGCGAGAGCGGATGATCGACCTCGGGGTCGTCGCGCGGCGGGAAGGCATCGGTGAACTCGCCAACCCACGTCGAGAGGTCACGAGCGGTCGTGAAGATGCCGCCCATCGAGGCAAGCGCGCCGTACGGATCGAGCGGCTCCTCGATGAACGCATCGTCTCGCCAGACGTAGCCGCGGACGAGGCGGTCCTCGGGGACTTCGCTCTCGAGATAGGTCGTCGAGCGCATGCCCAACGGCTCGAGGAATCGGTCGCGCACGACCTCGCGGTATTCCCGACCAGCCACGTTGGTGACTACCCGACCGAGGACCCCGTACCCCAGGTTCGAGTACTCGAACCGAACGCCCGGTGCCCAGGCAAACGCGATCCCTTCGCGGAGCAGCTCGGCGAAGCGATCGAGGTCGAGGCCCTGCTGGCGGTCGCCCCACGGGTCGTCGGTCGGGAAGCCCGCGGTCATCGTCAACAGGTGCCGGATCGTGATCGTCGGTGAATCGGTCGTGGGCCCCCGGAGGTCCGCGAGTTCCGGAACGTGCGTGCCGACGGGGTCGTCGAGGCGAAGTCGACCCTCGTCACGCAGCAGCAGAACGATCGCCGCCGTGAAGCTCTTGGTCATGGAGGCGATGCGGAAGACGCTGTCGGCGTCGGGCGGGCGCTCCTGGCCAACACGCGTCGTCCCGAGACCGCGGCTGTGGATCAGCGCGCCATCGCGAACGACGCCGTAGGCGACCCCGGGCACTTTCCAGCGCGCGAAGGTCTTGGCTGCCGCGTCGTCCGCGGCCGCCAGGGCATCGTCGATCTTCATGCCTCGATCGCTCCGAGAATCAGCGAAGCCGCCGGTTCCCCGGCGGCTTCAGGGCTGCGAATGAGGTTCGGTCAGTGGGCGCAGGAGCGAGCCGTGCCCACGTCGTCCGCGGTCCGGAAGCTCGAGCCACACCCGCAGGCCGCCACCGCGTTCGGGTTGTTCACGGTGAAGCCGGCACCCATGAGCGTGTCCACGTAGTCGATCTCGGCTCCCGTGAGGAGCGGAACGCTCTTGCCATCGACGTACACGCGGACGCCGTTCGCCTCGAGGACGTTGTCCTCGGGGGTCGGCTGGTCCTCGAGCATCATCCCGTAGCGGAAACCGGAGCAACCGCCGGAGTAGACGTACACCCGCAGGCCGATGGCCGGATTCGTCTCTTCCTTCGTCAGCTCGCGGAGCTTGACCGCCGCGGCGTCGCTGAGAGAGAGCACCGTCGGCTGCTGATCGATCATCAAGTGCATCCTCCTTCGGAGGAAATCTGGGCTCAATTCTGGGCCGTTCTGCTCGACCCACGGGGGCCGTGCTTGGCGAACGCGTCAATCGTACGCACGTCAACTGATTTCGACAACACCCTCGTGTGGCGAGACCGCGCCGGACGAAGGTACTCGCGTCGGGTAACGCGACTGACGGCGCATCGGCGCGAACCGGGGTAAGGTTCGGTACCCGCCATCAACCAAGCCCGGCCGCCACGATCCCCGGGCTGCCGTTGCACCCTGACGCTGGAGTCCATGGCATCGCCCGATCCGACTCGCACTCGCCGCTTCGCCCTTCCCGAGATGGAGGATTCCCGGGCGGACGAGCTGATCGAAACCTTCGTCAGCGGCCCGAAGCGACGTCGCGGCCGCCCCACGACCGGCGGTCGGCGTGCCGACCCGCTCGCGCTCCTCGACAACCGGATCACCTGGCACGAGGCGCTCCGCCACGAAAGTGCGCGGAGTGAGCGCTATCGGCGCCCCGCTTCGGTCGTCGTGATCGGTGCCGAGTTCCGCCCGGGACTCGACCATGCCGAGGTCTCTGTCGATCGGCTTGTCCGCGCGATCGCGCACGTGCTATCGCGCTCGTCCCGCGAGACCGACCATGTGCTGCGTGCCGGCGACGCGCGGTTCATGGTGCTGCTGCCCGAGACGGCCGAGCGCGACGCGGCGCAGTACGCGGAGCGGATCGTCGAGGACTGCGACGTCTGGCTCGCGGCTACCCAGACGCCCGTCTATTTCAGGGTGACCGTGGCTGCGGCCAGCACCGAGGAAACCCTGCAAGCTGCGTTCGAGCGAGCAACCGGCCCACAGCCCCTGGGCGGCCCGGAGCGCCTCGCCGGCGCAGACCGGCTGGCGATCGGCCCGGGGCGCCCGCCCACCGCGGAGCGCCGCGTCTGATCGAGCGGCCTGACCCTCAGGCTTCGACTCGCTCCACGATCGTCGCGATCCCCTGGCCCACGCCGATGCACATCGTCGCGAGGCCGTAGCGGCCGCCGGTCCGCCGGAGCTCGTGGACAAGCATCGTCAGCAGCCTCGCGCCGCTCGCCCCGAGCGGATGCCCGAGGGCGATCGCTCCGCCGTTGACGTTGACCTTCTCCGGATCGAGCCTGAGCTCGTCCATGCAGACGACCGACTGCGACGCGAATGCCTCGTTGAGCTCGACGAGATCGAGGTCCGCGACCGTCAGACCCGCGCGGGTAAGGGCCTTGCGCGTAGCCGGCACAGGGCCAACGCCCATGATCGCGGGGTCTACGCCGGCGACCGCGGTCGAGACGATCCGAGCCATCGGCGTGAGCCCCAGCTCCCGCGCGCGTTCGGCCTCGACGAGCAGGACCGCCGCGGCGCCGTCGTTGATGCCCGACGAGTTGCCGGCGGTCACGGATCCGCCCTCCCGAAATGCGGGCCGAAGCTTTGCGAGCGCTTCCATCGAGGTATCGGGGCGGGGATGCTCGTCGCGGGCCATCACGACCGGCCCGCCCTTCCGCTGGGGCACCTCGACGGGCACGATCTGGTCGTCGAAGCGCCCTGCCTCGATCGCGGCCACGGCCCGCTGGTGCGACCGCAGCGCGAACGCGTCCTGGCGCTCGCGGGTCACGTCCAACCGGTCGGCGTACCGCTCGACAACGTTCTCGGCGGTCTCGCCCATCGAGTACGGGTAGTGCATCGCGGCGAGCTTCGGGTTCAGGAACCGCCAGCCCAGTGTCGTGTCCTGGACCTCACGGGCGCCCCGCTCCCAGGCCGTTTCCGGCTTGGCCATCACATACGGGGCCCGCGTCATGGACTCGACCCCGCCGGCGACGAAGACCTCGCCATCACCCGCGCCGATGGCGTGCGCCGCCATGTTGATCGCCTGGAGCCCGCTGCCACACAGCCGGTTCACCGTCTGGCCGGCGACCTCGACCGGCAGGCCCGCGAGCAACGCGGACATCCGGGCCACGTTCCGATTGTCCTCGCCGGCCTGATTGGCGCAGCCGAGGATGACGTCCTCGATGAGCGCGGCATCGACCCCGGAGCGATCGACGACGGCTCGGATCGCGATCGCCGCCAGATCGTCCGGCCGCACCGATGCCAGCGCGCCGCCATAACGACCGACCGGCGTCCGGACGGCCTCGACGATCCAGGCTTCGCGCAGGGCGCGATTTGGCTCTCGGCTCATGCGGGAATTGTAGGCGGGCCCGCTCAGCCTCCCGCCCGAACCGCTCGCAGGAGGGTCAGCGCCGGCCGGAACGCATCCGTGTCGTCGTCGCTCAGGCGGTCGAGCATCGCCGCGACCTCGGTGAGCCCGGTCTGGCGGGCCCACTCGAAGGGACCGACCGGGTGGTTCGCCCCGAGCCGCATCGCCCGGTCGATGTCGTCGGCGCTCGCGACGCCATCGCCAAGGGCCTGGTAGGCCTCGTTGACGATCGCCAGGATCGTCCGCTCCGCGATCGACTCCAGGTCGAGCGTCTCGACACCCGGGGGGGGCCGCGCCGCGCCGCCAAATTGCGCCGCCGGACCGAGGACACCACCCGACTCGCCGTAGCGATAGAAGCCCTCGCCGGTCTTTCGCCCGAGATTGCCGGCGGAGACGAGCTCCTCCTGGATCGGCGAGGGCCGGAAGCGCGGCGCCCGGTTGAACCCTTCCCACAACCCGCGCGCGGCGGCGAGGTTCACGTCGAGCCCGATGAGGTCCATGAGCCGGAACGGGCCCATCGGGAAGCCCGCGTCGGTCATCGCTGCGTCGATGGTCTCGATCGATGCCGTGCCCGCGCGGAGGAGTCGCAGCGGCTCGAGCGTGAACGGACGGTTGACTCTATTCACGATGAACCCCGGCGAATCGGTCGACCGGATCGCCGTCTTGTCCCAGCCCTCGATGATCGCGGTCGCACGTTCGACGACGTCCTCGGCGGTTCGCTCGGCGGCGACGACCTCGACAAGGGG
>JBBQTO010000038.1:0-17538 GCA_038234575.1 Candidatus Limnocylindrales bacterium
CTTCAACGAGGACCGGCTCGGTCGGCCGTTCGTCGGTCGCGCTGGGGACCTCCTCGTCAAGCTGCTCGCGACGCTCGGCTGGCGCCGCAGCGAGGTCTTCATCACGAACGTGGTGAAATGCCGCCCGCCCGACAATCGCGACCCTGAGCCGGATGAGATCGCCGCCTGCCTGCCGTACCTGAAGCGGCAGCTGGAGCTCCTCGACCCGGCCCTCGTGGTGACCCTCGGGCGCCACTCGATGGGCCGCTTCATGCCCGGCGCGCGGATCGGCCAGGCCCATGGCACGACGGCGCCGGCGGACCCCGGGACCGGCGCTCGAGCGGCGACCGTGTACGCCCTGTACCACCCAGCTGCCGCGTTGCGGAGCTCGGAGGTCGAGCGCCAGAGCTACGCCGACGTCGCGGGCATCCCGGCAGCGCTCGTCGAGTCGCGCCGGACGCGTGGCGAAAGGCACCGGGCGGTCTCCGAACCAGCACCTGAGCCCGCCGCCATGGCGTCGGTGGCCGCCGGGAACGGCGACCCTCTCCCGCCCGAGCCCGATTCGATGACCTTCTTCTGACCGGAGCCCCAATGCCCAAGACACCGCCGCCCCCAACGTCCGACACGCCCCTCCGCATCATCCCGCTCGGTGGGGTGGGGGAGATCGGCAAGAACATGTACGTCATCGAGTACGGCGATGACATCGTCGTCATCGACTGCGGGCTCATGTTCCCCGACGAGGAGATGTTCGGGATCGACCTCGTGATCCCCGACATCACCTATCTCAAGGAGCGCCGTGACAATGTCAAAGCGTTCCTGATCACCCACGCCCACGAGGATCACGTCGGCGGCCTGCCGTACATCCTGCCCGAGTTTCCGAAGGTCCCTGTCTATGCCTCCACGCTGGCACGGGGCCTGCTCGGCAACAAGGTCAAGGAGCACAAGCTCCACAACAACCCGCTCCTGCCGCTCGAGCCCGGCGACGAGCTGCCGATCGGGCCGTTCACGGTCGTCCCGTTCCGCGTCGGCCACTCGATCCCGGACGCGATGGGGATCGCCCTCCGGACGCCCGTCGGCACGATCGTCCATACCGGCGATTTCAAGTTCGACCACACCCCGGTCGACGGCAAGCTGTCCGACTTCGCCATCCTGGCCCGCCTCGGCGAGGAAGGGGTCCTGTGCCTCCTCTCCGACTCGACGCGCGCCGAGAGCCCGGGGTACACGCCCTCGGAGCGGACCGTCGGCGAGGCGTTCCGCGAGATCATGGAGCCGCTCGACGGTCGCGTCATCGTGGCGACGTTCGCGAGCAACATCGCCCGGATCCAGCAGGTCCTCGACGCCGCGGCCCGCTTCGACCGCCAGGTCGCCGTCGTCGGCCGCTCGATGGAACAGAACTTCCGGATCGCGACGGACCTCGGCTACCTCAAGTACGACCCCGGGCGGATCATCAGCAAGGACCGGATCGGCGACACGCCGTCCGGCAAGCTCGTGGTCGCGACGACCGGCTCGCAGGGCGAGCCGATGGCAGGGCTGGCACGGATGGCGAATCGCGACCACCGGTTCGTCGAGATCCAGCCCGGCGACACCGTGATCGTGAGCGCGAGCCCGATCCCGGGCAACGAGGAATACGTCGCCCGCACGATCGATAACCTCTTCAAGGCGGGCGCGAACGTCGTCTACCACGCGATCCGGCACGCCCACGTCTCCGGTCACGCGAGCCAGGAAGAGCTCAAGCTGATGCTCAACTTGACCCGACCGCGGCACTTCATCCCGATGCACGGCGAGTTCCGGATGCAGGTCCAGCATGGCCGCCTCGCAATCGAGACAGGGGTCCTGCCCGACAACGTCTTCATCATCGAGAACGGCACGCCGATCGAGTTCGCCGCGGACGGCAGCGCCCGTCGCGGCCAGCCGGTGACCGCCGGCTACGTCTACGTCGATGGACTCTCCGTCGGCGAGGTGGGCGACGTGGTCTTGCGCGACCGGCGGGCGCTCGCGAACGACGGGATGTTCATGGTCGTCGTGACCGTCGACAAGCAGACCGGCAACGTGATCGGACGGCCGGAGATCATCACGCGCGGCTTCGTCCACCTCAACGAGCAGGACCCGATCATGGACGAGGCCGTCACCCGAATCGTCCAGTCGATCGAGAACCCGGGCGACCACATCAGCGAGATCGCGCTCCTGAAGACCCAGATCAAGGACGGCGTGTCGCGCTACCTGTACGAGCAGACGAAGCGTCGGCCGATGGTCTTTCCGGTCGTCGTGGAGGTCTGAGTGGCCCGCCGTCGCCGGGCTGCCCGACGCCGCGGGAGCGGGTTCGCCTTTCCCCAGATTCGGATGCCCGAGGTCGGGCCGGAAGTCGCCCGTTCGATCGCCGGGATCACGCTCCTCGTGCTCGGAGCGGTGACCCTGATCGCGCTCCTCCTCCAGGGCCAGGGCTCGCTTACGACCTGGTGGATCAACACGGTGGCGCCGTGGTTCGGCAGCCTCCGCTGGCTCCTCCCGATCCTGCTGCTCGGCGGCGGCTGGTACATGGAGTGGGGTCCCGGCAAGACGCCCGGCTCCGGCTGGGGCCTGACGCTCGTCGGGATCGCGATCGGCTATGCCGGCCTGCTCGGGGCGGCGACCGTCATCGTGCCCGCGGTGACCAAGCCGGTCGCAAGTGCCCGTGGAGCGGCCGGCGGCCGAATCGGCACCTTCCTGGCCGATTCGCTGAGCCCGTTGCTGACAAGCCCCGGCGCGTTCGTCGTGCTCGTGGGGATCGCGGTCGTCGGGATCCTGCTCGCGTTCAACCTGCGCCTCCGTGACCTGACGCGGCCGGCGACGCGCGCGGCGCGGTGGGCCGGTCTCACGGCGGCCGCGTCGATCCAGCGGGAGCCGCGCGGCGCGCAACCGGCTGGCGCGGACGCCAACGGCAAGGAGCCCGGCGTCCGCTCGGGTGGCCGCGCCCGCGCGCCACGGGTTGCCGGAGGCCTCGCAAGCCCGGCGGGCCAGACGGGGATCTGGGGCGACGATGCCCCCGCGCCAATGCCCTCGGCCGGCCCAACATCGGCGACCTTCGCCCCGGCCCGCACCGGCGCGGCGACAGCCGCGGTTCTCGAGCCGGTGCGTCCTCCGAGAGTGCTCGACGACATCACCGACGCCTCCGATTCGCCGCCCACGCGGGAGCGTCGCGAGTACGTCCTACCTGGCCTCGACGTGCTCGACGACACGGTCGAGCCGGCGATCCTCGGCGGTGACGAGGCGGTCCACCTGCGGAACGAGGACATCATCATCAAGAAGCTCGACAGCTTCGACATCCCGGCCAAGGTCATCGGTCGCAACGCCGGCCCCGTCGTGACCCAATACGAGATCCAGCCGGCGCCGCACATCAAGGTCAGCCGGATCGAGGCCCTCTCCGACGACCTCTCGATGGCCCTCGCCGCGCGCTCGCTCCGAATCGAGGCGCCAATCCCAGGCAAGAGCGCGGTCGGCATCGAGGTCCCGAACAAGGACTTCAACGTGGTGACCCTGCGGGGCATCCTGGAGACGCTCGACTTCAATGCCTCGGGCTCACGCCTCACCTTCGCCCTGGGACGCGATGTCGCCGGTCGAGCCCAGGCCGTCGACCTGGCGAAGATGCCACATCTCCTGATTGCGGGCGCGACGGGCTCCGGCAAGAGTGTCATGGTCAACGCGCTCATCACGAGCCTGCTCTGCAACGCCACCCCGGATGACCTCCGGATGATCCTGATGGACCTCAAGCGGGTCGAGCTGGCCAGCTACAACGGCCTGCCGCACCTGCTGGTTCCGGTGATCACGGAACCGGGCGCCGCCAAGGCCGCCCTCAAGTGGGCCGTCAACGAGATGGAGGGCCGCTATCGGCGTTTCGCGGGCGCCAGCTCGCGGAACATCCGCGGCTACAACGAAACGCGGGCCGACCCGTCCGACCGGATGCCGTACATCGTGATCATCATCGACGAGCTCGCGGACCTGATGATGCATGAGGGCAAGCATGTCGAGGAGCCGATCGTCCGGCTGGCCCAGAAGGCTCGCGCGACCGGCATCCACATGGTCCTCGCCACGCAGCGACCGTCGGTCAATGTCGTCACTGGGCTCATCAAGGCGAACTTCCCGTCGCGAATCGCATTCGCGATGGCTTCCCAGATCGATTCCCGAACGATCCTCGACACGCCCGGCGCAGAGGACCTGATCGGGCGGGGCGACATGCTCTACCAGCCCTCGGACCTGCCACGTCCGATGCGCCTCCAGGGCGTCTTCGTCTCGGACCAGGAGATCGGTCGGGTCGGCGGGCACTGGCGCGAGCAGATCGACGATCCGCACTACGACATGGCGATCGTCGAGAACGACGAAGAAGGGGCATCGACGAGCGACGACCTCGCCGACGAGGACGCGGACCGGCTGCTCCCGGACGCCGTCGAGGTGATCCGCGAATACGATCGAGCGTCGGCGTCGCTGCTCCAGCGGCGACTCAAGGTCGGCTATGCGAGAGCGGCCCGGATGATCGACCAGCTCGAGGCGCGGGGGTACATCGGTGCCTTCGACGGATCCAACGCAAGGGTGGTGCTCCGGCGGGACGATTCGCTCGGGGACAATCACGCCGACCCCGGCGATGATTGATCGATGACCACTCGAGATCACGCCCGCCGGGGGCTCGCCGATGCCCGAGCGACGCGCATCGGCGGCGGCGAGGCCGACGAGATCCTGGCCAGCGGTCCATCGCTGCCGGATCGGCTCGCGGCAGCCCGCGAGCGCAAGGGCGTCGATCTCATTCGAGCGGAGCGCGACACGAAGATCCGGGTTCGCTACCTGAGCGCGCTCGAGCGCGGCGACTACCGCCAGCTGCCCGGCGCCGTGTACACGAAGGGCTTCCTCCGAAACTACGCGATCTACCTCGGCCTCGACCCGGAGGACGTCCTTCGCCAGTGGCGGCGCGAGCGCGGCGACCAGGCGATGCCCGCGCCACTGATCGTGCCGCTCCGGCCGATCAGCGAGCCGGCCCGGCCCCTGACGTTCTCGCCCTCGATCGTGGTCGCGGCGCTCCTGACCTTCGTGGTCGTCGCATTCGGCGTCTATGTATCGGTCCAGCTGCTGCGTTACGCGAAGCCGCCCGAGCTGGCCGTGACGAGCCCCAGGGATGCGGTGATCTCGGTGGACGACTCGGTCACGGCTTACCACCTCGCGGGCACGGCTACGGCCGGCGCGACCGTGACGATCACGGCCCCCGGGCGCGACCAGCCCTACCGGGTCACGGCCCTCGCCGATGCTTCGTGGAGCGTCGACGTTGATCTCCGGCGCGGCCGCAACCAATTCGACATTACGGCCACGGACCCGGACACCGGCAAGCAGGCGGAATCGCCGCGAACCCAGGTCATCAACGTGCCCTTCTCCGCGATCCAGGCGCCGACGCTCACGATCAGCCAGCCGGTCGAGGGGACGACGTACGAGAACGGCGCGATTCCAGTCCAAGGAACAACCACCAACGCAAAGACCGTCACCGTGGCGGCGACCTTCATGGGTCCAGTTGGCGCAGCCGCGCCCTCGCCAAGGGTCCCGAAGCCATCCAGCGGCCTTGGATCGAGCCCGCCACTAACAAAGGGCACGACGGTCGCCGTTGCCGACGACGGCTCGTTCTCGACACCGGTCGAGCTCACCGCGGGCCATTGGGCGATCACGGTCACGGCGACGTCGGATCAGGGCAAGACGGCTTCGTTGACGCGGAAGGTGACCGTCGCCTTCAAGGGCGTCAACCTGGTCGTCGCGATCAATGGCGGCCCGGCCTGGATCAAGGTCTGGGTCGACGGGAAGGTCCTCCCGGCGTACCTCAGCGGGCTCGTCTACCAGTCCGGCAAGACCTTGACCTTCAGCGGCCAGCGCACGGTCGAGGTCAGGACAGGCTCGAGCGGGGTCACGTTCTTCACGCTCAATAGCGTATCGCTTGGAACGCTCGGCAAGAACGGCATCCCGGAGACGTGGCTCTTCTCGCCACCCAGCCCGCCAACGAAGACGAATCGGTCCTGAGCGGTGCAGGACGAGGTCCTCGTCTCGCTGGCCGAGCGGCTCCAGCGCCTCTGCCTCGAGCACACCGAAACGGTCGTGACCGCCGAGTCGTGCACCGGAGGCCTCATCGCCACCGCGATCACCGCCGTGCCCGGCTCGTCCGGCTATTTCCTCGGCGGCCTCGTGACCTATGCGGACGCAGCCAAGGTCGATGTGCTCGGGGTCTCCGGCGAGATGATGCGCGCTCATGGGGCGGTGAGCGCCCAGGTCGCCCGGGCGATGGCGAGCGGCGCGCGGGAGCGCCTCGGCGCCTCGCTTGCGATCTCGACGACCGGTGTCGCCGGTCCCGATGGGGGCAGCGCCGCGAAACCCGTGGGGCTCGTGTACCTCGGCCTGGCCGCGACCGGCGAGGCGGACGTGCGCCGCCTGCTCCTCTCCGGCGACCGCGCCGCGATCCGCGAGGCCGCAGCCGCCGCGGCGCTCGAGTGGCTCATCGAGCAGCTCAGCGCATGAGCTCTCGGCCGTGACTCGCTCCGCCGAGGAGATCGGCGCCGGGCTCGCTGCGGCTCGGCCTGCCCGGTCGATCCCGCCCCGAGAGCGGATCCATGTCGTCGGGGCGGCGGGCGCCGGCGCATCCGCGGCGGCGCTCCTGGCGTCCGATGCGGGAGCGATCGTCACCGGCTGCGACCCGGGCGGGCCGTCGCCCTACACGCCGGCGCTCGAGGCGGCGGGGATCAACATCGCCTGGCTCCACGACGCGGCCCATGTCACCGACGACCCCCGACCCGACCGCCTCGCCGTCACCAAGGCCCTGACAGCCGTCGAGCCGAACCACCCGGAGCTCGTCGCCGCCCGGGACCACAGGATCCCCGAAGAACCGTGGCAGCAGGTCATCGCCGACGCCGCCGTCGGCCGGACACTGGTCGCCGTCGCGGGGACGCACGGCAAGAGCACGACCGCCGGCTGGTTGACGCACGTCCTGAGCGCAGGCGGAGCCGACCCGTCGGCGTTCGTGGGGGCCCTGCTCCCGGCGTCCGTGACGGGCGGGATCCCGTCGACGGCCCGGCGGGGCAGGGGAGCGCCATTCGTCGTCGAGGCCGATGAATATGCCGGCAACTTCGCCGCCTATCGGCCGTCGATCGTCGTCCTCACGAATATCGAGTGGGACCACCCGGACGTCTTCGCCGATCGCGCTGCGGTCATCGCCGCGTTCGAGGCGTGGCTTCGAGCGGCCGATCCATCGGCCCTGCCGACGCTGATCGCCAACGTCGGCGATCCCGGCGTCGAGGAGCTGCTGATTCGCCTGGCCGACTGGCCGGCTCGGATCATCCGAACCTGGGTCTCGCCCCCGGAGCGGGCCGATTGCGGGCCAGCTGGCCGCGGGTTGATCAGCGCAGACGTCGTGGCGACGGAGCCCGACGCGACCGTCATCGAGATCGCCGGTCTGGAGCCCTCGAGCCTCTTTCGCGTTCGACTCCCTACCGCAGGGGCGCACAACGTGGCGAATGCCCTCGGTGTGGCCGCGACCGCCCGGGAGCTCGGGATCGCGGCCCGCCAGATCGTCGCCGGCCTCGAGAGCTTCGAGGGGGTCGGTCGCCGCCTCGAGCGGAAGGGCGTGGCGAGCGACGTCGTGGTCTATGACGACTACGGCCATCACCCGACCGCGATCCGGGCGACCATCGCGGCCGTTCGACAACGAGAACCGGGACGGCGGGTGTGGGTCGCGATCGAGCCTCTGACGTTCCACCGCACGGCGGCCTTCCTCGAAGAGCTCGCCGCCGCCCTCGCCGAGGCCGACGGCGTAGCCGTGGCCGACATCTGGGCCGGCCGCGATCCCGACCTTACGATCGCCTCCCCGGGCGCCCTCGCGCAGGCCGTGCAGCGCATCCGGCCCGATCTGCCAGTGGCGGCCACCGGTACTCCGGAGGACACCGCGGACTGGCTCGCCGCCGCCGTGCGGCCGGGAGACGCGGTGGTGGCAATGGGTGGCGGGCGAAGCTACCGGATCCCTGAGCGCCTCCTCGAACGGCTCTCGCCCGGGGACGGACGCTCCGCCTGAGGTCGGTGGCCTGACGATCGGCTGTGGCCCATCGCCGTTTGGGCCGTCATACTGCACCGCGCAGCGAACCCGTAGCTCCGGTGTGGGCGTCAGCCGCGCCGGCCCAGGAGGTACACCGCGGGATGGCCGGGGAAGTCTCGTTCGATGTCGTCAGCGACTTCGACGTCCAGGAATTGCGCAACGCCCTCGATCAGGTCCGGAGGGAGGTCGCCCAGCGGTTCGACTTTCGGGCCGCGACCGTCGACCTCGAGCAGGGCAAGGACGAGCTCACCCTCGTCACGAATGACGAGTATCGAGCCGCCGCCGTCAAGGACCTCCTCGAATCGAAGGCGATTCGCCGGGGCCTCTCCCTGAAGATCTTCGACTGGGGAACGGTCGAGCCCGCCGGCGGCAACCGCGTCCGGCAGCGGATCGGACTTCGTCGAGGCCTGCCGGATGACCTGGCGAAGCGGATCACGAAGCTGGTCCGGGACGAATTCCCGAAGGTCAAGTCGCAGATCCAGGGCGACGCGGTTCGCGTCTCCGCGAAGAGCAAGGACGACCTCCAGCGCGTGATCGCGCGCCTGCGCGGCATGGACGAGGTCGTCGACCTCCAGTTCGAAAACTACCGTTGATGGCCCCCGACGACGAGCCGATCGTCGAGGCGGAGGCGGAGGTGACCGAACCCACCACGGACGAGGTGGCCACGGAACCCCACGGCGCTCCCGAGGCTGCACCTGTGGCCGATGCGGCTGAGCCCGGGGCACGCGACCCAGACGCAGCCGAGCTTGACGACGCTCCCGACGCGGAGCCCGACGAGGCGTCCGAGTCCGCGGCCGACGCAGCGCCGAACCTGGAGGCTGCGGCAGAGACGGAACGCGAACACGAGTCCACTCCAGAGCGCGGGGCACAGCCCGATCCCTTGCCGGAACAGGAACTGGAACCGGAACCGGAGCCGGTGCCTGCCGGACCCGTCAGCGTCGGCCGGATGATCGCCGATGCCCTGCGCCGTGGCGGCGTCCGCTGGGCGTTCACCGTCCCAGGTGAGAGCTTCCTCGGCCTGCTCGAGGGATTCGAGGCGGCCGGCGTCAACGTCGTGGCGACCCGCCACGAGGGCGCGGCCGCCTTTATGGCCGAGGCGCATGCGCAGCTGACTGGTCGTCCCGCGGCATGCCTCGGCACGCGCGCGGTGGGCGCATCGAACCTCGCCATCGGCATCCATACGGCGTTTGCCGATTCCAGCCCGATGTTCGTGCTCATCGGTCAGGTCGAACGCGCCTCGAGGGGCCGGGAGGGCTTCCAGGAGGTGGACCTCGTGGCTTCGCTCGGTGGCCTGGCAAAGTGGGCCGCGGAGCCGACGGACGTGCAGCAGGCCGTGGCGGCCGTCGCCGAGGCTGTCTCGCAGGCCACTTCGGGCCGGCCAGGCCCGGTCCTGCTCTCCTTGCCGGAGGATCTGCTCGACGAGATCGTGCCGGTGGGCTCCCTGTCCGCCCCGCCGCGGGCCATGGCCCAGCGGCCGACCGACGACGAGGTCCGCGAGGTCCTCCAGCTCCTGTCGCAAGCCGAGCGACCCGTGATCCTCGCTGGCGCCGGTGTCCTGCGAGCGCGGACCTCGAACGATCTCCTCCGGTTGGCGGAGCTCCTGCGCGTCCCCGTGATCGCCTCGTGGCGACGCGGCGACGTGATTTCGAACGATCACCCTCTCTACCTTGGGATGGCCGGCTACGGCTCGCCCACCGAGGTCAGGGAGCGCCTCGCCCGTGCCGACGCGATGCTCGTCATCGGCTCCCGGCTGGGCGAGATCACGAGCTTTGGCTGGACCGTACCGGGCGGCAGCATTCGCTGGGCCCACGTGGACCTCGCGCCGCAGCGGCCCGACCCGAGCCTTCGCGCAGCCGACATCGCGATCACCGCCGACGCGCGCTTGTTTCTCCGAGCTGCCGTCTCGCGTCTGGAAAGCCGAGGTGTCCTCGATGCCGAACACACGGACGCCCGAGCGGCAGCCAATGCCGAGGATCGCGCGGCGTGGGAGGCGGCGACGATCGTCGACGATCATCCGTGGTCCGGGCCGGGTGTCCATCCGGGCCGGGTGGTGACGACGCTGCGGCGGGTCCTGCCCGATGACGCGATCGTGACGACGGACGCGGGCAATTTCGGCACCTGGGCGGCTCGCGGCTTCCGGTTCCGGAAGCCGGGGACGTTCCTCGGGTCGACCTCCGGCGCGATGGGTTACGGGCTCCCGGCAGCGATCGCAGCGGGCCTCGTCCATCGCGATCGGGCGATCGTCGCTCTGGTCGGCGACGGCGGGCTGGGCATGACCCTTGCCGAGATCGAGACGGCGGTGCGTAACGACCTGCGTACGATCATCGTTGTCTTCGACAATGAGCGGTATGGGATGATCCGGAGCTACCAGGACCGGCGGCACGACGGCGGAATCGCGGCCACGGACCTCGGGCCGGTGGACTTCGCGGCCGCCGCCCGGGCGCTCGGCGCACGCGGGGTTCATGTCGCCGACGATGCGGCATTCGAACCGGCACTCCGGCAGGCGCTCATCGCCGACCGTCCGACTCTCCTGCACCTGGCGATGGATCGTCGCTGGGAAGGGGTCGACAGTCGGCCGTGACCTCGGAGCGGGATCCGTATCTCGTTCTCGGGATCCCGCACGACGCGTCCGATCGCGCGATCCGGCAGGCCTACTACGCCCGGGCGCGGCGAGCCCATCCGGATCTCGTCGGCAGCCACGGTCTCGAGGCGATGACGCTGCTGAACGAGGCGTGGGCGATCCTCAAGGATCCTCACCGCCGCGCCGCTTACGACATCAGCCACGGCGGTGCGTCGGCGGCCACGGCCTCCCCGCAGGCCGCCCGCGCGGCTCCGAAGCAGGGCTGGAAGGGAGCGGCCGGCCAGCCGGATTGGACCGGAGCAGCCGGCAGGCCTCCCGGGCGGCCATCAGGTTACGTCCTCAACTTCGGCATCTACGCCGGCTGGTCGCTCGGCGAGGTGGCCCGCATAGACCGCGGGTATCTCGCCTGGCTCCGCGATCGGCCTGAGGCCAAGGCCATGGCGAGCGAGATCGACGAGCTCCTTGATCCGACCGGGTCGGAGCGGGATCGCCCCGGTCCGGGCGGCCAACGTCGTCCGCGCCGATAGCCGATCGAGGCATCGCATCCGGGCGGCCTCGGCGCACGGCTCCTCGGCCCTCGTTATCATTGACACTGATCGGTCGGACCCATCCGACCACGCAGCGGTCGCTTTCATCTTGCAGCGGCATCGTTCGTCGCAGTCCAGTCGCCTCGGTGATCAAAACCGACGGCGCCCAGGTAGTTCAGGTCGGACTGATCACCGTCGGTGATGCGGGTCTGATCGTGGGCCCGGGCTCAGCGTCTGTTCGGTACCCTTCGCCGCATGGCGAGGGCGAAGGCGGTGTCCGAGACCAGCCTCAAGCGCGAATCGGCCGGCAGCTATGCCAGTCGAGACGGACGGTTCACGGTCGAGCAGTCCTCGGGACGGTGGATGCTCATCGATGCCGAGTCGGTCGACGATCTCGGCCTGGCGCTCGTGCGCGGGCCGTTCGCGACCCTCAACGAGGCGCGTGATGCGATCGAGACGGCTCGTTCGGGGCCGGTACCAACGTCGGACCTCGCGAAGCGAATCGTTGCGATGCCGACGCCGCGAGGCAAGGCGGCGGCCGATCCACGCAACGGCCCCCGCGGCACGACGACCCGCGCGGCGGCGACCCCCGCGACGAGCCGTCCGACGACCCGCATGAGACCAGGACCCGCGCCGAGCGTGCGACCCCGGCGGCCTGCGCCAATCGAGCTCCGCGACTACCGCACTGGCGACGGCGAGGCCCTTCGAGCCTTATGGAAGGACGCCGGTCTCAAAGGCCGTGGCGACGACGACCGCAGCCTCGATGCATTCGCGAAGCGGAATCCCGGCCTCTTCCTCCTGGCCACGGCCGCCGAGGATCTTGCCGGCTCCGCGCTCGCCGCCTGGGACGGCCGAGAGGGTTGGCTCTACCACGTGGCGACCGCGAAGGCGCACCGGCGCAGGGGCATCGCGACGCGGCTCGTCCGGCGCGTTGAGCAGCGCCTTCGGGCGCTCGGCTGCCCCAAGGTGAACCTCTTCGTCTGCGAGGGGAACGACGATGCGGAGCCGTTCTGGAGGGCGATCGGGTACGCGCTCGCGACGTCCAGGCCAATGAACAAGGAGATCTGAGGCCGGACGTGGGCTAGGCGCCGGGCGTCCGGCGGCGCTTCGCGGGCTCCTTGGCCAGGCGGCCCTGCCGGTCGAGGATCTGCTTGAAGACCTTGCCCATGCCGGGACGCAGCAGCTCGCGCTCCTGCGCCGCGGCATCTCGGTCGCGGCGCCGGACACGCTCCGCCTCGCGGGAGTCCAGGTCCTCGTCCATCAGCCGCCCGAAACCGCCGGGATGATGTGCACGATCGCGGCGGCAGGAACGGGCGTCGCCAGCGTCGCGCGCTCACCTGCGACGAAGACATTGATGTGCGTGCGAATCGTCGGGCCGGCATCGAGGAGCCGGTTGCGCGCCCCCGGGACGGCTCGGTCGAGCGAGTCGATGACCTCGGCGACGGTCGAGCCCGGAAGGGAGAGACGCCGCGGCGCACCCGGGAACAGGTCGGCGAGCGAGCGTGGCAGGCGCACGTCGGCCACGTTCAGGGGATACGGGCTGCTTCGACCGACCAGATTGCCGGCAGGTTGTCCGCGACCAGGGACCATGTTCGACCTTCGTCAACGCTGCCGAACAGCTGACCGGTACTCGTGCCGAAGTAGACGCCGACAGGATCCTCTCGGTCGACGGCCATCGCCTCTCGCAGCACGCCGACGTAGGCATCCTGCTCGGGCAAACCGTCGCCGGACCGCAGCCAGGTGTCGCCACCGTCGTGGGTGCGCCAGACCGCTGCGCTCGCGTCAGGCATGAAGCGGCCCCGGTCATCACCGTTCAGGGGAATCGTCCAGACCGTAGCGGGATCCCGGGGATGGGCCACCATCGGAAAGCCGAACTGCGATGGCAGGCCGGCGGTGATCTCCTCCCATTGCCGGCCACCATCGGACGAGCGATACACGCCACAGTGGTTCTGCTGGTAGAGGTGCTCGCCGCCGTCGGCGGCCGCCACAAGTTTGTGCACACATTGCCCGAAATCGGGATAGCGATCCGGCATGAAATCCGCCCGTACGCCTCGATTCCGGGTCTCCCAAGTCGCGCCGCCATCCTGCGTCTCGAAGGCTCCGACGGCGGAGATGCCGACCCACATCCGGTTCGGATCCTCGGGGTGTGGGACGATCGAATGGAGGCACAGGCCGCCGGCGCCCGGCTGCCACTCGGGCCGGGTTGGATGATTCGTGAGGCCCTCGACGTGGTCCCAGGTCGCGCCGCCATCCCGGCTGCGGAACAGGCCGGCAGGTTGCACCCCGGCGTAGAGAAGATCGCCGGCGCGAGTGATATTCCAGGTTGCCTCGATCTTGGGCCCCTCGTCGCCGTAGGTCAGGCCTTCGCTCGAGTGTGTCCAGGTCGCCCCGAGATCGTCGCTCCGCCACACGGCGGGCCCGTACCAGAGACTGCCCCCCGCGGCAAAGATCGCGCCGGCCGCCGGGTCGAACGCCGTGTCGTGGATCGGCCAGCCGTCGCACAACGGGCCGCGGAGCTGCCACTCCCGCCGGTCGGTGTCGCCGTCGAGCACGAACAGGCCCTTGCGTGTGCCGACGAGCAGGGCGGTCCGCTCAGCCATCGAGACTCCTCCAGATCCGGTGGGCCGGCGCGATGGCGCCAGGGTCGCCCAAGACTAGCGCGGTTGGCCACTCTCAGGCGAGCATGCCGCGGTCGGATGACGAGCGGCAATGCGACAAAGGCCACGCGCCAAAGCGGTACGCTCGGTCGGATCCACTCGAGGAGGAGGCCGGCACAGGGTGGTCGTCGAGCTGCACGGCGAGCAGGTGACGCTGCGGCCGCATCGGGCGGCGGATCGCGATGCCCTGCGGGACATCCTCGCCCAGCCCGCGGTCGGTGCCTGGTGGGGACCCGGCACGCCCGACCACGCAGTCGATGAATGGCTCGAGCCGGACGAGAGCGTTGGCTTCGCCATCGAGCTGGACGGCGTGCTCGTCGGGAGCATTCAATACCTGGAGGAGGACGAACCCGATTACCGCCATGCCTCGGTCGACCTGTTCCTCGATACCGCGCACCACGGACGAGGCCTCGGGCCCGACGCGATCCGGACCCTGGCCCGGCACCTGTTCGACGTGCGGGGCCACCATCGCCTCACCATCGACCCGTCGGCCGCGAACGAGCGAGCGATCCGGGCGTACGAACGGGTCGGCTTTCGACCGATCGGGCGGATGCGGAACTACGAGCGCGGCCCGGACGGGACGTGGCACGACGGGCTGCTGATGGATCTCCTCGTGGGCGAGCTGCGATAAATCGCCGGCACGGTGTGTCGATCTGCGCTACCGCCGTTCGACGCGTGTATAGGAACCGGAGCGACACCGGATCGATGAGCGGGGAAACCCGCCGAGTAGGAGGATCGCCATGCGTGTCATGGTGCTGGTCAAGGCGAGCCCCGAGTCCGAGGCCGGCGCCCTGCCATCCACCGAGGTCCTCGAGGCGATGACCCGGTTCAACGACGAGCTCGTCAATGCCGGTGTGCTCCTCGCCGGCGATGGCCTTCGACCAAGCAGCACCGGCGTCCGGGTGCGCTTTGACGGCCCGCAGCGCACCATCACCGACGGGCCCTACACGGACGCCAAGGAGCTCGTGTCGGGCTACTGGGTCTGGCAGGTCCGATCCGTGGACGGAGCCGTCGAATGGCTCAGGCGAGGCCCGTTCGACGGCGGGACCGAGATCGAGATCCGGCCGGTCTTCGAGGCCGACGACTTCGGCGAGGCCTTCACCGCCGAGCTTCGCGCGCGCGATGACCGCCAGCGGGCGACGGTCGCGGCGCGCCAGTCATAGCAACATCGAGCCATCAGGCATCGAAAGGGACGACCCGATGAAGTACTTCATGAAGACCACCCCCACCCCGGACCAGCCGCTCGCACCACCGACGCCGGACATGATGGGCGAGATGGGCGCCTACATCGAGGAGGGCTTCCGCAACGGCACGCTCGTCGCCACAGGCGCGCTCGATCCCAGAACGACACGGATCCAGTCCTCCGGCGGGAAGATCACCGTCACCGATGGGCCGTTCTCGGAGGCCAAGGAAGCCGTCGTCGGCTGGGCGATCGTCGAGGTCAAGTCGAAGGAGGAGGCGATCGAGCTCTCGAAGCGCTTCTGGCAGATCGTGGGCGACGGCCAGGGCACCCTCCAGCGCATCTACGACCCGAACGAGGCCCCCCAGTCATAGCGCTGAATCCCATGGCGGAGAGCCGAGGCGACGTGGTCCACCGCACGATTGATGCGGTGTGGCGCATGGAGTCGCCCCGGCTCATCGCCGGTTTGACGCGAATCGTTCGCGACCTCGCGCTGGCCGAGGATCTCGCCCAGGACGCCCAAGTCGCGGCCCTGCAGCAGTGGCCGATCTCGGGCGTGCCAGATAACCCCGGCGCCTGGTTGATGGGTACGGCGAAGCACCGGGCGATCGACACGTTTCGTCGGCAGGCGACCCTGGAGCAGAAGTCCC
Organism: Candidatus Limnocylindrales bacterium; assembly: GCA_038234575.1. Classification (GTDB taxonomy): domain Bacteria; phylum Chloroflexota; class Limnocylindria; order Limnocylindrales; family CSP1-4; genus UBA5189. The sequence continues at coordinate 15,658 of JBBQTO010000038.1, forward strand.
AGGAGCTGGGCCGCGAGCTCGAGATCGAGCAGCTCACGCGGCCCGACCTGGACACCGCCATCGACAACGCGGCAATCGGGGACGACCTGCTCCGGCTGGTATTCATCTGCTGCCATCCGGTGCTCTCGGTCGATGCCCGGGTCGCGCTCACACTGCGACTCCTCGGCGGACTGCGCACGGACGAGATCGCTCGGGCGTACCTCGTCGGCGAGGCGACGATCGCCCAGCGAATCGTGCGCGCCAAGCGAACGCTCACCGAGGCGCGCGTGCCATTCGAGGTCCCGCAGGGTCCGGACTTCGAGGCGCGTCTCGCGTCTGTCCTCCAGGTCATCTACCTCGTCTTCAACGAGGGCTATTCCGCCACGGCGGGCGTGGACTGGGTTCGGCCGGAGCTCTGCCAGGACGCCCTCCGCCTCGGTCGCATCCTCGGCGGGCTCGTGCCCGATGAGCCCGAGGCGGTCGGTCTCGTCGCACTCATGGAAATCCAGGCGTCCCGGCTGCACGCCCGCGTGACGGCAAGCGGCAGCCCGATCCCGCTCCTCGAGCAGAACCGGGCCCGCTGGGACCAGCTCCTCATCCGACGCGGGCTCGCCGCCCTCGAGCGGGCGGAATCCCTGGGAGAGGCCCGCGGTCCGTATGCCCTCCAGGCCGCGATCGCCGCGTGCCATGCCCAGGCCCGGACTGCCGAGGCAACGGATTGGCGGCGCATCGTCGGCCTCTACGACGCCCTGGCGCAGCTCCAGCCGTCACCGATCGTGGAGCTGAACCGGGCGGTCGCGGTCGGGATGGCGTTCGGGCCGGAGGCGGGTCTCGAGCTCGTCGACGCGCTGGTTGTGGAGGCCGCGCTCAAGAGCTACCACCTGCTGCCGGCGGTGCGCGGCGACCTGCTGGCGAAGGTCGGACGCCGCGATGAGGCGCGCACGGAGCTGCTTCGCGCGGCAGCGTTGACCGGCAACGTGCCGGAGCGGGATCTCCTGCTGGAGCGAGCGGCCAGGTTCTAGTCGGTCCCGGCTCTAGGCGGCGCGAACCGGGACTGCGAGCTCCACAGTTGGGCCACTCGCGACGCTTCCCACGAGAATCGTCTCGAGGTCGAAGCTGAGCCCCTGGTCGAAGACCGGTTCGCTCTGGTCGGGGAGGGGACGGCTGAGAGCGCGGATCGTCAGCGCGAAAATCAGATCGCCACGATGGCGAGCAGCGCCGGCACGACCTGAATCGTCGCGGCCTGCAGGAAGGCGCGGTTGTGGAGGACGAGCACTACACCGGCCGCGACCATGGAACCGCACGCAAACAGCACGATCGCCCGGCCGCTCACCGGATTGCCCATCGCCGCAAGGAGCAACCCGATCGCCACGCCGACCGCGAGAAACAGGTTGTAGAAGCCTTGGTTGAAGGCGAATGAGCGGACGATTCGGGCCTCGTCCTGCGACGCCACGCCGAACCGGGCCCAGACGGCAGGCCGGGAGAACCACAGGCTCTCGAGGATGAAGAACCAGACGTGGATCAGCGCCGCGACCACGGCAGCCACGATCCCGATCGGTTGCATGGCGGTATTGTGGGCGACAAGGGGATCCGGGTTTCGGCACTTGCCGTATGACCTCCTGGGACGCTCTCTCGTCCGCGCGACCAGGAGGACCAGCAATGAAACGACGCCTTATCTCCACGGCTGCGGCGCTCACGGTCGTCGCGCTGCTCGGGGTCGCGTTCGCCGGGGCGGCCGGCGCCAAAACCAACCGCGTGCTTGCGTTCGACGTCATGACGCCCGTCGTCATGCCGTATACGGGCGCCGCGAATCCCATCCGCGACATCAACGGTGGCGGCCTGGCCTGGGAGATCGGCTCCGGCAGGGGCTGGCTGACGGCCGGCGGCTCGCTCAAGGTCGAG
>JBBQTO010000039.1:0-17391 GCA_038234575.1 Candidatus Limnocylindrales bacterium
CTAGGGCGCGATGTTGTGGTTCAGGTGGAAGACGTTGTCGGGATCCCAGGCGCGCTTGAGCTCGGTCAGCCGCGGCAGCTTTGCATCGCCGTAGATCGCACGGGTTTCCTCGGGACCGTGCTCGGCGATCTCGTTCACGTAGCGCCCCGTGACCGCGTCCGGCTCGACGATCGCCATCGCCCGTCGGGCCCACTCGACGTTCCGGCCGTCCTCCGCCGGATCTTCCCAGCCCGTGTCCGCGCTCACTTCGAAGCGCGCCTCGCGTCCCGTGAACGCCGTCGCGTCGTCCGCCACGCGCCCCACGGCGCCGCCTTGCGCGGTGATTCCGAACGAGCCTTCACCAGCCCAATTGGCCGCGTGGGCGACGAGGGCATCGAGGGTCTCCGGACGGATGTCGTTCGCGAAGCCGCCCTTGATGTAGGACCGGTGCCCGAAGCCCATTGCCTCGTCGTTCGCGGCCTGGATGTCGAGGTAGGCATGTGGCCCGGCCGTTCCGCCTGCCGGCTTCGGACCTGCACGTAGCGGCGCCAGATCGCGCTCGACGGCCGCGGCATCGCCGCTGTGATTGAACGACACGACGGCGATCGGTTGCCCGGCGACCGATTCCGGGTACTCGGACCCGGGCTCGGCCCGGCCGATCACGAAGATCAACGAGACGGCATCGGGTGCGACCGCGGCGAAATCCCGGAACATGCCCCAGACCTCGTGGACCTGGGACGCTGGGTAGATCTGCATGCCGCGGTGCAGGGTCCCGCCGAATGGATGCAGGTCGAACTCGAAGGCCGTGACGACGCCGAAGTTCGGCCCGGCGCCGCGAATGCCCCAGAACAGGTCGGGCTCTTCGGTCTCGCTGGCTCGGACGGTTCGACCGTCGGCGGTCACGAGCTCGACCGCTCGAAGGTTGTCGATCGTCAAGCCGAAGTTGCGCTGCAGCCGGCCCATCCCGCCACCGAGCGTCAGCCCAGCAACGCCCGTGTGACCGACGACGCCCACCGGACATACAAGGCCATGCGCCTGGGCCGCGGTGTCGAGCTCACCGAGGAGCGCGCCGCCGTTGGCGCAGGCCGTGCGGCGCTCGAGATCCACGGTGACGCCGCGGAATGCCGAAAGGTCGATGACGAGGCCGCCGTCGCACGTCGAGTGGCCCGCGGCACTATGCCCGCCGCCCCGGACCGCGATCTCGAGGTCGTGCTCGCGGGCGAAGTGGATACCCGCCACGACATCCTCGACGCTCGTCGCTCGGAGGACGACCGCGGGACGCCGGTCGTATACGGCATTCCAGACGCGACGAGCATTGTCGTAGCCGTCGTGGTTCGGCGTGAGCACCTCGCCACGGAAGGTTTCACCGAGGCGGCTGAGGGGTTCCGGAGCGAGCGTCTCGAAGGCTTCCGCCATGCCGTGCGCCTCCTTCGGTCTGTGGGCAGATCGTAGCCGGCGGGACGACATTGCGACCCACCGGCGGGCCGCGGCGCCGTTGCCGCCCGCTGAATCGCGGTTGACGAAGCGCGGATTCGCGTGTTCTATTCGCGCTCATGGGGACGTACCGGCTCACCACTCTCGTGATGGCGCCGCCCGATCGGGTGTTCGACCTCTGGACGAACCTCGACCGGATGAAGGAGTGGGTCGGTGGGGTGACGAAGGTCACCAACGTGACGGGGCCGATCACGGAGCCCGGCACCCGGTACACGGTCTGGTTCGGCGGCATGAAGAGCCAGACGGAAGTCATCGAGGTCGAGCGACCGTGGCGTTACCGGACGCGCTTCGGCAACTGGCTCCTTCGGGGCGAGAACAGCACCACGTTCGAGGCCGAGGGCGCGGGCACGCGCGTCGTCGAGGAGTTCCAGTCGGAGGGGTTCGTGCCGGGCCTGATGGCCCGGATCTTCGCCACGGGGTCGTTCCGCGGGAGCTTCCAGGGCGAGCTCAACGCGTTCGCGAAGATCGCGGAGGGCGACGCGGCTGCCGCCTGACCGAGACCGGCCGCATTCCTCGCGTCAGCGATCGACAGCGCTGACGAGCACCTCGAGCGACGGCACGACAAGCGCGGCGCCGGCGCCCTGCAGCACGGCGGCGGAGACGGCCGAGCCGGCCGTGACGCCGATCGGGATCATGCCGGCTGCGACGGCGGCGGCGATGTCCCACGTGGAATCGCCGACGTACCAGCAGTGGGTCGGCTCGACCCCGAGCCGCTTCGCGCCGAGGAGCAGGAGGTCAGGTTCGGGCTTCGCGTGCTTGACGTGACTGCCATCGACGATCGTCGGTGCATGCGACAGGCCGAGTGCATCGACCGACGCGCCGACCTGCTGTCTCCTGCTCGATGTCGCAATCGCCCACGGCACCTTCCGTCGCTCCAGCGCCGCCACGAGCTCCTGAACCCCCGGCAGCGGCCGTGGGTCTCGATTGAGCGTCTCGTAGATCTCGCCACAGCGCTTGTCGATCGCCTCCGCCCGATCGTCATCCAGGGTGAAGCCGGCGATCGCGGCAACCTCGCGCGCCAGGCGCTTTCCATCGACACCGATCAGGGTCCCGAGTCGCCCTCGGTCGACCGGGATGCCGGCCTCATCGAAGACCCAAGCCCAGGCCTCGATGCGGTCCCGGACGGTGTCCACGAGCGTGCCGTCGAGGTCGAAGAGGGCGGCTCCTGGTCGCGGCAATCCGGTCGCATCCGTCATCCGGCTGATGATGCCTTGCTGGCGCCGGCCTCGCCGATGTGCACGAATTGGCGCCACAGGATCACCACAAGCACCGCTGATCCCACGAACCCGAACCAGAACGGCGCCGTGATCCCGAACTGGCGCGCGAGGAGGCCGCCGATGGGCGTCCCGACGGCGATCCCGCCGAACATGCCCACCGTGTACACGCCCGTGACCCGCCCGAGGAGGCCGTCGGGGACCACGCGCTGGCGGACGGTCGTCGCCGTCGTTCCCCAGACGAAGGCGTGGGCCCCGAAAACGACCATCGTGGCGAGCGCGACGGCGGGCGACTGGGTCAGGGCGAGCGTCAGGTGGGTCAGCGTCTCGATCACCAGGCCCACCCGCATGATGTTGCCGAGCGAGAACCTGCGCGCGAGCCGCCCATACGAGGCCGCTCCGATCAGCCCGCCCGCCGCGATTGCCGTCGTGATCAGCCCGAAGCCTACGGCGTCCATCCCGAGCCGCTCGCTCGCATAGAGAACGAGAACGGACCACGCGGCTCCGAATGTCACGTTGAAGACGAGGATCGTGAGCGCCAAGGTCCTCATGGGCCGGTGCGCGATGAGCCAGCGCAGGCCTTCTGCCATGTCCTCCCGCAGGCTCGACGGGTTCCGCCGTTCGTCCGGCGCCGGTGCCCGACTCGCGACGACCCGCGAGACGAGCAGCGAGCCCAGCGCGAAGCAGGCCGCATTCGTCGCGAACGGCAGCGCCATGCCGGCCGCGAAGAGGAACGCACCAATCGGCGGGGTCAGCAGCTGGTTCGTGAGCAGCTGCGCTCCCTGCATCCGGGCGTTCGCGAGGCCGAGGTCGGCTCGCGGGACGACGCGCGGGAGGAGGCTGCTGCTCGCGACATCGGCGAACGTCTCCGCGGTGCCGAGGATGAAGAGCGTCGCGAGGACCACGGCGATGTTCACGGTCCCACTCGCAATCGTCGCTGCGAGCAGGGTGAGCACGACCGCCCGGCCAAGGTTGATGCCAACGATGATTCGCCGTCGGTCGACGCGATCCGCGGCCGCCCCGGCCAGAAAGCCAAAGAGGAGCGCGGGCAGCACCTGGGCAAGCAGCGCCATCGAGACGAGCAGCGGATCGCGGGTCTGGGAGGCGACCAACAGGGGGCCGGCGGAGAGCGCGATTCCATCGCCGGCATTGCTGACGATCGCGGACGAGAGCAGCCAGCGGAAGCCCCGACCGAGCCTGGCGGGGACGACGACATCGGCAGCTGAGCCGATCCAGGTGAACATCTGCGGCAGGATAGCCGCGCCCCCGACCCCGGGGTTGACTCGCCCGAGCGGCGGCGCTGTACTCCGACCATGCCCGGCAAGCTGATCTATTCCATGGCCGTGTCTCTCGATGGATTCATCAACACACCGGACCGCTCGCTCGACTGGGTCCAGGTGGACGAGGAGCTGCACTCGTTCTTCAACGACGAAGCCCGGGAAGTGAGTGCGTTCCTGTACGGGCGACGGATGTACGAGGTGATGATCGACTACTGGCCGACCGCCGAGGAGGACCCCGAGGCGACCCCGGCGATGGTCGAGTTCGCCCGGATCTGGAAGCCAAAGCCGAAGGTGGTGTTCTCGACCAGCCTTGAGCGGGTCGAATGGAACAGCCGCCTGGTTCGCGGTGACGTCGTCGCCGAGGTGACGCGGCTCAAGACCCGGCCGGGATTCGACATGAGCGTCGGCGGCCCGACGACGGCGGCGCTGCTGCTGCAGGCAGGCCTGATCGACGAATGCCGCCTGTTCATCCAGCCCGTGGTAATCGGAGCCGGAACCCCGTTCTTCCCGCAACTGGAGAATCGCGTGGCCATGCGCCTGCTCGAGACGCGGATGTTCGGATCCGGCGTGACGTACCTGCGCTACGAGGTCGTCAGGGCCGCAGCCTGAACCGCCCGGCCGTAGGCCGAACCGGCCCGAACCCTGCGACGCTCGCTCAGAACGTGAAGCACTTCGAGAGGTCGCTCGTCGTCGGGTTCCCATCGCGCTGCGGCGCTGCCGGACCCGCGAGAGCTCCCGGGATAGCCGCCTGGTAATCGCCGCCAACCGGCGTCGCCGTGTCGAAGCGATGGTTCACCGAGGCGAGCGTCGGCAGGCCGAAGCTGGCCTCGATGAACTTCAGGATCGAGCCGAAGTCGCAGAGGGCGCCCTCGATGTGGCCCGGCTTGGTCAACGGCGAGACCTCCGACGCGACCGCCTGCCGCAGGTGTCATTCATGATCCCGAGCTCCGCCCGCGGCTGGGACGAGCATCCCCCGGCCAACGTCGCGGTTTTCGGTGTGTTGCCTAGCGGGTTCCGACAGTTGCGCCCTCATAGGCCTTGCGGAGCTGGCCGACGTCGATCTTGGTCATCTCGAGCATCGCCTTCATCGTCCGCTCGGCAGCCTCGGCGTCGGGGCCGTTGAGCATGTCGACCATCTCACGCGGGATAACCTGCCACGAGAGTCCGAAGCGATCCTTGAGCCAGCCGCAGACGCTGGGCGTTCCGCCGCCGGAGAGCAGGGCCTCCCAGTAGCGGTCGACCTCGGCCTGGTCCTCGCAGTCGACCGTGAACGAGACGGCCTCATCGAACTTGAACTCAGGGCCGCCGTTGAGGCCGATGAACGGCTGGCCGTTCAGCGTGAACTCGACCTCGAGGACCTCGCCCTTGCGAGTACTCGGGTTGTCTGCCGCGGAGCGGCTGACTCGGTCAATCCGACTCTCCGGAAAGATGGACGTGTAGTGGCGAGCGGCCTCCTCGGCGACTCCGTCCAACCACAGGCACGGGACGATCTTGCGCATGGCTGCCTCCTGGTTTGCTTCCACCCGATCGACCGCTGCGGCCTGCGGATCCAAGCCATGGGCGCAGCGGGATGTCAGGACCCTTGCGAACGCATTGCAGGCGACAATGATGGCCTTCGAAGGGAGCTCCCACATGACCGACGCGCACGAACACGACCACGCCGAGCACGATCACGACCACGCCGAGCACGATCACGACCACGCCGGGCACCAGCACCGGGACTATCCGGACGCGCTGCAGGCGTTCCGCAACGACAAGGATCACTTCTTCCGAACGAGTCACGAGAGCCCGTTGCCGGCGGCGGAGCGGAAGGGCTTCGGTGGCCTGCCGTATTACCCGGTGGACGAATCCCTCGTATTCGAAGGCCTGCAGCTCGAGCCCTACACGGGCAGTGAGCCGGTGAGCTTCCAGATCCCGACGTCGGACAACCAGCTGCGGCCGGCGGAGCGGGCGGGAACCTTCCGGTTCGAGATCAACGGCGTCTCGAGCACGCTGACCGGCTATGCCTTCGAAGGTAGCGAATCCGGTTCGGTCTTCGTCCCCTTCCTCGACGGGACGAGCGGGACCGAGACCTATGGTGCCGGCCGCTACCTCGACCTCGAGCCCGAGGAGGACGGGACCTACGCCCTCGACTTCAACCTCGCCTACCACCCGTCATGCGTCTACGACGCCCGGTTCTCGTGCCCGCTGACACCCGCCGAGAACCGCCTCGGTGTCCGGATCGAAGTCGGCGAGCGCCTCGCGCCTGATCAGTCGATCAGTGAGCCAGCGGAGTGATCCAGATGACCTTGATGATCTCGCTCACGATCGTGTAGATGAGTGGGGCGCTCGCAATGAGCACGGCCCGACCGAGAGCGAGCGTGTCGCGGAATGGCCAGATCGTCATCTCCCCGACCGTCTTACGCAAGGTGACGAGCGTCGAAACGTGTCCGCTCATTCGCGCCGTCTCGCCCGCGTCGACTGAGCCGCCGTTGATGCGGTCGTAGATCTCGCGAATCTGGGCGTTCAGGCGGGCCAGCGCCGCCGCCTTCCCGTGGGCCATCTGGCGGTGGGTTCCCCGCAACGGGAGCAGGAGCGCCAGGACGCTGGCCAGCGTGGCAACCAGCAGGACGGCCCAGCTCAGTGGCTGACTCGGCCGGCCGTAGCCAATCAGCAGGATCACGATGATCCCGGCCGGAGCGAGCGCGGCCGCCAGGGCGATATTGCCCAATGGCAGCAGGTTCGTCGTGTCGAATACATCGACGTCGAGTTTCTCGTGCGACAGCCGCCCGAGCGCACGTGCTCGCCGGATTGTGCTGTTGAAGAGGCTCAGGATCGTCCATCCGACCACGGCGTACTCGAGGAGGATCAGGACCTGCGGGAGCGCCGATCCCGGCAGGTAGCGGGGCTCGTTCGTGATGGGATCGTCCGTCGGCAGTGAGAGACCGGCGATCGCGAAAAGCGCGATGACGGTGATCACGGCGAACAGGAAGAGCGCGGCGTCCACCAACGGGCCCGGCCGGCGTAGCGCCTCTGCGTAGGCTCGGAACTGCGTCGTCGAAAGATTCGCTGCGCCTTCGAGGGCCCCGACGGAACGGTTGATGAGACGATCGACAAACCGCGAGGTCAGGAGCATGTAGAGGACGGCGAAGATGACCGTCCAGCGGCGCACGGCGCTCTCCGGGGACAGCAGCTGAAGCGGCGGGCTGTCAGCCATGTCCTCGGCGATCTGACCGGCTGCGACCACGCCGACCGCCAGGACGATCAGCAGCGATGGCCACACGCGCACGAGTCGCTCGCGAATGGCGTGCGGCGCGAGCCACCGCGCCGCACGGGCGTTCGGCAGTCCGGGATGATCGATCGTCGGCTCGGCCATAAGGCGCCTCCTACCGGCAGCGCGTTCGCGGAATTGTAGGCTCAGCTTGTCAAGGGCCGATCACTCGGTTGACACCGTCGGGCGCCTTCGTGAGGATTGCGGGACCTTGCCGCCAAATGCCAGCCCGGTCATCAACGTCGCTGCCATCCGAGAACGATTCGGCGAGATCGCGGCCACGTTCGGCGTTCCGGATCGGGCCCTTGCCGAGCTCACCCTGGAGCGTATCCAGCCGCCGAACTGGACTCTGGAGTGGTATCTCCCCGTGTGGTTGGGCGGCGCATTTGGGGTCGACGTCGAGATCGCTCGGCGCGTGACTCTCAGCAATGTCCTGGGCCTGGCTGCGATTCGACTCGAGGACGACCTCCGCGACGGCGACGTACGGGCCGATGAAGTCCCGACGGCGGGTCGAGTCGCCGGCATGCTCTTCACGGAGGCGGTGGCGTTGTACGGCCCGCTGTTCCCGCCGACGTCGCCGTTCTGGTCGAAGCTCCAGGCGACGATGACTGACTGGAGATCGAGCGGTAGCGAGGAAGGTGCCGACACCGGCGACTCGCCCCCTCTTGCACGCCGGGGCGCGCCATTGAAGATCGGAGCCCGAGCCATCTGGCTGTTCGGTGATGGTCGGGTTTCCTGGGAGCTTGTCGATCGCTGCCTCGACGTCGCGCTTGTCGCGCTCGCCCGCTACGACGACCTGTGCGACTGGGAAGCAGATCTCGCTGCCGGCCGCTGGAACGCGTTCGTCGCCTCGTGCACAGGGGAGCCGCAGACGATCGTTCGACGATCACCGAACTGGGCCGCCGTGCTCGTTGCGATCTTGACCCGAGGCGCGGCTCGAGCTGGCTTCGAGCAGGTCGCCACGGAGGCACGGCGTGCCTCGGAGCTTGCGGTCGAGCTTGGGTCGGTCTGCCTCGCCGATCACCTCGTGCGGATGGCGGACCGAGCGGCGGCGCAGGGCATCACGGTGGACGCCCATTTCCAGGCTCTAGCCTCGCGCGCCACCTCGCTAATCTTCGGCGGGATGCCTGTTCGACCGGTCGGAGGGCTCGCCCCTGGTGGTCCATGATCGCCGCTCTTTCACAACGGCCGGACATCTTCGAGAACGGAGTGATTTGACGATGGATCAAAACCAGGACGACGTGTATCAGGAGCACGAGCCATATGGATTCATGGAGCGTGAACTCGTCTTCAAGCTCCTGGCCTCACATGCGCTCGTCGACGCGGAGTTCTACGACTGGCTTCGGGAGGATCCAGAGAGCGCCGCGGCCGAGCTTCATATCCGCCTGACGGACGCGGACATCGAGTACCTCAAGAACGTCGTGGAGTGGGATCGGATCACCGACATGGCGAAGCCGATCCGCGATTCGCTTCACCTCGACATGGTCACGAACTCCTGGTAGGTCCGGCCACGCGCAAAGGCAGCTAGCTCAGCCCGCTCCCTCGGAGTCGCCGGCCTCGTCACCGGACTCCAGCTCGCCCGCTGGTTCCGGCATCGCGACGCGGCTCAGGTGACTGGCCTCGACCATCTTCGGCTCGCCGTCCCGGTCCTTCCAGCGTGTCTGGATCTCGACCTCGTCGGTCTCGCCCGCGAACCGGATCACGACGTTGAAGCCGGAGCCGCCGCGTTCGAGGGATTGGATCGTGGCCTCGTTCGCCGGGAGCGGCAGGAGGGCGAGGACCTCCCCGAGGTTTCGTCGAAGCTCATCGCTGAAGTCGCCGATCGCCCGATCGACATCGCCGGCCACGAGCGCCTCGCACATCGCCTCGGCTCGTTCGCGAACTGCCGCATCTTCCATTCGGAGACCTCCTTGGGTTGCCATGATGCCCCGAATCGGCGATCCGCTGGCGGCGCGACGGCACTTGCGTGGGGTGCGATGATCCGCGCATGGTCGAGTACGGGAACGGGATTAGTCACGGGCCGGCGGGTCAGGTCGGTGGTGGATCGCACCCGATCGCCCAGCACACCGACTTCTTTGGATCGGTCAGCCAGGCTGCTGATGGCGCCTTCCACACCCTCGGAACACTGACGCCGATCGAGCTCGTCGGCCTCGTCGCGATCTTCTTCGTCGGCCTGATCGTCCTGCGCCGCGTGTTCTTCTAGAGCCCGCCGATCACCAGACGTCGCCGGGCCGCCACTCGCAGCTGATCGGCGCGTCGATGTCGATCTCGGGGCTGCTCGGGGTCCGGAGCACCAGGATGTAGTCGTCGTCGTCCGGCGTGCGTCGGCTCCCTGACTCGGTTCGGACCGACGATGGCCCGCGCCACGTCTGCCAACCGAGCCGCTCGTAGAAGTGGTGGCTGCCGGTCCCGAGCGCGCCGAGCTCGTAGGTCGTCCGGATGTACTCGTCCACAACCCCCAGGAGCTTCGTACCGAAGCCCCTGCCCTGCCGCCTCGGGTCCGTGGCCACCGCCTCCACGTAACCGGTCCGGAGCGGCCGACCCTCGATGTGGAGCTCGCGCTGGACGACGGCCGCATGCGCCACGATCGTCGTATCGAGCTGCAGCAGGAAATGGACGCCGCCGAGCGCGTGCTGCCAGTCGTCCTCGGTGAAGCCCTCATCCCCGGCCGGAAACGCGGCCCACAGCATCGACCAAATCGTCTCGACCTCGGCCGCGGTGAGCGCCTCCGTCGTCGACTTCCGGACTCGAGTCCGTTCGAGCTCCGTCGCGCCCTCTCGCGTTCCTACCGGAAGAACTCCCGCAAGTCATTCGCTGCGCAGGCGTTGGCGAGGCAGGGCATGCCCCACGCGCTTTCGATCGTGTGGAGCAGCGAGTAGTGGCTGTGACTCGTTGCCGACACGAACGCCGGCTTGCCGATCGGGCTGATCACGACCGTGGCCACCTGGCCGCCGCCGCCGGTGCCCGTCGAGCCCTCGTCCCACGTCAGGAACACGACGCTGTTCGCGAACGCCGTGCTCGTGAGGATCCTGGGCATGAAGCCCTCGAGGAAGGTATCGCCGGTCGCGATCGAGCAGTCATGCATGTCATTGCACAGGTTCGGGACGATGAACCAGAGGTTGCCAGCGGTCGGGTCGAAGTGGCTGAAGTCGGTGATGTTGGCGCAGCGAGTCGGGTTTCCGGAGACGCTCGACCAGCTGATCGCGGGCTCGTGCTTTCGGGCGTACGTCCCGGTGCCGTCCGCGCCGTTCGAGGCGGTAGCGCCCGTGTAGCAGCCGAGCGGCACGTTCTGGGCGGCGACGTGCCAGGTCCGTCCGGCCGCCTCGACCTGGTCCGCGAGCGTGGATCCCGATCCGAAGTTGTAGACGCCGTCGTCGGTCACGGCCTGAGTGGAGCCGGACCACAGCGCGAGGTAGTTCGGCTCGGATGGGTGGCTCACGGCGGTGTAGCTGGAGGCCAGACCGTACTGGTTCGCGAGACCGTTGATGTACGGCGCCGCGCTGTTGCCGATGATCGAGGTCGCCTCCTCGTTCTCCATCAGGATCACGAAGACGTGGGCGAAGGTCGGCAGCGCCGGCGGGACGGGTGAGGCGGTCGGGGTCGGCGAAGCCGTCGCTCCCGGGGTCGGGGTGGGCTTCGGCTTATGGGTGGAACGCGCGCCGGGCGCCTGGGGTGGCACCGCGCCGACTCCCGCTGGCTCGACTCCCCCGCCGGCGGCATGCGAGGCGGCGAGCACGGGCAGCGCGGCCAGCGCGAATGCGATCACGGCGATGCCCAGGAGCAGCGAGACCCGGTTCTCGATGTGGACCATCCCGCCCCACGGTAGCGCGCTGGCCGGTAGCTGGACAGCAGTACCAACGCTTGACACATGCCGGCCCATCGGCTTCAATACCGCCATCTCTCCATAACATGGTGGTTATAGATGACGGGTCAGACACTCGACGCCGTTTTCGGGGCCCTGGCGGATCCCACCCGTCGTGCGATCCTCGCCCGACTGGCCGACGGAGACCTGACGGTCAACCAGCTCCGGAGCCCATTCCAGGTCTCGCAGCCGGCGATCTCGAGGCACCTGAAGGTCCTCGAGGCTTCGGGGCTCATCTCCCGCAGCCGGCGGGCGACCGCTCGGCTCAGCCACCTCGAGGCGGAGCCGCTCAGGGACGCCACCGCGTGGCTGGCTCGCTATCGCGAATTCTGGGACGACCGCTACGACCAGCTCGACGAACTCCTCGCGAGCCTCAAGCAGCAGCAGGAAGGAACCGACGATGGGAACGACTGAGATCACCGCCGTCCCGGGGCAACCCAGGATCGACATGCAGCGCGAGTTCGCCGCACCACGCGCGCTCGTCTACCGGGCGTACGCGGATCCGGCGTTGCTGACGCAATGGCTCGGGCCGCGACGGTTCGTAATGACCGTGGAGCGCTGGGATCCCCAGGATGGCGGTGCCTGGCGCTACACCCACCGCGACGATGCCGGCAACGCGTACGGCTTCCACGGCGTGTTCCACGGCGCGCCGTCGCCGGAGGGCATGGTCCAGACCTTCGAGTTCGATGGCGCTCCCGGCCACATCTCCCTCGACTGGGTCGAGTTCGAGGACCGGGGCGAGACGACCGTTGTACACACCCACTCGGTCCACCAGTCCGCCGAGGCTCGCGACGCGATGATCGCGGCGGGCATGACGGCAGGCGTCAACGAGGGCTACGAGCGGCTCGACGAGCTCCTGGCGAGCCAAGCCGTCACGGCCTGATCCAAGCACCCTATCGACACTCTCAGCCCCAACAGCAACCGCCCCCGAAGGGAGCCAGATCGTGGATTACAAGCTCGAGGTTGTCGTCGTCCCGGTGAGCGACGTCGATCGCGCGAAAGCGTTCTATTCCGACCAGGTCGGCTTTTCCGTCGACGTCGATTCCCGGCCGAATGAGCACTTCCGGGTCGTCCAGATGACGCCCGAGGGCTCGCGCTGCTCGGTCACGATCGGAACGGGTCTCGCGGAGATGGCGCCCGGCTCCCTGAAGGGCCTGCAGCTGTCCGTGGCCGACATCGAGGCCGCTCATGCCGAGCTCAGCGGCCGGGGCGTCCCGGTGAGCACCGTCCAGCACCATGACGGGACGGGCTTCGTCGAGGGACCCGGTGGCGACTGGAACTCGTTCTTCTTCTTCAACGATCCCGATGGCAACGGCTGGGCCGTCCAGCAGAGCCCGAGGCTTCGATGACGACCAGCATCGAGCCGGTCGAGACGACGAACCTCGACCGGTATGGCTTCCCTCCCCTCCCCTGGTCCCGCCCCCGGGACCTGCTGGACAAGGTGGCGCCGGACGAGGGTGACCCGGATCGCGGGCAGCGCCCGAGCGCGGGGCCGCCGCCCTGGGATCTGTACTCCGCAACGCCCATCACGATCTTCGGCGTCGCCACCGCCGAGCCATACGGGGCGACGCGCTGGCGGTTCGCCGGCTGATCCTTCGCGGGTTAAGCGCGCGGCTCAGAAGTCGCGCCGGCCCGCGAAAGATTCGATCACGCCGGGGCGGGCCAGCTCGTAGATCGCGAGGCGCTGCCCGCCTGGCGCCGTGAACGACGTCACGGGTCCCTGCGGGATCTCGAGGCTTTGGCCCGGAGACCAGCCCCGGGCGGCCAGCTCCTGCGTGGCTGCCTCGAGATCGACGACGCGATATACGAAGATGGGCACGTTGCCATCGAGGTGGCCGGAGAGGACGATCGCGGGCGGCCGCGCCGAGAGCTCGACCTCCGCGACGCGGGTGCCCATCGCGTCGATCGCGAAGACCAGGTGACCGCCAAGCACGTCCGTGAAGTAGGCGACGTCCGCCGCCACGTCCCGGCTGGGAACGTACAGGTAGTCGAGGCTCTCGAAGGCCATCTGCGGTTCTCCCTGCGGCACTGCCACGCCACCGTAGCGCGCCGCCCGTTGCTCGCGCTGCAGATCGCGCGGCCACGAGGCACGATAGTCGAATGACGCAGCACGATCCTTCGCCCGAACGACCGTTTGATCGCGCTTCCGTGCCTCCGAACCCTGCCGCGCCTCCCAGCGCCGGCGACGTCGCGTGGCAGGCGACGATCACGACGGTGAAGGCCGCTACGGTGGCCCTCGCCGTCGACGCGTTCGTCAACTCCAACTCCCCGCGTTTCCGGGGCAAGGGGATGCGTCTTCGGGCCATTGGCTACACGGCGTCGCTCTTCGTCGTGCCGATCGTCTGGCGGCTTCGGGGTCGGGCCGGACGCTATCCCCGCGAGCTGGACCTCGCGATCGCGGTGCCGATGCTCGTGGACGCCGCCGGCAACGCGGTCGGGATCTACCAGGGCGGACACGTCGACGACGCCGTCCACTTCGCCAACGGCGCCGTCTTCAGCGCCGTGGTGGGCGCCGTGGCGGCGCCACGGCTGCGAACGGCCTGGGAGGCCGCCGGCCTGGCCACGCTGGCCGGGATCGCGGCGGCCGCGGTCTGGGAGATCGGCGAATGGATGGGCATGAAGCTCGGCGCGAAGGGCATGAACCTGACCTACGACGACACGATGGAGGACATCATCGAGACGAGCGCCGGCGCCCTGCTCGGGGGCCTGCTGACGCTGCTGCGGGACCCCACCCGGCTGCGGCAGGTGCCGGGCCGGGCGAGCGACCCGATCGTGGCCACCGCCAGGCAGTTGTGACCCGCGGGGGCGTTGACCTCCGCTTCATCGGCCATTCGACCGTGCTCCTCGAGCTCGGCGGCATTCGGATCCTGACGGATCCGTTCCTGCGATCGAGCCTCGGTCCGCTCGAGCGTCACGGGCCGGTTCCAACCGTGGAATCCCTGGGCCGGATCGACTTCGTCCTGATCTCGCACGACCATCCCGACCACTTCGATCCGGCTTCGCTGCGCTCAATCCCCGGTCGCCCGCCGGGCGTCGTCGCTCGCGGTCTCGGATCCGCGGTCGGTCTCGCGTTAGGCGGTGACGTCATGGAGCTGGCCGACGGCGAGCGCGTCGTGCTCGGGGGGCTGACGATCCGGGCCGTCCCCGCGCGGCACTGGACCACACCCGGCGGCCGGCGGGTCCGGCCCATTGGGTTCGTCGTCGAGGCCGGGGCGACCGTCTATTTTGCAGGCGATACGGGCCGCTTCGAGGAGATGCGCCTCCTCGCCGACGGTATCGACGTCGCGCTACTGCCCGTCTGGACGTGGGGCCCGCATCGGGGACCGGGACACCTGGGGCCGCGCTCGGCGGCCGAGGTCGTTCGGGACATCCGGCCACGCGTCGCCATGCCGATTCACTGGGGCACGCTGTACCCGCGGCGCCTCCATCGGATCTGGCGGGCCCCGCTCCTGGAACCCGGCGCTCGATTCGCCAGCCACGTCGCTGAGCTGGCGCCTGGGGTCGACGTTCGGGTCCTGCGGCCGGGCGAGGCTACGTCGATTGGTGCGGCGTCAACCGGACAACGGAAATAACTCGGCCGGCCTTCTCCGGGTACGCGGCGAACTGCGGCAGCTGGGCGACGTGGGCGGACCACAACGGACCGTGCTCGGCATCGTCGACGATTCGTGCCGTCGCAGGAAAGGTCCTCGTCTCCGCCTCGACCGTCACGTTCGGATTCGCGCGGAGGTTGTTGAGCCAGACCGGGTCCTTGGGGGAGCCGCTTGCGCTGGCCGCGACGATGTAGTCGCCATCGTCGCGCGTGTAGGTGAGGATCGCTCGCCTCGGCTCGCCCGTCCTGGCGCCGGTCATCGTCAGCACGAGCAGGGGATGTCCAGCCAGCGGACCCTGGGTGACCTGGCCGCCATAGGCGCGCATGTCCGCGATCATGTTGTTCTCGAATTCCTCGGGATCCCAAGCCGTCATCTCTGATCCTTCCATCGAAGCCGTTGCGGACGCAACGATCTCAGTGGGAGTCTATTCCCGCGGCGCAGAAGGGGCCAGCGATGCGCCTGCCGCCTTCAGGCGCGGCCCCGGGCGAGATCGATGAGGCGGTCCAGGACGCGCTCGCCGTCGGCGCGGAGCGCGTTGTGCTCGTACTCGTTCGTGATCCACGGACGCAGGCGCGGGATCGCGGCCGCCGTTTCCTCGGCGAATGCCCGCTCGACGTACAGGTCGTCGGTGTAGATCGTCGCGGCGACGGGGACCTCGTTGTGCCGCAGCCGATCCGGGTCGTACAGGCGCGGCCACTCGTGCTCGGCAAGGAGGTTGGCGACGTCTCGATGGGGCCGCAGGCCGGCGTAGTCCTCGAACATCCACGGAAAGACGTGCTCGGCCGTGAAGTAACGCTCCTCGACGACCTCGGGCGGCAGGAGGCGGTGGGCCGACCAGCGGGTTGCGACGCCGTCCGCGTACGACGATTCGTGGAGTGTCGCGTAGATCGGGTTGCGGCCGAAGCGAACCGAGCCCTCGACGTCGTACAGGAAGGCGCTCGATCCGAACGGCAGCTCGAGGACGTGGTGCAGGAGCTCCCAACCGGCGCTGTCGCCGAGCCACATCCCCATCTGGCGGAATCGGCGCGACGTCAGTCGGTCGCCCGACGGCAGGCGGACGTCGTCGGCCTCGAGACGTCGGTGAATGTCGGCCACTCGGGCGCGGTCGTCCGGATAGCGGGCGAAATACGCCCGGTTCTTGGAGATCAGGCGGACATAGGTCGCGCCGTAGATATCGTCGACCGGGCGCCCGAACGGCGACAGCCCGCCGGTGAGGAACGCCTCGCGAAGGCCCTCGGGGGCGATCGACAGATACGTCAACGACGTGAACCCGCCGAAGCTCTGACCGAGGACGCTCCAGCGCTCGATCCCCAGCTCCCGCCGGATCAGCTCGGCGTCGCGAACGATCGAATCGGCCCGGAAGTGGGTGAGGTACGCCGCCTGGTCGGCGGCAGTGTCGCCCGGCAGCTCGGGCCCCACCGGCGTCGAGCGGCCGGTCCCCCGCTGATCGAGCAGGAGGACCCGGAAATCCTTGAGGGCCCGCTTCATCCAGCCCGTCGGCGGGCTCGTGGGTCGAGCCGCCTCGAAGCCGGGGCCGCCCTGGAGAAACACGAGGTACGGCCGATCGGTGCCGTCAGGGGCCGCGACCTCGCGAGTGAAGACGCTGATCTTGGCGCCCTTCGGGGCTGTGTGATCGAGCGGCACCTCGTGATCGCGCTCGGTGAGGATCGCGCCGGGGACGTGGTAGGTGGCAGTCATTCCCTAACGATACCGGGGCTCGCCGTCACGCTGTCACGAAAGGTCCGGAAGAGGTCGATGAGCTGGGGCAACTGGTAGTGGGCGTTGAGCCCGCTTGGGTTCGGCAGGATCCAGAGCTCCGCGCCCGCGGGGGCCTCGGCTGCGCGGCCGATCGTCGCGACCGGGTCGTCGAACGCCACGCGATACGCCGATACGCCGAGCACGGCGACGGCCACAGGCCGGTGGCGCGCGACGGTGGCGCGCAGTCGGGCAGCACCCGCCCGCAGCTCGGCGTCGGTCACCTGCGAGGCCTTGGCCGTCGCCCGGTTGACGAGGTTCGTGATCCCGATCCCGAGGGCCATGAGCGTCTCGTCATCGTCGGGCGCGAGGAGGTGCGGCGTGAAGCCGGCCCCGTGCAGGGTCGGCCAGAAGCGATTGCCGGGTCGCGCAAAGTGGTGCCCAGTTGCGCCAGACCAGAGGCCGGGGTTGATGCCGACGAAGAGGTACCGGATCCCCGGGCCGATGACCTCAGGAATCGAGCAGCCCTCGGCCGAGATCAGGTCGTGGGGGGTCGGTCGGAGCACCCCGCGAGCCTAGACCGGTCGAGGGCCGCAACGTGTCAGTTGCTGCGTGTCGGGCCTCAGAACCCAGTAGCTGCGAACCACGAGCCGCCGGGGCTCGTCACGAAGATGATCGGGGCAATGCAGGGCTGCGGGAGCGTGACCTGCGCCTCGATGTCGGCGTTGCCGCCACCCGCGCTGGCGAGACCGGTGGTGGCCGGGAAGGTGCCGGTCGCAACATTTGCGACCTGCGCGGTGCCGTCCACGATCGTCTGGCAGCTCACGATGGCCTTGAAACTGCCAACCGGGTTCGAGTGGATCGACGCGAGCACGAGACCCTCGACCTCGACCTTGAGCGAGCCGCCGGCCGTCAGCCAGCCCCTGCCGGAGCCGATCTCCCAGGCCAGGCCGCCACCGTTGATGTCGCGGATGGGATTCGCGGCGCCCGTATACGGCATGACGACGGGCGTCATGACGTCGAACGC
>JBBQTO010000040.1:0-17369 GCA_038234575.1 Candidatus Limnocylindrales bacterium
GTTCACCTGCAACAGGGTCGGGACGACCTGGCCCGGGCGGAGCTCGGCAGCGACCCGGGACAGCCGCCGGGCGAGGTCGAGCGAGTCGACGGACTCGATCGCATCGAATGTCTCGAGGGCCCGCCGGACCTTGTTCGACTGAAGGGGGCCGACCAGATGCCACTGCGCCCCGGACACGAGCGGCCGCTTCTCGGCGGCCTCCTGGACCCGGTTCTCGCCGAGCGTCGTCAGACCTGCGGCGACGGCCTCGCGAATCCGCTCCGGCCGGACGGTCTTCGTGACGGCGACGATGGTGACCTCGCTCGGATCACGACCGACCCGACGGGCAGCGGCTTCGATCCGCGACTGGACGGCGGCGTTGGCCGCCTCGATCGACGGGGCGGAGTCTGAGCTAGCGGCCGCGACGGAGGAAGCTCGGGATCTCGAGGTCGTCGGCGTCGTACGCCGGCTTCTTGACCGGCACCGGCTCGCCGACCGACCGCGGCGCGTGGCCATTGCCAGTCTCTTCGGTGCGTGCCGTCGGCGCGTCGGGGACGCCGGCGTCCGTCATCTGGCTACGCTGGCGCTCGAGCTCCTCAAGGAAGTCGCGCTGGGGCCGGCCGGCTCCGGCGTCGGCCCCGGAGCCCGCGGCTGCGCTCGCCCGGCTGGATGCCGTGTGGCGGCGGCCATCGAAGCCGGTGGCAATGACCGTGATCTGGACCTCGTCGCCGAGGCGCTCGTTGAAGCTCGTCCCGAAGATGATGTTGGCCTCGGAATCCGCGGCCGCGCGGATCTCCTCGGCGGCCTCGGTCACCTCGAACAGCGACAGGCTCGAGGAGCCGGACACGTTGAAGAGGATGCCCTGGGCGCCCGAGATGTTGACCTCGAGGAGCGGGCTGGCGATGGCCTGGCGAGCCGCCTCGATGGCGCGATTCTCGCCGGACGCGCGGCCGATCCCCATGAGCGCCGAGCCGGCGTCCTTCATGATCGCGCGGACGTCGGCGAAATCGAGGTTGATCAGGCCGGGGACGGTGATGATGTCGCTGATCCCCTGGACGCCCTGGCGAAGCACGTCGTCGACGACCCGGAAGGCATCGAGGATCGACGTGTTCTTCTGGACGACGTCGCGGAGGCGATCGTTCGGGATCGTGATGAGCGTGTCGACCTTCGCCTTGAGCGCTTCGGCGGCCTTCTCGGCGGTCAGCTTCCGCTTTGCCCCTTCGAAGCTGAAGGGCTTCGTGACGACGCCGATCGTCAGGGCGCCGGCTTCCTTCGCGATCTCCGCGACGACCGGCGATGCCCCGGATCCAGTCCCACCACCGAGCCCCGAGGTGATGAAGACCATGTCCGAGCCCTCAAGGGCCTGGGCGATCTTCTCGGTGTCCTCCTCCGCCGCGCGCTCCCCGATCGAGGGATCGCCGCCGGCGCCGAGGCCGCGGGTGATCTTGTCGCCGATGCGGATCTTGTGAGGCGCATCCGACTGGAGGAGGGCCTGGGCGTCGGTGTTCAGGGCGATGAACTCGACGCCCATCATCTCGGCGCGGATCATGCGGTTGACCGCGTTGCTCCCTCCCCCGCCGACTCCGATGACGCGAATGAGCGCGAAGTTCTCGGAATCGGAACGCAACGCCATCGGTACTCCTCCAGCGGCCTCGCAGGCCGCAGTGTGGGGGCTGAGGTCGGGGCCCACGCGATGCCTCGCTCGCCGGACGAGCCTCCGCAGGTTGCGCCGAAGTCTACCACCGGGCCCTGCCCGGCGGCTCACCGAATCGACGAGATTCCTAGGGGAAAATGCTCCGGATCGCATCCCGCAGCCGGCCGAGCAGGCCTGCCGCCGGGGCCGACTCATAACGCGTCGACTCACCCTCGTCGAGCATCGTCGAGCCCCACTGGAGGAGGCCGATGGCCGTCGAGTAGGCGGGCGTGAGGATCGAATCGGTGAGGCCCGCGACTCCAGACGGAGCGACCACCCGGACCGGCATCCCGAGGACCTCCCGGCCGAGCTCCGCCAAGCCGGCGAGCTGGGCGCCGCCACCGGTCAGGATGATCCCGGCCGGGAGCATGCCGGCGCCGGCGGAACGCATCTCGCCGGCGAGGAGCTCGAGGGTCTCCCGCATCCGGGCCTCGATGATCTGGCAGACCTCGAGCCGGCTCACGGTCCGGCCGGCATCCTCGCCGAGGACCGAGACCGCGATCTCCTCGTCGTCGGCGACGGTCTTGAGGTCGCATGTCCCGTGCTGGATCTTCAGCTCCTCGGCGACCGGCAACGAGGTCTTGATGCCGATCGCGATGTCGTTGGTCACAAAGTTCCCGCCGACCGGCAGGACGCTCGTATGGAAGGGCGAGCCCTCGTTGAACATCGCGAGGTCGATCGTGCCGGCCCCGAGGTCCGCCACCGCGACGCCGAGCTCCCGCTCCGTCTCGTTCGCGACGGCCTCGGCGGAGGCGAGGGCGTTGACGACGAGCTCGTCGATCTTGACCCCCGCCTGGGCGACGCACTTCATGAGGTTCTGGACCGCGGTCTGTGGCGCGGTGACGATGTGGGTCTCGACCTCGAGCCGAAGCGCACTCATGCCGAGCGGGTCCTTGACCCCCTCCTGGCCGTCGACGATGAAGCCCCGTCGCTCGACGTGGAGGACCTCCCGATTCGTCGGGATCGCGACCGCCCGAGCCACCTCGATCGCCCGCCGGATGTCCTCACGGGCGACCTCCCGGGTGTGGGCCGAGACGGCGACCTGGCCGGTCGAGTTCAGGCTCTCGATCTGCGAGCCGCCCACGCCCACGAAGGCCTTGTCGATCTTCCAGCCGGAGAGGCGCTCGGCTCGCTCGACCGCGTCCCGGATGGACCGGACCGTCTGGTCGATGTTGACGACGGCGCCCTTCTTCAGGCCCGATGCCGGCACCGTGCCGTGACCGATCACGGTCAGCTTGCCGTCGCGTCCGATCTCACCGATCAGGGCGCAGACCTTGCTCGTGCCGACGTCGATGCCGACGAGTACGCCTTCTACCACGATGCCCTCAGATGAAGTGCCGCCGGATCAGGGCGACATTGTTGAAGATCCGGAACCCGAAGTTGATAAGCGCGACAAGGTACAGGTCCAGGCTGAGCCGATCCCCGATGAAGGTCAGGATCACCGCCACGATCGCATTGGTAACGAACCCAGAGATGAAGATCCGGTTGTCGTAGACGCCGTCGAGCTCGGCCCGCACTGCCCCGAGGACCGAATCGAGCGCGGCGAGGATCGCCACGGCCGAGTAGCGGCTGAACTCGAAGCTGACGTTGACATTGAGGACGAGCCCGAGCAGGACGCCCACCAGCAGGCCTGCCAGGGGGAGGAACAAGTTTCCCGTCCTCGCTGCGGTGCGTTTGTGCACAGGGTAGCCCAGACGGTAGCCGCGAGGTGGCACTCGGCAACGTGATTCGCTCGTCACCCCCTCTCACTTCGGAGTGGCTCGCGGGACATAGGTCCCGCTCCTCTCGCCGGCGAGGTAGATCCGGGCGACCAACGATTCGCGGTCTGCGAGGAGGCTACGGAGGAGGCGCACCTGGCCCGGGATGAGGTCCGTGGGTCGAACCGACGGGTTGTAGAACCCGAACACGGCAGTCCATGTCCCCGCCCCGGCGGTGATGGTGTAGCCAGCCGTGTCGTCCAGCCAGACGTGGAGGGCCGGGGCGGTGGTGCCGACGTCGGCTGGGACGAGCGCGGCCAGGCGGGTGGCGGCGTCAAGATCGTCCGAGCTGAGCGTCGAGCCCGCGACGATGAGGCCCGGCGACCCGGCCCGCCGATCGACGACCGTCGGCACATGGGCGTCGCCCGCCGCCGCCGCGTCCAGGACGGCAAAGAGCACGCCGTCGCTGTCGGCGAGGAAGCGGTTATCGCCGACCTGCCAGATGAGGATCGGGACTCGCTCCCGGACCGTGATCGTAATGGCATGCGGCAGGGAGACCGAGACCTGCGCGGCGGCAACCGCCGGCAACGCCGCGAGACGAGCCTCGATCGGGCCGGTCTCGATCTGGAAGAGGTTCGTGCCCTGCGAAAGCTGGACGCTTGCGAGGATGGCGTCCGCGGCGGTCCACTGCAGCGCCGGCTTGTCGATCTCCGTCAGGCCGAACGTCGCCGCTCCGGTCAGGAGCTTGAGGGCCACGCCGGCCACCAGCATTCCCAGCAGTCCCGCCGCCCGGGTCGGGCTGATCAGCCGGGCGCGGCCACCGAGGCGCCCCGCGGCCCCTGCCCGGCGGGCGCCGGACGCGCGCGACCGACGGGCTCGCCGGCCCGTCACCTCGGCAGATCTTCGGGTCGCAGCCTGGCGGCCGGCCGCGCGGCGTGGCGCTCGATCGCCAGGTCGATCACCCGCAGGCAGACCGCCCGAAAGTCGAGTCCGGCCTCGGCCGGCAGCGTCGGGAAGAGGCTGATCGGGGTGAACCCGGGGATCGTGTTGATCTCCGAGAGGTAGATCGCCTCTTCGCGGACCAAGAAGTCGACCCGGGCGAAGCCCTCGGCGCCGACCGAGCGGTAGGCGTCGCGGGCGAGCTTCTGCATCGTCACCCGCATCGACTCGGGCACCTCCGCATGGGGGGAGGTCTCCGACAGCCCGGGCGTGTACTTCGCGGCGTAGTCGTAGAACTCGTGGCCGGCGACGATCTCACCGGGGCCGTAGATGCCGAGCGGCGGCTCATTGCCGATGACGGAGATCTCGAGGTCCCTGGCATCCGCGAGGTAGCGCTCGACGACGGCCACGGTGTCGTAGCGGAACGCGAGATCGAGCGCCGGGGCTCGCTCGGCCTCGATATGCGCGAGCGTCATGCCGACCGACGAGCCGAGCCGTGCCGGCTTGACCATGAGTCGCGGGTCGTCGTCGCCGGCGAACGCCTCGAGCTCGCCGCGGACCGCTTCGGGTCTCGCCCGCCAGTCGCTCGCTCGAACCTCCCGCCAGTCGATGACAGGCAGGCCGAGGCCCCGCCAGAGCCGCTTCTGGACGACCTTGTCCATGCCCACCGCGGACCCGAGCACCCCGGAGCCCGTGTAGGCGAGCCCGGCGGCGTCGAGCAGGGCCTGGACGGTGCCGTCCTCGCCGAACGGCCCGTGGAGGGCGATGAAGACGACGGGCGCCGGGTCAAGCGCGGCCAGGGCATCCAGGGCCGCCCCGGTCCGGTATGGCCCGTCCGCCCCGAGAGAGACCGGATCGTCATACGCCGCTTGCAGCCGGCCGTCGCGCCGATGATCGGCCGGAAGCCACCACCACCGCGTCTCGAGGTCGATCAGGACCTGGCGAAGGTCTAGCTCGGCTCCGAGCAGCGCGTCGGCGATGGCGGTCCCCGAGACGATCGAGACGTCGTGCTCCGCCGACGGGCCACCGAGCAGGACCACGATCGGCGGATAGCCGGCGCGATCGTTCGTCACGGACCGACCTCCCCTTCCCCATCGTCGGCCGGCCAGGGCCAGCCCGACCAGTCGCCGACGAACACGATCTCGGGCTCGAGGTCGACGCCGTCGCGCTCGAGGATGGTGGCACGGACCCTGTCGAGGAGGCGGCGTACATCGGCGGCGCTGCCGCGGCCATCGTTGACGATGAAGTTCGCGTGCTTCTCGGACACGCTCGCGCCGCCGATTCGGAGGCCCTTCAGGCCGGCCCGGTCGATGAGCTCACCGGCCGACGGCCCCTCCGCGGGGTTCCGAAACGCGCTCCCGGCGGACGGGATCCCGAGCGGCTGATGGGCCTGCCGCCAGTGCCGGATGTCGTCGAGGCGCTCCTTGATCGTGTCGGCGGGCGCGGCTTCGAGGCGGAACGTCGCGGCGATGACGATCTCGTTGGAGCCAGCGGCATCGTGGTGCTTGAACCGGCTGTTGCGATAGGCGAAGCCGAGATCGTCGGCAGGGATCCTCGCCTCGGTGCCGTTGCCGAGGAGGACGTCGGCGTTCTGGAGCACCGAGGCAATGTCGGCGCCGTGTGCCCCCGCATTCGCCCAGACGGAACCGCCGACCGTGCCGGGGATCGCGAGCCCGAACTCGAGCCCCGACAGCCCGGCCCGCTGCGTCTCGGTGGCGGCCCGGGCCATGGGGACTCCCGCCTCCGCGGTGTAGCAGTCATCCTCCACCCGGCTGCCCTCGGCCTTCACGTGCACGACGAGGCCGCGGATGCCGCGGTCGGAGATCACGACGTCGCTGCCTCGGCCGAGCACGAAGAGCGGCAGCTCGCGGGTCCGGGCGAAACGGACGAGGGCCCTGAGCTCGAAGGCGTTGTGGGCCGTCGCGAGGAGGTCGGCGCGCCCGCCCACGCGCATGGTCGTGAACCGAGCGAGCGGCGAGTCGCGCTCCGCCTTGACACCGACGCGGCGGGCGATGTCGCCGGCGATTCGGAGCGCATCGAAGGCCGGCGATTCGGCGCTCATGCGAGCGTGCCTCGGGATCGGGACATCGCCGCGATGACGTCGGGGCTCGGCAGCGGCGACCGCTTCGCGAGCGTAAGGAGCAGCTCCGCGACGGCGTCGGCCGCACCTGGACGGCCCAGGCTTCGAGCGGCCGTCGCCATCCCGACGTAGGTCACCGGATCGTCGACCAGCGACGCGGCGGCGAGGAGCGCGGGGCCGTCGAATGCCTCGTCCTCGACGATCCGGGCCGCTCCGGCCGCTGCCAGGGCTTCGGCGTTGGCGTGCTGATGGCCGCCCGCGAAGCGATACGGAACGACGACCATCGGCAACCCGAAGGCGGTGACCTCGGCCAGCGTCGACGAGCCGGCCCGCCCAACCACGAGGTCGGCGGCTACGAGGGCCGTAACCATTCCCTCGCGCAGGAACGGCTCCGGGCGATAGCGGGCCCGGATGGCGTCCGGCAGTCGCTGGCGCGATGCGAGGGCATCGGCGTACCCGGCGTCGCCGGTCAGGTGAATCACGAACCAGCGCTCGATGAGAGCCGGCAGCACCTCGATCACGGCGTTGTTGAGCCGCGCGGCCGCCTGCGAGCCGCCGAAGACGAGGATCACGCGGGCATCGGCCGGGATGCCGAGCTGCTCGCGGGCCGCGAGCCGGTCAATCGAACCGAGCTCGCGGATCGGAGTGCCGGTCTCGTAACAATGCTCGGCGCGGAGGGCCGCGCACGTGGCCGCGAATGAGACGCCTACCGCGGATGCGAGACGGGCGGTCGCGCGGACGCTCCGGCCCGGGATCACGTTGCCCTCCCAGAGCAGGATCGGAATGCCGAGGGGTCGGGCAGCCAGGATCACCGGAATGGCGAGGTAGCCGCCGGTCGTGAAGATCGCGGCCGGCCGACGCGCTGTGAGCAGCGCGGCGGCCTGGGGCACGGACAGGGCCAGGCGCAGCGGGTCGAGGACCAGGTGGACGTCCCGATCGACCGAGCGCAGCGACCGGAGGGCGAGCCGGCGCAGCGGGAAGCCCGCCTCCCGGACGAGCTTGCCCTCGAGGCCCCGGCGCCCGCCGACCCAGTCGATCTCAGGCGCGGGGGCGCGGCGTCGAAGCGAGCTCGCGACGGCGAGAGCCGGGTAGATGTGGCCCCCCGTGCCCCCGCCCGTGATCAGCAGGCGCATTGGTTTTCTGCTCCGTTCTCTGGCTGGTCTTCTGCGCGATTCTCCGTTCTCCGGGCTCGAGCGTCTCGCGCGAGATCGACAGCAGGATCCCGACGGCGGCGAAGCTCACGACGAGCGACGAGCCGCCGGCGCTGATGAACGGGAGCGTGATCCCGGTGACCGGCAGCAGGGCCACGACGACCGCGATGTTGATGAACGCCTGGAGGCAGAGCCAGGCCGTGATGCCCGCGGCCAGCAGCGCCCCGAAGGTATCGGGCGCGCGCATCGCGGTCCGAATCCCCGCCCAGGCGAGGACCAGGAACAGCGTGATGACCGCGGCCGCCCCGACGAAGCCGAACTCCTCGCCGATGATCGCGAAGATGAAGTCGTTCCAGGCGTTGGGCAGGTACAGCCCGCCGGCGAGCTTGCTCTCCCCGAGGCCGCTGCCGAGGATCCCGCCGAGACCGAGCGCGAGCAACCCCTGGATCGTGTGGAAGCCCGCGCCCAGGGGATCTGCCCAGGGATCGAGGAACGCCTTGATCCGATCGGCCTGGTAGCCGCGCAGGCCCACGAGCAGCACGCCGACGACGCCGATCGCGCCGATCGCGCCGAACTGCCACAGGCTCGCCCCGGCAACGAAGAACATCGTGAACGCCGTGAGGCCGATCACGGCGGTGGTGCCGAGATCCGGCTCGCGGAACACCAGCAGCGCCACGGGCGCGAGAATCAGGAGGAACGGAATCGTCCCGGCTCGAAGGCTCGCGACCCGCGCGCCGCGGTTGGCCAGCCAGTGGGCGAGATAGATGATCAGCGCGAGCTTCGCGACCTCGGCGGGGTGAATCGCCGGGAGCGGCCCGAGGACGAGCCATCGCGCCGACCCGCCGACGACGCGATTGAACTGGGGCACGAAGACGAGGACGAGGAGGACCACGGCGAACGCATAACCCGGCACGGAGGCAATCCGGAAGACGCGATAGTCGATCCGCATGACGGCCACGAGCACGAGCAGCCCGATTCCCGCCCACAGGATCTGCGGTCCCACGATCGCGAGCGTGTCGTCTCGCTCGATGTAGGACCGCAGCGCCGAGGACGAATAGACCATCAGGATCCCGATCGCGGCGAGGGCCACGACCGCGACGAGGATCGCGTAGTCCGGCTGGTGGCGCTCCCGCTGAAGAACGTCGGCCTTGGTGCGGGCGGCGGGTCGCGCGTCCGCGCCCGCCTGCGCGCGTCGGCTCGTCGGGGAGGCGGCGCGGCCGCGATGTCGCTCGGCCCCGAGAGAGCGCTCGGATCGGCTGGGCTTGCCGCCCAGGGCCCGGCGTGGCGCGAGGTCCATCAGGATCTCCGCTCGGCGCGGAGCGCCGCGACGGCCGCCTTGAAGGCGCGGCCACGGGCCTCGTAGTCGGGAAACATGTCGAAGCTTGCGGCCGCCGGGCTCAGGAGGACCGTCGCGGCCGGCTCGGGGGCAGAGGCGGCCGGACCCGCTCCGGGCGCGTTTGCCGCCTCGGCGGCCTCGGCCGCCGCGCGAGTCAAGACGGCCTCGCGAGCCAGCTCCCCGGCGCGCTGCACCGCGGCCTCGAGCGTCGGCGCGTGCTCGATCGTTCGGAGCCCGGCCCCGGCGAAGAGACGCTCCAGCTCCGCGGCGCTCTCGCCGATCAGCACGGCCGCCGCGGCCCGATCGGCGACGACGGGGGCTAGCGGCGACAGGTCCACGCCCTTGTCGCGGCCGCCGGCGATCAGCACGATCGGTCCCTCGAAGGCGCGGAGCGCCGCCGCTACCGCGTCCGGCTGGGTGCCCTGCGAATCGTTGACATATCGGATGCCGTCGACGACGTCCACCGTCTCGAGGCGGTGCTCGACGCCGCTGAAGGCCGCGACGGCGTGCCGGATGGCGGCCACCTCGACGCCGAAGAGGAGGCCGACGGCCACCGCCGCCAGGGCGTTCGAGATGTTGTGCCGCCCCGGGATCGAGAGCTCGGCGACGGGCAGGATCCGGACGGTGCCGGTCAACGCTTCGCGGCCACTCCTCGTCTCGCGGCCCGCGATGCCGGGCATCGGCGCCACGTCGGAGGCGACGATCCAGCCGTCGACGAGGCCGAGGCCTCCGCGGTCGGGGGCTTCGAGCCGATACGTGACGGTTCGAGCGCCGCCGACCCCGGCATACGTCGCGACCACCGGGTCGTCCGTGTTGACGACGAGGGCCCCGCGGGGATCGACGAGCTCGGCGAGGCGGCGCTTGACCCGACGGTAGGCCGCCAGGTCGCCGTGCCGGTCGAGGTGGTCAGCCGTCACGTTCGTGTAGACCGCGACCGTCGTCCCGCGTGACAGGGTCGGCAGCTGCAGCTCGGACAGCTCGAACACCACCCGATCCTCCGGCCCGAGCTCCGGCAGGCGCTCCACGATCGGGCGGCCCATGTTGCCGCCGAGTATCGCTCGATGCAGCGGGTCCGCCGTGAGCACGGCATGGGTCAGCGCGGCCGTGGTCGTCTTGCCCTTCGTGCCGGTGACCCCGATCGTCGGCGCGGGGCAGAGCCGGAGGAAGAGATCCGGCTCCCAGATCACGGCGGGCGCCCGCGGATCGCCGGACCGCCGCCGAGCCACGAGGTCGCCGAGCGCCGTCCGAAGTCGCGGCTCGGTCGTAGGGAAGTCCGGATTGATCGACGGCGAGCTCGTCACGAGCTCCGCCTCGGCCCACGCGACGCCGGGGTCGACGTCGGGCCCGAGGAGGTATCGAACCGGTCGGTCGTCAAGGGCCTCGATCGCGCCTTCGAGCTCCGCGGCCGGCCGACCGTCATAGATCGTGACGTCGGCGCCTGCGTCGACGAGGAACCGGGCCAGGGCCACCCCGCTTCGGGCAAAGCCGAGGACCGTCACGGCTCGGCCTCGAAGGGCGCCGGCGCGGATCGCGGCCATCGTCAGGCGGTCGGGATCGATCAGTCGCCGGGTCGCTGTCGGTTCCATCGTCATCGAGCTCACTGGAGCCGATCGATCGAGGCGAGGAAGAGGGTGACGCCGATCAGCCCGGCGATGATCCCGACGATCCAGAACCGCAGCGTGATCTTCTCCTCATCCCAGCCAAGCAGCTCGTAGTGGTGGTGGAGGGGGCTCATCTTGAAGATGCGCCGACCGCCAGTGAGCTTGAAGTACGCGACCTGGAGGACGACCGAAGCGGTCTCGATCACGAAGACGAGGCCGATGAATGGGAGCACGAGGATCTGGCCGGTGATGAGCGCCGTCACTGCAAGCGTCGCCCCGAGCGCGAGCGAGCCCGAGTCGCCCATGATCACCTGGGCCGGGTGGACGTTGAACCAGAGGAAGCCGAGCAGCGCCCCGATGATCAGGGCGCACAGGGAGGCGAGGTTCGGCTGCGTCGGCTCGTTCAGCAGGGCGATGAGCAGGTACGCGACGAAGGCGAAGACGAGGGTCCCACCCGCGAGGCCGTCGAGGCCGTCGGTGATGTTCACGCCGTTCGCCGAGGCGATGATCGCGAACGCGGCGAACACGATGTAGATCGCGGGTGAGACGCCGACCGAGCCGACGAATGGGACCGCGATGACGTCGATCGCATACGTTCGCTGGATCTGGAACGCGGCGACGACGCCGACCACGACGAGCCACAGCATCTTCTGCCGGACGTGGATCCCTTCGCCGGTCTTCGCGTTGAGGTAGTCGTCGACGGCGCCGAGGATGCCGACGAGGAGCAGCGTCGCAAGGGGCGCGATGATGCCCCCCGGTGGCAGGCCGTGGAGGAGGAAGAAGAGCGTCAGGACGACGCCGATCAGCAGGAGCCCGCCCATCGTTGGGGTCCCGGCCTTCGCGAGGTGCGTCTCGGGACCTTCCACCCTGATCCGCTTGCCCATGCCCATGAAGCGCAGGAACCGAATGTACGCGGGCATCAGGATGACGATGACGGCGAACGCGAGCAGCAGCGCCTGGATCAGCTCGACGCTCATCGGCCAAGGGCCTTCGCATCGGCGCGAAGGGAATCGATCAGCTTGTCCAGTTCGACTCCGCGCGACGCCTTGACGAGGACCACATCGCCGGGCCGGAGCCGATGCTGGAGGATGTCGAGCGCCGCGTCACGGTCGCGGACCTGGAGGATCCGTGCGGGATCGAGGCCCGCGCCCGTTGCGCCGGCGGCGATCCCGGCAGCCCCGGCGCCGACGACGACGAGCAGGTCCGCGGTCGCCGCGGCGGCCACGCCGACATCGCGATGGCCAGACTCGGCGTCGCGGCCGAGCTCCAGCATCTCGCCGAGGACGGCGATGCGTCGGCCCGGCAGCCCGGCCAGGAGGTCGAGGGCCGCGGTGACCGACGGCGGCGAGGCGTTGTAGCTGTCGTCGATGACCCGGATCGAGCCAAGCTCGACCACCTGGCCGCGATGTGGCGCGGACCAACCGCCGGCGAGGGCGTGGACGATCGCCTGCGGGGCCATCCCGGCCGCGTGACCCACGGCAGCCCCAGCGAGGGCGTTGTGAACCGAGAGCTTCCCGAGGCCCGGAATCGCGGCCGGCAGCCTGACCGGCCTGCCGGTGCCGGGGGCAGCCGGAAGCCGGAGCGAGAAGCGCATTCCCTTGAATCCGGCCGATGTGATCCCATCGGCCCCGACATCGGCGTCACCCGCGAACCCATAGGAGACCGTCGGGGCCGCGGTCCGGTCTGCCATTCGCCGGACACGCCGATCGTCGGCGTTGAGGACGGCCGTCCCGTCGGATGGGAGGGCCTCGACGAGCTCGCCCTTGGCCCGCTCGATCGCGGCGAGGGAGCCGAGCCGGCTCAGGTGGACACCGTGGACCGCGGTCACGACGCCGATCCGCGGTTTCGCCATCCGCGCCAGATCGGCGATCTCGCCACCGGCGTACATGCCCATCTCGAGGACGGCGGCGCTGTGCTCCGGGCCGAGGCGCAGGAGCGTGAGCGGCAGCCCGATCTCGTTGTTCTGGTTGCCCTCGCTGCGAAGGGTTCGGAAGATCGCGCCGAGGACCGTCGCAGCGGCTTCCTTCGTCGAGGTCTTGGCGATGCTGCCGGTGACACCAACGACGAGGAGATCGAACCGGGCGCGCCAGCCAGCCGCGATGGCTCCCAGCGCGACGAGAGCATCGGGCACCGCGATCAAGGTGACATCACCCAGCGCGCCGATCTCCTCCTGACCCGGCGCGCGGGACACAACGATGGCCGCGGCACCCGCCGCCGCTGCCTCGCGAAGAAAGCGATGGCCATCGGTCCGTTCGCCGGGCAGCGCGGCGAAGAGCTCTCCCGGCCCGACGAGGCGCGAATCCACGGCTGCGCCCCGGATCGCGCGATTGGACCGGACGAGCAGGCGACCACCCGTCAGCCGCGCGAGATCGTCGGCCATGAGCGCCGGAGCGGGGCCCCCGCGCGGGGCCTGGCCCGACGGACCCGCCCCCGCTGGCGGCGACGAGGGCCGATCGACCGTCACGCGTCGAAGTGTCGCACAGGCGCCCGCCGTCATTCGTTGGCCCTGGTGACCGGTGCCTCCTCGACTGGCAGTGCCGGCAGCAGGCCGGGCGTCGTGATCGCGTCGGTCGCGACCCGGCGGAAGAGCTCCGTCGAGGCGACCGGCAGGCTCAGCTGGCCGGCGGCGTTGCGGTTTGGTCGGCCACTGTGGATCTGGACGGCGACGATCAGGTCGGGATGGCCGACGCGGCGCCCGATGAAGCCCACCGCGGAGAAGTTGTAGAGGTTCGGGAACCAGCGCCGATGTGCCGCATCCCAGATCTGGGCCGTGCCGGTCTTTGCCCCGAGCCAGTAGCCGGGGACGGTCGTGAAGCTCTTGTACCAGGGGATCTGGATGACGTGATGCATGAGGCCCGCCAGGGTGGGGCTGAGAGACGCCGGCAGGACGGACCCGCGTGACGGTGCGTTCACGGCGTGGCCGCCAATCGCGGTGACGACGTGCGGCTGCACCAGATTGCCGCCGTTGACCATCGCGGCATAGGCGGTCGCGAGCTGGATCGGCGTGACGGCCACGCCCTGGCCGAAGGCGCCATTTGCGAGGTCGATCTGGCGCCAGGCGCTGATCGCCGGATCGTTGACGAGCCCGCCGACCTCGCCGGAGAGATCGATCCCGGTCGGGGAACCGAAGCCGAGCTGCGTCCAGACGTCGTGGAGCATCGCGGAGGCATCCGCCACCGTCGGCGCGAGACCGAGCGCTACTCGCGCAGCCACGACGTTCCGGGAGTAGGCGATCGCGTCCTCGAGCTTCATGACGCCCATCCCGCGGCGGTCGGCATCCTCGATCTTCGATCGGCCGCCGTCGAGCCTGAGGACCCCGGTGTCCCGGTATTTCGTCGCGAGGGTCGTGGTGCCGGCCTCGAGGGCCGTCAGGACCGTCAGCATCTTGAAGACCGAGCCGGGCTCGTAGACGTTCGAGATGATCGGATCGATGAAGCCCCTCGGGTCCGCGGTGGCCGTCGCCGCGTAGTTGTTGGCGTCGTAGCCGGGATAGGTCGCTTCGCCGTAGACCTCGCCGGTGTACGGGTCGAGGACGACCGCCGAGACGCTCGCTGCGCCATCGGCAATCTTCACCGCCATGACCTCCTGCTCCACCGCAAGCTGCAGCCCGGAATCGATGGTCAGCTGGAGATCGTCGCCCGGCGCGCCCGGCTGGACGACACGCTGCGTATCGGCGAGCGGCATGCCGTTGGCGTCCTTGTCGAACTCGACGACCTCGGGCTTGCCGGCCAGCTGCGCCTGATAGAACTGCTCGATCCCGTATTGGCCCGCGCCGGCCTGGTTGACGAAGCCGAGGAGCTGCGCCGCGAGTGACATCCCCGCCCCGCCCCCGGCCTGGGGGTACTGGCGGAACGATTCGGATTCGAACGAGATCCCGACGATGCCCTGGTCGGCCGCCGCCGAGCGGATCGCCTCGGACTGGCCGGGCGCAAGATTGCGGGCCAGGATGAGGTACGGCTTGCCGGTGTCGAGCTTGGCCCGGATCGCAGTCGCACCGGCCGCGTCGAGGCCGAGCTGCTGGGTAAGGAAATCGACCATCCGCTGCTTGCCCGCCTCAATCATCCGCTGGGCGGAGACGACGAGCCGGTCGCGGCTGACGCTCGTCGCCAGGACCACGGTCCCGCTGCGGTCGTAGATCGCGCCGCGCCGGCTGGGGACCTCGGTCCGGATGAAGAGCTGGCGATGGGCGCTATCGACCAGCCGGTCGTGCTCCGAGATCTGCCAGTAGCCCAGCCGGACGACGAGGGCGCTGCCGAGCAGCCCGAACACCACCAGCAACGTGATGAGCCGGGCGCCCGAGACGGTCCGTGGAATCACCGATGTGGCGCCCTATCGCGCCGGCAGGACGACGGCGCCGCCGAGCTGGCCCAGGCCGGTGTCGAGCGCTTCCTTGCGGATCGCGGCCTCGCTGCCGAGGCGCTCCACGTCGGAGCGGAGGTCGACCTTCAGGGCGGACAGCCGATCGCGCTCGGAGACGAGGCGAACGATGTCGTAGCTCGTGGCCGCAACCCGGACGCTCTGGCTCAGCGAGAGGAACGCGACGCTGAAGATGATGACGATCGCCGCGAGCAGGGCACCGACGGCTCGGGGCCGCCGGGCAACCCGAGCGCCACGCCGGGCGGAGGTCCTGTGGGAGCCACGAGCTCCAGCCCCGGCGGCCGGTCGCCGCCGGGATGGCGGCACGGCATCCGGCCGCGGTCCGAGGCCCGGACGGAGCCACGGCAGCGAGATCCCGGGACGGGGCCGGGCGCCTTCGTAGATGGCCATCAGTCGGCGAACCCGTACCGCGAGCGGGGCGCGCGGCCATCGAGGAACAGCGGATCCATCGGAGCGTCGTCGAACATCGCCGCCGAGTCCGTCTCGGCGCGGTCGCGATCGGGGCGCCGGTCGTGGCGCTCGTGGACCTCGTGGAGCCGGCGCCCGTAGGTCCGTCGGCGGCTGGCGTTATGGCGCTTGGTCACGGGACTCCCCTCCCTGAGTGGTACGTCCGGCAGTTCCTGACTGCCGATCCGCTCGGTGACTAGGCGGCGAGGCGCTCGGCGGCGCGCAGCCGAGCGCTCCTGGCACGGGGGTTCGCCGCGACCTCCGCGGCGGCGGGAACGATTCCCTTCGGCGTCACGAGGCGGAGGCGCGGCAGGCGGCCGCAGACGCAGACCGGAAGCTCGGGCGGGCAGGTGCATCCCCGCCGCTCGGCCTGAAAGAAGCGCTTGACGATGCGGTCCTCGAGCGAGTGATAGCTCAGCACCACCAGGCGACCGCCGGGGCGCAGCAGGTCCAGGGCCGCGACGAGGCCGCCCTGGAGGGACTCGAGCTCCTCATTCACCGCGATCCGGAGGGCCTGGAAGACGCGGGTCGCCGGGTGGACGCGGCGCCGACCCGGCGCCCGCGATGGGGCGATGCGCTCGACCAGCGCGGCAAGCTCCTGGGCGGTCCGGGTCGGCGAGTTGCGTCGATCCTCGACGATGGCCCGGGCAATCCGTCCGGCGAAGGGCTCCTCGCCGTAGCGCCGGAACAGCGCCGTGAGCTCGGCGGCATCGAGGGTCTCCAGCAGCTCCGCGGCGGGGACGCCGCGCGAGGTGTCGAATCGCATGTCGAGCGGGCCGTCGGCCCGAAAGCTGAAGCCTCGATCCACGTCCAATAGCTGGAAGCTCGAGAGCCCCAGGTCCAGCAGGCAACCGTCGACGGCCCCAAAGCCCGCATCCGGCGCGACCGTTCCCAGTTCCCGGAAGTTGGCCTGCCGGAGCACGAGACGCGGCCCGAACCGGGGCCCGAGGCGAGCCTGGACTCTGGCGATGGCCGCCCCATCGGCGTCGAGACCGAGGAGGCGGCCATCAGGGTCGGTCGCCGCCATGATTCGTTCGGTGTGTCCGCCCCCGCCGACGGTCGCGTCGATCTGAAGGCTGCCGGGCGCGGCCGCGAGCATCGTCACGACCTCCTCGACCAGCACCGGCCGGTGCCCTTCCTTCATCTCTCCTCCACCCTTCGATGGTTGGGTCCGAATGAATCCTGGAAATGCCTGTGGTCCTAGATCCCGAGGCCGGCGATCGCCTTTGCGAAGTCCCCGGCGTTGTCCATGCGGGTGCGGTACTTCGCCCAGCGATCGGGCGCCCAGATCTCGGCGTGATCGCGGATTCCGACGACGATCGCGTCGGTCGCGAGACCCGCTTCCTCCCGGAGGTACGCCGGTACGAGCACTCGACCCTGACGGTCGAGCTCGACCTCCTGCGCGCCGCCGAAGATCTGGCGCTGGAAGAGTCGAGCCGCGTCGTCGGTGATCGGCAGGCCCGCCGCCCGGGTCGAAAGCGCCTCCCAGCCGGAGCGGCTATGGATCGCCAGGCAACCGTCGATCCAGCGCGACACGACGGCGCCGGCCTCGAGCTGCACGCGGAATCGCGCCGGGACGGCAATCCGCCCCTTGTCGTCCACCGTGTGCCGGTACTCGCCGGTGAACACTCGAGGTAACACCCCAGTTGAAGCGATTGCGACGGGCCCGCGGGGACCGCGGGCCCGTCTTCGGTGTCGCGGAGCTCTGGAGTGCCCTTCCGGAGGTCCGCTGATGGCTCGAGCGTGGGTCGGGGTCCGACGGACTCGGGCTACTCCCCACTATTCCCCACTTCTCACCACTTGCGGGCATCATAGCGCGCGCGAATCCCCCGTCAATGCCAATTTCAACGGAGTCCCAAACCTGGGCCGCGCTTGAAAGCTCAGGAGCCGGCGACGTGCCTCCGTCCCGGCTGCCAGCGGCCATGGGAATCTGAACGCGTGCGGCCAACGACCTGAACGCTGGCGGCCACCGAATCTGCCCACCGGCGGCCACGAGATCTGCACGGTCCACCGCGAGAGGCGCCTGGTCGGCAGGTGAGTCGATGTCCCTCCCGGTTCACTGAGGGTGT
>JBBQTO010000041.1:0-16738 GCA_038234575.1 Candidatus Limnocylindrales bacterium
TCCCTCGCGGACCAGTCGTTGAGGATGAAATAGCCGCCGATCGCCTCGGCGGCCTGGTCGTCGGCCAGGTTGTAGGCCGGTGTATCGACGATCGCTCCGACCTCGAGCTCGAAGTCGAGCTCGACGCTCCCGGGTGGGGCCCACACGGGATCATTCGGCCCCCGAATCTCGGAGGTGTTCGAGAAGTAGAAGATGGGCAGCCGGTACCAGGCTTCGGGGACCTCGCCGCCGCGGCGCTCCCACATGGTCTTCACGTGGCGCTCGAAGGCGTAGAAGTCCCGGAATCCCGGGGGCCGTAGGATCGGCGGCCCGAACGCGAGGTCCGCCGGTTCGAGGATCGCGTCGTCTTCCTCCTCGCCGGGAACCGACGGGCCACCGAAGCCCTCGAGGAGCTCGCCAAGGGCTTCGATGCGGATGCCCCGCGACAGCAGCTCGTCGAGCGTCGTGATCGGCTGGCGGAAGAGCATCGCGTTGTGGGCCCGTTGCGAGTCACGCGACGCGATTCGTCGCCGTACGAGCTCGAGATCGATCCACCGATCGGGGACCGGCGAAGGCGCGCCTTGTGGGCCACCGGTCGCGGGTGCCGCCACGAGCCGCCACGGGGCGCCGGCGGGACCGTGGTGCTCACGAACGTGGGCGATTCGCATGCTCGGAGTCTATCGGCGGGCTGGCTCCTTGAGCATCAGAGCGGGCGGAAGATCATCAGGTAGAGGATGACGAGGAACCCACCGCCTCCCAGGAACAGGAGCGCCTCGGGTCGCCGCGATTCGAGCAGCGTCGCGAGCTCCGCGTCGGAAGCCGGAATCGGGTCCGGATCGGTGGGCTTCACGCCTCTGGTCCGCTGGCCGAGTGCCGCGCGAATTCGGCCCATGTAGACGGTCCCGAACGGGTTCATGGCTCCCGTGATCACGACGAGCAGGACGATCGCGACCCAGATCCACGCCTGTCCGAACGATTCGAGGACGATCCCAGAAACGATGCCGGAGACGAACAGGATCAGGAGACCGATCCCCGCGGTCGTGAGGGATCGCGACGACAGGTCGAGCAACGCCGCGATGCGCGCCCGATCCCGCTCGTGCCGCACCTGGTACGCGACGAAGATCGAGACACCATGGCCGGCCACGAACGCGAACGCGCCCGCGGTATGCAGGAATCGGAGCCAGCCGAGATACGGCGTGAGGTCCATCGCGGCTACTCGGCCATCGCCGGGATCGCGGCGGCCCGCCAAGCATGGATGGCGTACCACACGCTGATCGTGAACAGGACCATCGCATTCAACGGATGCAACGCGCCCATGACCGGCGACACCGACTTCGCCTGGGGCAGCAGGGTCTGCACGATGTACAGGACGAGGATCCCGGCCGCGATCGCGATGTCCCGCCGCGGCATCCGGGCCACGACAGCGAGAATCAGCACGGCCAGCTGGATGATCCCGATCGTGTAGCCGACACCGACGTGTGTCGCGAAGTCACCGGAGCCGCCGAGGTTCGCGATGGCCTGACCGGCCAGGAACACCTGGACGATGATCGCGACCACCCAGGCGATGGCCGCCCACGCATGCAAGCGCTGAGTCATGAGCCCTTCCTCCCTTTCCCCTGGATCAAGTGTCCGTTGGCGCTCTCCGCGCGCGATCGACATAGGCGACGACGACGTCGGCGACGGCGGCATCGATCGCGGCCGGGTCGAGTCCGGCCTGCTCCAACACCCAGATGAAGCCGCCGATCGTCCCCGGGTGGACGAGCGACCCGACGACGATACTGACCTCGCGATTCGTCGACAGGTCACCGAGCGCGAGCGCCTGGAGGCGAGCCATCTGCTCGTAGTACTCGGCTTCGCGCGCCTTCAGCTCGGGCCGTTGCATCTCCGAGACGAAGACCGCCCACCAGCCCGTGCTGCGCTTGAAGAACTCGACCATCGCGATCACATAGGCCCGTAATCTCGCCTCCGCGCCGACGACGCCGTCGAGGATGTGCTCGTCGGGCAGCTCGAGGGTGACGAGGACTCGCTCCGCGACCGCACCGAGAACGCCATCGGACCCACCGAAGTGGTGGACGATCGTTCCACGTGACACATCGGCCCGCTCGGCAATCGCCTGCAGCGTGGTCTCCGTCACGCCGTGGTCCTGGTACAGAGACGCGGCGGCATCGACGATGCGCTCGCGCGTGGCGGCGGCCGATTCCGCGCGGCGGCCGAGGCGGTACGCACGGGGGGCCATCATCCTCCATTCCATTGACTGCGCTGCACAGTCAATATAAGGAAGACGCTCGCGATGTCAAGCCCCAGCGAGGGCGACTAGGTTCAGAGGTTGCCCCGGCGGGCCTGCTCGATCTCGATCGCCTCGAAGAGCGCCTTGAAGTTGCCGACGCCGAAGCCCCGCGAGCCGTGCCGCTCGATGATCTCGAAGAAAAACGTCGGGCGGTCCTGGATCGGGCGGGTGAAGATCTGGAGGAGGTAACCCTCCTCGTCCCGGTCGGCTTCGATGCCGAGCTCTTCCAGCGTCGCGATGGGCACGCCGACATCGCCGACTCGGTCCGCGAGCTGCTCGTAATAGGCGTGCGGCATGCCCAGGAACTCGACGCCGTTCTCGCGGAGCTGCCGGACGGTCGCGACGATGTCCTCCGTGCGCAGGGCGATGTGCTGCGTCCCGGAGTCGAGGTAGTAGTCGAGGAACTCCTGAATCTGGCTCTTCTTCTTGCCCGCGGCGGGCTCGTTGATCGGGAACTTGATGCGCCCGTTGCCGTTGGTCATGACCTTCGACATCAACGCCGAGAACTCGGTGTGGATGACCTTGTCGTCGTAGTGGATGAGCTGGGCGAAGCCCATGACGTCGCGGTAGAAGTCGACGAACTTGTTCATCTCGCCGAGCGCGACGTTGCCGACGCAGTGATCGACCTCGAGCAACGAGAGGCCCGTCGCGGCCTTCGCTGGCTTCTTGATCTTCCGGAAGCCAGGGGCGAAGACGCCGTGGAAGTCGTTCCGGTCGATGAAGGAATGGATGACCTCGCCGTAGGTGTGGATCGCGCTGCGCCTCAGCAATCCATCCTCGTCCGAGCCCGCCTCGGCGAACTCGAGGTAGGAACGGGCACCACGGCTCGTCGTCTCACTCCAGGCGCTCCGGACGTCGTCGACCGCGAAGGCGATGTCGTGGACCCCGTCACCGTGACGGTGGACGTGCTCGGCGATCTCGCCATCGGGCCCGAGCGCGCCGGTCAGAACGATCGTGATGTCGTTCCGGCGCATGACGTAGCTCGTGCGATCGCGAATGCCGGTCTCGAGGCCGGCGTAGGCAATCGGTGCGAAGCCCCACAGAGTCCGGAAATAATGGCTCGCCTGGCGGGCGTTACCGACCCAGAACTCGACGTAGTCGATGCCCTTGAGGGGCAGGAAGTCCTTTGCCTCGGCATAGGCGTTCTTGTTGATGTGGGCGCCGGCCTGGTTGGCGGCCCCTCGCTCGATGGTCTCGGTCATTGGACAGCTCCTGTGCTCGGTGCCGTGGAGCGCGCACGAATGGCCATCCATGGTAGTCCGGCCCCAGAACGGCGGGTCCTCCGCCTGCTCCGGCCGGCAGCCCGCTGGAGATGACATGCGGCGTAGGCCGCAATCCGCTCAGGCCTCGGAAGTTGTCCTTGCCCTGCGCACGCTGATGACCGCCGGATGTGCCGGCCCGGCGACGATTTGCTCCTGCATCGAGGTGAGTCGTTGCTGAAACGGTTGGCCCAGGGAATCGAGCTCCTTGCCGATCCGACGCGCCGGAAGATCATCCGGCTCCTGGCCATTCGGGCGATGCGGCCTTCCAACGTCGCCCCCGAGATCGGGCTGAGCCGGCCCCGGGACCAGCCGACAGTTGCATCTGCTTCGTGACGCGGGGCTGATCAGGTCGACGTGGTCGCCAGTCGACGGGCGCGGACGCCTCTACGCCATCGTTCCGAAGATGCACGGCCCGATCACGGCCTGGCTCGGGGGCACCGAGGTCGGGCGGCCGATCGGCCTGACGATCGACGACGACTGGAACGTCCACGACGGATGAATTCTCGGCAACTGAGCAAATTCAAATGGCGCTGGCGCGGCAGGCGAGTGGGCTCGTCGAGTCTCGACGCCAAACTGATGTTGCTTCGGTCGAACGATCGGCCCAAAGTCCCGCAGGGCGACCTAGGGCCTTCGGGGATAAGCGCGCGAGCGGGGCAGGCATTGCGACGCAAGCGATGCGAGGTGGTGTGCCACACTCCGGCCGATGGCAGCACTCGACGACCAAGCGCGAAGGCTCGAGGTTGCCGCCGGCGCGCTTCTCGATCTAACGCCACGAATCGAGGCCGGCGCGCCCTGGCCTCTATCCCCGGTGTTCGGCGCCGAACCGGAAGCGAGCTGGGGCCCCTTCGAGCTTCTCGCCCACGTAGAGGAATTCCTGGCCTATTGGATGGGCGAGATCGAGCGCGTGCTTGCCCACGACGTCGGTGATCCTGCGCCATTCGGCCGGGCCATGGACGATCCGCTGCGCACGGGCGTCATCGGCCGGGACCGGACGCTGCCGCTCCGGGAGCTGACCGCCCGGATCGAAGCCGACGCCGGCCGGGTGGCGGCCCGCCTCAGGGACCTCGATGAGGCCGAGGCCGGCCGGATCGGCGTCCACCC
This sequence comes from Candidatus Limnocylindrales bacterium, assembly GCA_038234575.1. Classification (GTDB taxonomy): domain Bacteria; phylum Chloroflexota; class Limnocylindria; order Limnocylindrales; family CSP1-4; genus UBA5189. The sequence continues at coordinate 4,630 of JBBQTO010000041.1, forward strand.
GCGACGCGGCGAGATGACCGTACGAGACATGCTGGATCCATTCGTGGTCGGCCACCTCGAGAGCCACGTCGATCAGCTCCGGGAGATCCTGGCGACCTCTCGAGGCTGACGTGTTCATGCTCTGGGCGATCCCGCTGGGCATCGTCCTTGCAACGGTCCTCGGCGGGCACACGGCGGGGCTCACCTCGCTGCCCTTCCGGTGGGCGCCGCTCGCCGTTGGGGGGCTGCTCGTCCAGGTCATCCTGTTCACGCCGATCGGCGATCAGCTCGCGGGCGGGCTCGGGCCGCTCATCTACGTGCTCTCGACCGCAGCGGTCCTCGCGGCCGTGCTCCGGAATCTGCGCCTGACGGGCATGCCGATCGTGGGCGTTGGCGCGCTCTCGAACCTGGCCGCGATCGCGGCCAACGGGGGTGCGATGCCCGCGGATCCCGCCGCCCTGACCACGGCCGGCTTCAGCGGCCCGGGCAGCCACACGAACAGCGTCGTCCTTGCCGATCCCGCGCTGCGACTGTTGACCGACATCTACGCCCTGCCGGCCTGGGTGCCGCTGGCCAACGTCTTCAGCCTCGGCGACGTGCTCATCGGCGTGGGGATCGTGATCGTGATCGTCACGGCGATGCGCCGCGACGCGTCACTGCCCCGCGAGACGCGACCGTCGCGCGAGGAACCCGGCGCCTAAGAGCCACGCATGGGCCGCAGCGACCTACGGGCGGATCGTCTGCTCCTCGATGCCAGCCGCCGGCCGTGGCGCCCTACCTGCTGATCCACCCCTGAGCGAACGGCCGATGACGAGGACGCCCACGACAATCCAGGCAAGCCCGACCGTCCCAATCGTCCCGAGCGCATTGAGCGGCCCAGCCGACCAGCCGTAGATCTGGCCTCTCACCGCCTCTGCGATCGACACGGGCAGGACCGCTACCGCGACCAGCATCGCGATTGCAACTGCCGCTCGACGTGACTTGGACATCCACACTCTCCGCCTGCTCGCTGTCTAGTGATTGTCCGACCGACGCGCGTGCCAGCCAAGGATTCACGATTGAGCGCACCTGTCCAGGACCACCCGTTGCGCGACGCAGGCTCTAAGGGGTCCGCCGCTCCCTGAGCATGCTCCGGAGCACGAACGACACGTTCGCCGGGCGCTCTGCCAGCCGCCGCATGAAATACGGGTACCAGCGATCCCCGAACGGCACGTAGATCCGGACCGCCCAACCCTCCGCGAGCAGCCGCTCCTGCAGATCGCGCCGGACGCCGAAGAGCATCTGGAGCTCGAAGCGCTCCGGCCCGATGCCCCGCTCCCGAGCGAATGCCACGGCATGCTCGATCATCCGATCGTCGTGGGTCGCGATCGCCGGTAAGACCCCGTCGGTCAGGAGCCGCTCCATGAGGCGGACGTATGCAGCATCGACCTCGGCCTTCTCCGCGTACGCCACGCTCGCGGGCTCCTTGTACGCACCCTTGCACAGGCGGATCCGGGCACCCTCGCTCAGGAGGCGTTCGAGGTCGTCTTCACTCCGTCGGAGGCCCGACTGGATGACCACTCCCACATCGCCCGAGCCCGCCATGACCGGTCGCAGCTGGCGCCAGAGATCCAGCGTCGCGTCCGTCGTCGTGTGGTCCTCCATGTCGATCCGGACGAACCCGTTGACGGCCGCCGCAGCGACCAGCACGCGAGCGAGGTTGTCGCGCGCGGTCGCCTGGCCGAGCCCCAGGCCCATCTGGCTGAGCTTCACGCTGACGTTGAGGTCGAGGCCCTGGTCGTCGAGGACGGGCAACGCGGCCACGTAGCTGTCCGCCGCGGCGCGAGCGGCCTCGACGTTGGTCACCGATTCGCCGAGGATGTCGACCGTCGTGTGAAAGCCTGCGTCACGCGCCCGTCGCAGTGCGGGCAGCGCGGCCTCCAGCGTCTCCCCGGCAACGAACCGCTCGACCATCCCGCGGGTAAATGGCAGCCGAGTCGCGAGACGGCCGATCGAGCGGCGATTCGAGAGGGTCAGGAACACCGATCGCATCGCACCTTCGACGGCTCCGCCGAGGCGCGATCGAAGGCTCACCGATCGGCCGAGTCGCGCTCGGCGCTGGCCTCTAGTTGCTCGCCGAGCTCCACCGTTCGACGAAACGCGGCCCAAACCGCCTCGGACAGGACCGTCCTGAGTCGGCCGGATTCGAGCTCGTGAAGGGCGGCCGCGCTGGTCCCTCCCGGCGACGTGACCATGTTCCGAAGCTGGGCCGGGTGCATCGCCGACTGCTTCGCGAAGTGGGTGCTTCCCTCGAGCGTCTCGACGACCAGGTCGTGGGCGACGTGGCGCGGGAAGCCCAGGTGGACCGCCGCGTCGATGAGGGCCTCCATCACGAGGAACACGTACGTCGGGCCCGTTCCGGAGACCGCGGTGGCCATCGCGACGAACTTCTCGTCGTCGACCTCCAACTGGACGCCGAGGGTCCCGAGGAGCGCCGCCGCCTGAGCGCGATGCTCGGCAGACGATTCCGGAGTCGCGTACCAGACGGTGACCCCGCGACCGAGCTGGGCGGGCGTGTTCGGCATCGCCCGGACGACCTCGCGGTGGTCGAGGAGCCCCGTGAGTGCCTTCGTCGTCGCGCCGGCGAGGATGCTGATCACGAGCTGCCCGGGCTTCAGGGCCGGCCCGATCTCGCGGGCGACGCGCACGAGCATCTGGGGCTTGATCGCGAGGAGGATGACGTCGACGCCGCGGACGGCGTCGACGTTCGAGCTGGCGGTCCGGATGCCGTGGGCGGCCGTGAGCTCTTCGCGCCGCTCGGCGCGGGGGTGGCTGGCGACGATCTGATCCGGCGTCACGAGCTCGCCGCGGAGCAGGCCCGAGATCATGCCCTCGGCCATGACGCCGGAGCCGACGGTCGCGATCGAGCGGCCGGCGAGGGGGCTCAGGCCGGTTTCGCCGCGTCCACGGCGGTTCTCGCCGCGGCCCGATCGGTGAACCAGGTTGCGTCGATCGGGGTGTAGTTCGCCCACTCGGTCGGCAGCTGGTCCTCGGGAAAGATCGCGTTCACCGGGCACTCCGGCTCGCAGGCGCCGCAGTCGATGCACTCGTTCGGGTCGATGAAGAGCTTCCGGTCGACGCCTTCCTCGTAGTGGATGCAGTCGACGGGACAGACCGAGACGCACGACAGGTCGAGAACGTCGATGCACGGCTCGGCGATGATGTAGGCCATGTGGCGCTCGACTCCTATGATCCGACGCTCGAAATCGATCCTGATGGGCGGCGGCTAGGGTACCACCGGGGCCGAGCTGGACGGACCGGAGAGCGGCACCCCACCAAGGCCGACGAAGCGAATCGGCACGATCATCCCGGCAGCGAGATGGCCCGGGATGTGGCAGCCGATCGACCACGATCCGTCGGCCGCCGCGGTGGCTGGGACAACCCACGGCACGTCAGTGCGCTGGCCGGAGCCAACGAAGGCCCGCACCCCGACGGCCGCGATGTCCGGAGCCACCGAGAGGACGGGCGTGGCACCCGGCGGAGCAGACACGGTCGGTGCCTCGACGGCCTCCCAGGCGGCCTGAACGGACCCTGTGCCCACAACGGCTTCGTGCGCGGCCAGCCCGCCATTGATCACCTGGAACACGACGGTCTCGCCCGGGACGAGGTCGACGACCGGCGGGATGAACACGAAATCCTTCGCGATGATCACGACCGCCCGGGGATGATCGGCCGTCCCGGGAGTGATCGCCGGCGTGGTCGCAGGACCCGCGTCGCACGCGGCAAGGAGCATCAGCACCTTTGCGGCGGCGGCCACCTGGAGGGCCACACCGCCGTCCCGCCGTCGATCTCCCATCGCCGCGAGGATAGGGCCGCCGCAACCTGTCTTGACACGGAGCGGCCGCGGCCCGGATAGTCGGCTCGCCGCGGCCACCGCCCGGCGTGCGAGCATCGTCGTCAGCACGGCGTCGGATGACGAATTCCGGCGCGGGCCGGGTCGGACCGGCGCGAAACCGCACGAGGAGCCGCGTGGTCGCTTTGGTCCCGGGCACTGCCGAATCAACGAGCAGAGTCGAACCCGCGGTCGACGCCGTCCGGCTGGAGCACGTCGTCAAGCGCTTCGAAGGCGAGGTCGGCAAGCGCGTCGCGAAGTCCCTCCAGGGCGGCGCCGGGCCGATTGGCGTCGTGGCCGTGGATGGCATCGACCTGGCCATCCGGCATGGCGAGTTCTTTTCGATGCTCGGGCCATCCGGCAGCGGCAAGACGACGACCCTCCGGATGATCGCGGGCTTCGAGCTGCCCACGTCCGGTCGGATCCTGCTCGATGGCCAGGACGTGTCGAACCGGCCGCCCTTCGAGCGCGACGTGAACACCGTCTTCCAGGATTACGCGCTCTTCCCGCACATGACGGTCGGCGACAACGTCGCCTACGCCCTCGCGATTCGGAAGGTGCCGCGAGCGGAGCGAGATCGCCGGGTCGCGGCCGCCCTCGCGATGGTTCGGCTCGTCGGCTACGAGCGGCGCAAGCCGAGCCAGCTCTCCGGCGGCCAGCGGCAGCGCGTCGCCCTTGCCCGAGCGCTCGTGAACCGACCCCGCGTCCTCCTGCTCGACGAGCCGCTCGGCGCGCTCGACCTCAAGCTCCGCGAAGAGATGCAGCTCGAGCTGAAGGCGATCCAGCAGGAGGTCGGCATCACGTTCATCTACGTGACCCATGATCAGGACGAGGCGCTCACGATGAGCGACCGCCTGGCGGTCTTCAATCGCGGCAAGATCGAGCAGGTCGGCACGCCGGCCGACGTCTACGAGCGCCCGGCGACCTCCTTCGTCGCCGGCTTCGTCGGCACCTCGAATCTGCTGAGCGGCCGGGTCGCCGAGCAGATCGTTGGCCGCTCCGGAACGTTCACGGTGCGGCCGGAGAAGATCCGCCTCGCAGCGCCGACGGACCCGGTCGCCGAAGACGAGACAAGCGCGACAGGGACGATCCGAAACGTCGTCTACCTCGGCCCCGACACCCGCTACATCGTGGCGCTGGACGCTGGAACCGACCTCGTGGTGACCCAGCAGAACCTGACGACATCGTCCATGGATGCACTCGCGGCGAATGGCCGCGCGGTGCGACTGATCTGGAAGCGCGTCCACAACTTTGCCGTCTCGGCCACGCCAGACCGCTGACGGCAATCGGATGAGCGCCACGCCGGAGGGCGCGGCAAGAGGAGGAGCAATGCGGGTCGGAAAATGGGCCACGCTGTTGAGCGTGGCGTCCCTCGTGGCCGGGGCGTGCACATCGGGGGCCTCGACGGCTCCCACGGGTGCGGCAGGGAGCCCGGGCGCGTCGGTGTCCGCGACACCGGCTCCCACCGTCAACCTGCCAACCTCGGTCGGCGCCGGAGAAGGCGCCCTGACGGTGCTCGCGTGGCCCGGCTACGCCGAGGACGGCTCGACCGACAAGACCCAGGACTGGGTCCATCCATTCGAGCAACAGACGGGTTGCAAGGTCACCGTCCAGGTGTTCGGAACGTCGGACGAGGCCTTCAGCCTGTTCTCCACGAACCCAAAGCAGTTCGACGTGATCTCGGCGTCGGGCGACGCCAGCCTCCGGCTTGTCCGGGCCGGCTACGTCCAGCCCGTCAACGTTGACCTCGTCCCGAACTACGCCGACGTCTTCCCCGACCTGAAGGACAAGCCGTACAACACCGTCGACGGCGTTCACTACGGCATCCCCCACGGCCGCGGCGCGAACCTACTCATGTGGCGCACCGACAAGGTCAGCCCGGCGCCGACGACATGGGCCGACATCTTCGACCCGACGAAGCCGTGGGCCGGCAAGGTTTCGGTTTACGACGCACCGATCTACATCGCCGACGCGGCCGTGGTCCTCATGGCTACACGAGCCGACCTCAATATCAAGAATCCATATGCCCTCGACGACACGCAGTTCGCCGCGGCCGTCGAGCTGCTCAAGAAGCAGAAGCCGGCCATCGGCCAATACTGGACGGACTACGCAAAGCAGCAGCAGGCCTTCGAATCCGGAAACGCGATCATCGGCACGACCTGGCAAGTGATCACGAACCTCCTCCAGGCTGAAAGTCCCGCCATCCCGGTCAAGGCGATCCAGCCCCCGGAAGGCTCAACCGGCTGGTCGGATACGTGGATGATCAACTCGAAGACCACGCACCTGAACTGCGCCTACAAGTGGCTCGACTACATCGTGTCGCCCAAGGTGAACGCTGCCGTGGCCTCCTGGTTCGGTGAGGCGCCCGCGAACAGCAAGGTGTGCGCCCTGACGCCCGCCGACCAAGCCAACTGCGACGCGTTCTACGCGGCAGACGTGAATTACTGGAAGAGCGTCTGGTACTGGCAAACCCCTGAGACGACCTGCGTCGACAAGCGAACCGATGTGAAATGCAAGGGCTTCGACGACTGGGTCAAGGCCTGGACCGAGATCAAGGGCTGATCGACTGAGCTTCGGAGCGCGATTCGGGACGGTCCGGGTCGCGCTCCGTTGACAACACGGACATGACGACCGCGCCCCCGCGCCAGGCGTCCGTCTTGCGACGGCTCGCGATCTGGCTCGTGTTGCATCCCCGCGGCCGCCTCACGCTCGTGCTGGCCGCGCCGGTTGCGTGGCTGGGCGTCGTCTACGTCGGGTCGCTCGGCGTCCTGTTCCTCAATGCAATCTGGCAGCGAGACGAGTTCACGGGGCTGGTCAAGCGCGATTTCTCCCTCGCCAACTTCGGCGAGATCCTCACGAATCCGCTGTACCGCACGGTCATCCTGAGGACGGTGGGCATGGCCACTGCCGTGACCGTCACCTGTGCCGTGCTCGCATTTCCTATCGCCTACTTCATGGCCCGCGTTGCCTCGGGCCGGATGCGAGGGCTACTCGTGGTTGCCGTCCTGATGCCCCTCTGGGCCAGCTACCTCGTCAAGGCGTACTCGTGGCGCCTGATCCTCTCCGAGGATGGGCTCCTCAACTGGACCCTTGCGCCGTTGGGGCTCCGCGGTCCGGGGCAGAGTGAGATCGGGTTGTGGCTCGTGTTCACGTACCTGTGGCTGCCGTACATGATCCTGCCGCTCTACGCGGGCCTGGAGCGGATCCCTCGGTCCGTGCTGGAAGCCTCGGCGGACCTCGGAGGGCGCCGTTGGCAGACGTTCCGGCGCGTGATCTTCCCGCTGGTCGTGCCGGCCCTCGCCGCCGGCTCGATCTTCACCTTCTCGCTCACGTTGGGCGACTACGTCGCGCCCTCACTGATCACGACGACCCAGTTCGTGGGCAACCTGATCTACCTCAACTTCGGCGCTCCGAATCTGCCCTTCGCTGCCGCACTCTCGGTCCTGCCGCTCGCCGCGATGCTGATCTACCTGTTCGTCGCGCGCCGACTCGGCGCCTTCGATGCCCTGTGAACCGCGGGGCCCGCCGAGCACTCGGGGCGGCGACGATCGTCGTCCTGGGCTTCATCTATGCCCCGCTCCTCGTCGTCGTGGCGTACGCCTTCAACGAGAAGGGCACCACGTCGTGGCCGCCGGCCGGCTTCAGCACTCGATGGTTGGAGGCCGCGCTCGGCAACACGGGCCTGAAGGACGCGTTCATGACCTCTGTCGTCATCGCGATAGGCGCTGCGGCGATCGCGCTCCTGCTCGGCAGCCTGCTCGCATTCGCGGTCGCGCGGCATCGCTTCTTCGGTCGGGAAACGGTCTCCTTCGTCGTCGTCTTCCCGATCGCGTTGCCCGGGATCGTGACCGGAATGGCCCTCAGCACGACCTTCTCGACCACCGGCGTCCCGCTCGGGTTCCTCGCGATCGTCATCGGCCATGCCACCTTCTGCATCGTTCTCGTCTACAACAACGTGATCGCTCGGCTCCGCCGCAGCGGCCGAACGCAGGAGGAGGCATCCGCGGACCTCGGCGCCGATCTCTGGCAGACGTTCCGGCACGTGACCTTCCCGGCCATTCGCTCCGCGATGCTCGCCGGCGCCCTCCTCGCCTTCGCCCTGTCCTTCGACGAAGTGATCGTCACGATCTTCACGGCGGGTGGCCTGAAAACCCTCCCTATCTGGATCTTTCAGAGCTTCCGCCTCGCCAACCAGGTCGCGCTCGTGAACGTGGCCGGGCTGGCGGCGATCCTGCTCTCGGTGCTGCCGGTCTACATCGCGTCGCGGCTGACCCAGGATCCGGAGGCGGTCGCCGGCTCGCGCGGCTGAGGGACCGCCGGCGCAACGCGCGGGCTTGGCCCCGCCCCGGCGTACGATCGCACCGTGGCCCCTGGTCTCGATCTCGATGCCGCCCGCCAGACGCTCGAGGCTGAGCGCGCCCGCCTCCTCGCCGCGCTGGGCGAGCCGATCCAGGCGCCCGGCCAGATGACCTACGGATCGCAGGCTGCCGCGGCAACGCAGGTCTTCGAGCAGCAGCGCGACCTCGCTCTCCGCGACCACGACAAGGCCCAGCTCATGCAGGTCGAGGCGGCGCTCGCCGCACTCGCCGATGGGACCTACGGCACCTGCCGGAGCTGCGGTCAGCCGATCCCCGCCGGCCGCCTCGGGGCCATCCCGTGGTCGACGCTGTGCATCGACTGCGCCCGGAAACCGGCCCGATGACCGCGATCGAGCCGACCGTGGATGCCCCGCTCGTTGGGATCGACGACATCCGGGTCGCCGCCCGGGGCCTCGAGGGGATCGCGGTTCGGACGCCTCTGATCGCTTTCGGTAGCGGCTCCGGGGTCAACGGATCGCCCCGGATCCTCCTCAAGGCCGAGTCCCTGCAGCCCATCGGGGCGTTCAAGATTCGCGGCGCGTATCACACGATCTCGTCCCTGACCGCGGAGGAGCGCGAGCGTGGGGTCGTCACCCACTCCTCGGGCAATCACGCCCAGGGCGTCGCTCGGGCGGCGCGGCTCCTCGGCATCCGCGCGGTCATCGTCATGCCCGCCGATGCGCCCGCGGTCAAGCGCGCCCGCGTCGAGGCGGATGGGGCCGAGATCGTCACGGTCGGCACGGCGAGCGGGGATCGGGAGGCGATGGCGGATCGCCTGGTCGAGGAACGCGAGCTCGTGCTGGTCCCGCCGTACGACGACGATCGGATCATCGCCGGGCAAGGCACCGTCGGGCTCGAGATCGCCGAGGACGTGCCGAATCTCGCCGCCGTGCTGGTCCCGATCGGTGGTGGCGGTCTCGCCAGCGGCGTCGCGGTGGCGGTTCGAGCCCTCCGTCCAGAGGCTCGCATCGTGGGCGTCGAGCCCGAGCTCGCGGCGGACGCGGCCGAATCCCTGCGGGCCGGTCACATCGTTCGTTGGGATGCGGAGCGAACGAGCCGCACGATCGCCGACGGGACGCGATCGCAGGCGATCGGGCGGCGGCCATTCGCCCACCTCTCGCGCCTCCTCGACGACATCGTCACCGTCAGCGAAGCCGAGATCGCCGCGACGGTGCGCCTGATCGCCGAGGAGTCCCGCCTCGTCGCGGAGCCATCCGGCGCCCTCGCCCCCGCGGCCGCCCGCTTCCGCGCCGCCGCGGCCGCGATCGCCGGCATCGAAGGAACCGTCGTCGCCGTAGTCAGCGGCGGGAACGTGGATCGGGAACGCTATCGGGCGCTGCTCGAGTCCCCGATCCCGTCGGGAGACTGACTCGCCTCCCCGCGCCGTCCGGCCAATCGGAGTTCGTTGGCCCGGAGCGCCGCGCGCTGCGCATCGGCTCGGCGATCCGCGGCCGGCGTGCGTCGCTCCTCGTCGCGCATCCAGACAGCGACGACCGTGAGGATCCCAGCGATCAGGACGACGTCGCCGATGAACCACATGATCCCAGCCGCGAGCTGCTGATCGGCGATCGCGGTGATCCCGTAGGGCGCGCCAAGGGTCGCGTAATGCCGGTACAGCGGCGAGTCGGCAAAGAGCACGACCATCGCCAGGAACGAGCTGAACGGCATCTGGAGAAGGACATAGCCGATCCGGGCCGGGTAGCTCATGCGATGCGGTGCCGGGTCCAGACCCACGACCGGCCACCAGAAGAGAAGCGCCGCCGAGAGGAACAGGAGGTGCTCCAGGTCATGGATGAACGGGTCATCGAGCGCGCGGTCGAAGAGCGGCGAGAAGTGGCCGAACCAGAGCACGGCCGTGAAGATCGACCACGTCACGATCGGATTGCCGAGGAACGCAACCGGGCGCGAATGGAGGATCGGCAGGATCCAGCGCTGCCGGACGCCAGGTGAGGCGACGCGGAGGAGCTGGGTGATCGGCGCGCCGAGGGCGATCAGGGGCGCGGCGACGAGCATGAGGACCAGGTGTTGGACCATATGCACCGAGAACAGGGTCGTGTCGTATCGCTCGATCCCCGACATCAGCGCGACCGCGATCGCGAACAGCCCGCCAAGGAAGGCGACGGTCCGGATCAGCGGCACACGGCTCTCGGAATGCCGGCTGTCGATCCGATCGACGATCGCCAGCCAGCCGAGTGCCACGCCGGCCAGAGGGAGGGCGACCAACGGCTCGAAGGTCCAGGCAAGCGCAAGCGTCGATAGATCCGGCGGCCCGGTCGGGGCTGGACCGTGGGCCGCGGCGGGTCCGGCGGCCGCCAGCACCGTTAGTGCCGCCGTAGTCGTGGCAGCCGCTGCAGCGAGCCGCGAAGACGGGGCGGCCGGGCGGCCGCTAAGGCTGGGCCCGCCCCGGAATCCCCTCACAATTTGCAACCGCTGCACCAGGTCATGGTCGCATGCGATCGCCCGTCGGGCCCTCCGGGACCACGAGCCGGACGCCCTCCAGGCCCACGAGCCCGAAGCTGACGGCCCCTGAGGCCCTCGCGCTATCATGGCGCCGGCTGACCGACGAGTGGCCAGCCGCTCGCGTCCCCTTCCGGTTGCCGCGTCCCCGGCTTCCGGTTCCCCGGTTCTCCCTGGCGCCCTGAACCCCGAGGAGCTGATGTCGAGTAGCCCCAGGAAGCGGCTCGCACCCGAGGCACTGATCGCCGGCGGCGTCGTCGTTGTCCTCGTCGCGCTCGTGCTCGCGGTGTTCTTCAGCGGACTCGGCAAGAGCCTCTACCCGCCGGACGCGGCCACGACGCAATCGAAGGACGTCCGGGGCCTCTACGACATCGTCTTCGCCCTGGCCGTCGCGATCTTCCTCGCGGTCGAAGGGCTCATCGTCTGGAGCATCCTTCGCTACCGGCGCAAGCCCGGCGATGTCGAGCTGCCCGCGCAGACGCACGGCAACAACCTCGTCGAGATCATCTGGACGCTGATCCCGACGGTGATCGTCCTTTACCTCTTCGCGATCTCGTGGAACACGCTGAACACCGTGGACGCGATCAGCGCCCAGCCGGACATCCGGATCCAGGCGAACGCTAGCCAGTTCCAATGGCAGTTCGTATATCTCGATGCGAGCGGCAAGAAGGTGGCGACGCAGACGATCCCGATGTCGGCCGATGGTGGCGGGATGGCGGTTCCGATCGGCAAGAGCGTCCTCGTGACCCTCGAGAGCGCGGACGTCATCCACGCCTTCTATGTCCCGCGGTTCCTCTTCAAGCGGGACGTCGTGCCGGGGCAGCACAACGAGTTCCAATTCACGGTCGATCCATCCGAGGCGACGGACGGCCACCCGGCGGTCTTCAGCGGTCAGTGCGCCGAGCTCTGTGGGATCGGCCACCGGACGATGCTGTTCAACGTGATCGGCATGACCCAGACGGACTACGACGCGTGGCTGGCGAAGCTGATCGTCACCGCCAACGCGACGCCGGCGCCCGCGGCCAGTGGCGCCGCGGTCCTCCAGCTGGCGGCCAAGAACATCGCGTTCGACAAGACGACGCTCGAGACCGCCGCCAACCAGCCGTTCGCGATCGACTTCAAGAACGACGACGGGGCCGGCACCATGCACAACGTCGAGATTCGGAAGGCGGATGGCACGGTGGTCGTCGATCCGCCGACCATCGACGGCGGCGCCGAGACGACCTACGCCTACGACCCGCTGCCCGCCGGCACCTACACCTTCATCTGCAAGGTCCATCCGATCGCCCAGATGACCGGCACCCTGACGGTCAAGTAAGGAGCCCTCGACATGGCGACCCACGCCCTGACCCCGGCTGCCGTGGCCTCCTATCGGGGCGGGCTGTACGAGTGGTTGACCACGACCGATCACAAGAAGATCGGGATCATGTACGTGATCAACTCG
>JBBQTO010000042.1:0-16315 GCA_038234575.1 Candidatus Limnocylindrales bacterium
CGCCCGCAGCGCCGTCGAGTTCACCGTCGAGGACGACGCGATCCGGTTCGGGCTCCTCGCCGTGAAGAACGTCGGCAGCAGCGCCATCGAATCCATCGTCGCTGCCCGCGAGGCCGAGGGGCCGTTCCGGTCCCTCGCCGACTTCTGTACCCGGATCGACCTGCGCCTCGCCAATCGCAAGGTCCTCGAGTCCCTGGCAAAGGTTGGAGCGCTGTCCGCATTCGGGCATCCTGCCCAGGTCGTCGAGGGCCTCGACGACGCGATCAATGCCGGCGCCGCCACCCAGCGCGACCGGGCCACGGGCCAAACGTCGCTCTTCGACGTCGGGATCGACGAGCCGTCCCTGCTCGAGCGGCCGCTGCCGAACGTGCCGGAGGCTCCGGTCCGCGAGCGTCTCCGCTGGGAGAAGGAGCTGCTCGGCCTCTACCTATCGGAGCATCCCATGGGCGAGGTGGCCGATCGGGTGGGGGAGTTCGTGACGGCCTACTCCGGCGACCTGAAGGACGAGTCGCTCGACGGCCAGCGGCTCGTCGTGGCCGGGATCGTCGTCGGCTCGAGGACGATCATCACCCGGGCCCGGGCGACGATGGCAGTGGTGACGATCGAGGACCTCCAGGGCTCGATCGAGATCGTCGTGTTCCCGAAGCTTTTCGAGCAGACGGGTCCGATCTGGCAGGAGGGCTCGATCCTGCTCGTGGCCGGCAAGGTCGATCACCGCGGCGAGGAGGTCTCGCTCCTCGCGGATCTCGTGACCACCTGGGACGAGGCGATCGCGAAGGGTCCGGAGGCATTCGCCCGTGATGTCGCGGCAGGGGATCGGGGCACGTGGCGCCGGCGCCAGCCGGTCGCGGTGGGGCCAGCGCCCGTCGGAGCCCCCGCGTACCCGATTGGATCAAACGGGAGTGGCAACGGCAACGGCAACGGCCGGCACGGGTCCGGCGACCCGCCCGGCAGCGGCCGGCACTCCACTGCCAACCCGCCCCGCGAGATCCCGTATGTCTCGCCGCTCCGCGGCGGCGTGATGCCGGCCGCCGGTCCACTGCGATCGGGCTCGGCCCCCGTTGCGGTGGGGCTGCCCGAGATCGCGCCTGCCGAGCCCGTGTCGACCTACCCGGCAGCCTCGGGCGCGATCGACCAGGAGCGCGATGACGAACCCGCGCTCCCGGACGAGGCCAGGGCGAAGGTGGCCGCCGAGGCGGGCTCGGCGACCACGCCGCTCGAGGCAGGCGGGGTCGCGAGCGTCCTCCACGTCCGCTTCGGCGGCGCACCTGCGAGTCGGCTCGTTCTCGCGATGGAGGCCTTCCGCCAGCTCGTGAAAGAGCGACCGGGCGAGACCCGCGTCGTCGTCCACGTGCCGGGACCTGGCGGACCGGCGCTGCCGATGGAGCTCCGCACGCCGGTCGCCTACGACGCCGACCTCCTGAGCGAGGTCCAGCGTCGCCTCGGGGAGGGGATCGCAGAGATGCACCTCGGCGGGATCACCGGGTAGGGCGGCTGCCGCTGCCGCGGCGACTTGGTGGTGCCGGGGGAGGGAATCGAACCCTCAAGAGGTTGCCCTCAATGGTGTTTGAGACCATCGCGTTTGCCGTTTCGCCACCCCGGCCGGGAGTGCGGCGTCGAGCCAGATCGTAGCCCGCGGAACTCCAGCGCGGCTACCTCCGTCTGCGCCGGGACCGATGCTAGACTCGCCCGGCTTCACCCTGCCCCTTCGGAGGACACCCCAGACCGTGGAGGACCTTCGACCGACGAGCGCCGTCGAAGACCCCGCCCAGCGTCGCGACCTTATCTTGCTCGAGCGCGCGCGAGGTGGCGATCTGGATGCCTTCAACGACCTCGTCGTCGTCTACCAGGACCTCCTCTTTGCCCTGATCGTCCGGATGGTTCCCGATCGCGACCAGGCCGCCGATTGCGTCCAGGAAGCGTTCTTCAGCGCCTACCGAAACATGGCCTCATTCCGGGGCGGCATCGTTCGGTCGTGGCTGAGCCGGATCGCGATCAACGCTGCCATGGACACCCAGCGACTTCGCAAGCGGCGGCCCGTGGACCCCTATCCGGAGCTCGAAGACAACAGCTGGCAGCCGCCCGCCGATGCCTCTGCCGACCCCGTCACCACGGCCCTCGAGACCGAGCGCCATCGGGCGCTCAACCGGGCGCTCGCGAGCGTCACCGACGATCAGCGAGCCGCGATCGTCCTCTACGACATCGAGGGCTACGATTACGCCGAGATCGCCCAGATGACGGGCGTCTCGCTCGGGACGGTTAAATCCCGGATCCACCGCGGCCGGATCGCGCTCCGCGGTCTGCTCGCGGACCAAATGGAGCTGTTCCGTGGCTGACCGGGAACCGCAGGGCCGCTCTGGTCGTCCCACCGACGACATGCCCGACCCTGCCGATCGAACGCCGCACGCCGATCACGACCTGCTCGTGATCGCGGCGGGAACGGATCCCGACGCCGATCCCGCGTCTCGCGCCGCCGCCGCGCGACAGCGCGCGGCCTGCACGGAATGCGATCAGCTCGCCCGCGACCTTCGCGCCATCGCCGCCGGGTTCCAGTCGATGCCGCGATCCATCCCGGCCCCCGCCGCACGGGACTTCCGCCTCAGCCCCGACCAAGCCCATCGTCTCCAGCGTGGCACGGGCCTGCGGCGGCTCCTTCGACCCTTCGGTGCCGGCGGCATTCCATCACTTCGACCGATCGCGGCTGCATTCACGACCCTCGGTGTCGCCGGGCTCCTCTTTACCCTCGTCCTGCCCGGCATGACGGGTTTCCGTGCCGCCACCGGTGCCGCGCCCGGCGCGATCAGCGCGCCCGCCGGGGCCGGCGACACCGCGGCCTCGCAACCAACCGTGAAGGAGAATGCGAGCACGCAGGCTCCCGCGGGGGCGGCAACGTCGCCCGTTGGGGCGGGGGCGTCTCCCGCGGCCGTCGACTTCGGCAGTCCCGCATCGGCAGGCCCCTCGGAACAGCCCCCGCAGCAAGGCGCGAGGCAGGATTCGTCGGCGCCGACCGCGAGTGTTTCGCCCTGGTCCCCGATGGCGGTGCTCTCGGTCGTCCTGCTCGCGGTCGGCGTGCTCATCTTCGTCCTGCGGGTGGCTGCCTACCGCCTCCGCTGAGGACGCCCCGGTACACTTGGCGCGATCGTCCGCCTCGGCCGGGCGCCCCATGAGGCACACCGATGGAACGCCTGATGCTGCTCGACGGCAACGGGCTGATCTACCGCGGCTACTTCGCGCTCCCGCCCCTCACGACCTCGAAGGGCGAGCTCGTGAACGCGGTGTTCGGGTTCTGCAGCATCGTCCTGCGCGGGATCCAGGACATCCGGCCCGACTACGTCGCAGTCGCGTTCGACCTGTCCGCTCCCACCTTTCGGCATGAGCGCTTCGCGGACTACAAGGCCACTCGCCAGCGCATGCCGGACGACCTCCGGAATCAGTTCCCGAAGGTCCGCGAGGTCGTCAGGGCGCTGCGGTTCCCTGTCTTCGAGATGGAGGGCTACGAGGCCGACGACATCGTCGGCACGCTGACCGTCGAGGCCGAGCAGCGCGACCTCGACACGACGGTTGTCACGGGCGACCTGGACATGCTCCAGATCGTCTCGGATCGGGTCCGCCTGATGACCACGCGCTCCGGTGTCGAGAACACGATCCTCTACGACCCGGCGCGAATCCAAGAGCGGTATGCGCTGCTGCCCGGCCAGATGGTCGACTACAAGGCGCTCAAGGGCGACACGACCGACAACATCCCGGGCGTGCCGGGAGTGGGGGAGAAGACCGCCGCCAAGCTCATCGCCGAGTACGGCACGCTCGATGCGCTCTACGAGCGTCTCGAGGAGGTCAAGCCCGACAAGCTGCGCGAGAAGCTCCGCGAGCACCGCGACCAGGTCTTCGAGGGCCAGTGGCTGTCGCGGATCGTCCGGGACCTGCCGGTCAGGCTCGATCTCGATGCGGCCAGACTCGGCGATTACGACCGCGACGAGGTCATCCGCCTCTTCCGCGAGTACGAGTTCCGGTCATTGCTCGATCGGCTGCCGCCGCTGCGCGACGAGTCCGCCGAGCAGACCGTCGAGGCGATCCGGGCAGTGAACGCGAGCGTTCCGGCGGCCCGGGTCGGGGGCCGCCCGAACGGCTGGGGCGCCCCGCCGGGCCGATCGAGCGAGCCCGGCAGCCTGCAGCTCTCGCTCGACTTCGACACGGTCTCGGGGAAGGCCACGGAGGCGACGGCGGATGGCGCCGATGGGGCCGCAGTTGGTGCCGCCCGCCGCGCGGCGGACCACGAGGCCTTCGACGACCTCCGCACGGCCCTTGCAGTGACCATCGCGGATCCTCAGCGGCTCGAGCTCTACGAGGCAGGCGCAATTGACACGCTCGCCGAATGGATCGGCGCCCAGTCCGCCCTCGGGGCGGCGCTCGTCGCCGACGACCCGCGGCCGCTGAAGGGTGAGGCGCTCGCCCTGGCGCTGGCGGGGATGGACGGCCGCATCGTCGCGGCCCAGGGGAGCGAGGACGTCGGCCGCCTCCGGCGGCTTGTCGAGGCGAGCGGCGTGGCACTCGTCGCCCACGAGGTCAAGCCGCTGCTGGTCGCACGCTTCGCGGACGACCTCGAGGCCGCGCCAATCGCCGTCGACTTCGACACTCAGATCGCGGCCTACATCCTGAACGCGGCGCTGCGCTCGCAGACCATCGCGGACGTGGTCGCGGAGCGGCTCGACCTGATCCTCCCGCCGGCGAAGGAGCTCGGGCCGGTCCATCGAGCCGGCCTCGAGGCCATTGCCGCGATCGCCGTCCGCGAACCGCTCGCGAAGGCACTCGTCGACGAGGGCCTCGACCGGCTCTTCCGCGAGATCGAGCTGCCGCTCGTGCCGATCCTCGCCCGCATGGAGGCGGTTGGCGTCGCCCTTGACCTCGAGGCGCTGGCCACGCTCGACACGGAGTTCGAACGGGAGATCAAGCGGCTCGAGGAGGAGATCTTCGCCGCCGTGGGCCACGAGTTCACGATCGGCTCGCCGAAGCAGCTCGGCGACATCCTCTTCGAGGAGCTCCACCTGCCGAAGGGCCGGCGTACGAAGACCGGCTACTCGACGGACGCCTCCGTGCTCGAGGAGCTGCGCGGTGTTCACCCGGCCATCAATCCGGTCCTGGAGTGGCGCGGCTACACGAAGCTCCGCTCGACGTACGTCGAGGCGCTGCCCTCGTTGATGGCGTCGGACGGGCGGCTCCACACGACGTTCCACCAGGCGGTCGCAGCAACGGGCCGCCTCTCATCGAGCGATCCGAACCTCCAGAACATCCCGATCCGGACCCCGCTGGGCCGGCGCATCCGCCGGGCGTTCGTCGCCGGGGAGTCGCATCTCGTGCTCGTCGCGGCCGACTACTCGCAGATCGAGCTCCGGATCCTCGCCCACGTGTCGGGCGACCAGCACCTGAAGGACGCGTTCGCGCGGCAGGCCGATATCCATCGCGAGACCGCGGCGCGGGTGCTCAAGAAGGATCCGGCCGACGTGACGCCCGACGAGCGGTCGATGGCCAAGATGGTCAACTTCGGTCTGGCCTACGGCATGAGCGACTTCGGGCTATCGAGCCGGGCCGGAATCAGCCGCCAGGAAGCCCAGGAGTTCATCAACTCGTACTTCGCGGCCTACTCCGGGATCAGCTACTACATGCTCCACATCAAGGAGACGGCTCGCCGCGAGGGCGCGGTGTCCACGCTCCTCGGCCGGCGGCGGGCGATCCCCGAGCTACGCGCCGCGAACCCGTCCCTCCGTGGGGCGGGTGAGCGCATGGCGATCAACATGCCGATCCAGGGCACGGCCGCCGACATCGTCAAGATCGCGATGATCCGCCTCGCGGATCGGCTTGCCGCCGCAGGATCCCGGGCCCGCATCCTTCTCCAGGTGCACGACGAGCTGCTCCTCGAGGTCCCGCGGAGCGAGGTCGACTCCCTCATTCCGATCCTGCGCGAGACGATGGAGAGCGCGCTCCCGCTGGACGTGCCCCTCACCGTGGACGTGAAGGTCGGCACGGACTGGGAGTCGATGACGCCGGTCACGCGGGCGGACGCGATCGCGGACGAAGCCGATGAGGCTCCGGCGGAGTCGATCGCCGGACTGGCCTGAGTCGCTCGCGCCGAGATGCCGGAGCTGCCCGAGGTCGAAACCGTGGCCCGCGATCTGCGGGGGCTGGTCGTCGGTGCCCGAATCTCCGGCTCGCGCAACTATTGGCTTCGCACGCTCCGGTCGGAGGAGCCCGCGGCTTTCGAGGCGGCCGTTCGCGGACGGAAGATCATCGGAACGTCCCGTCGGGCGAAGCTCGTGGTCCTCGATCTCGACGACGGCAGCGCGATCACGATCCATCTCAAGATGACCGGCCAGCTATTCGTCGTGCCGGCCGATCGACCGGAGGATCCCTACGTCCGGCATGTGATCGTCTTCGAGGATGGCCGCGAGCTGCGCTTTCGAGACATCCGCAAGTTCGGCCGAATCGGGCTCGCCCGGCGGGACGGTCCGGGCGGTGACCTGCGCGGCGAGCTCGGTGGTCAGAAGGGCTTCAAGGGCTTCGGCCCGGAGCCTCTCGACGCTGCCTTTACGGCGCGGGCGTTCCGGCGCGGGATACGGGGCCGACGCGGCAGGCTGAAGCCGCTCCTGCTCGACCAGTCGTTCATCGCCGGCATCGGCAACATCTATGCCGACGAAGCGCTCTGGGCGGCCCGCCTGCACCCACTCCGCTCGGCGTTCACCCTGCGCCCGGCGGACGAAGGCCGGCTCTATCGGGCGATCCGGGAGATCCTGGCCGAGGCGGTCCAACGCCGTGGCTCGTCGGTCGACGACTACACGGCGCCGGACGGCGACGGCTCCATGCAGGAGCGGCTGCAGGTCTACCAGCGCGCGGGTGAGCCGTGCCCGCGATGCGGCCGCCCGATCCGCCGGATCGTCGTGGGCGGGCGGGCGACCCACTTCTGCTCGTGGTGCCAGCGATTGTCCCCGGCCGACCGAGCCGCCGCGGCGGCCATCCTGCGGGGCGTGGTTCCCCGGCCCGGCCGGGCACCGGCGAAGCGTGGCCCGCGGTGGTCCGAGCTTGGCGGCGAGGGACACGTGGGTCGGACGCGGGATGAAGCTGCACGCTCCGACGCCCGATCGCGGGCCGAGCGCACGCGTCGAGCCGCGGCGAGCCGTCGAGCCGCCGCGCGAGCGAGCGCCGGCACGGCTCCGGAGCCGGCCTGATGTCGGTCCTGCGACTCGAAGGGGTCTCGCGCGAGGTCGGGACGTTCGTGATCCTCGACCAGATCGGGGCCGCCCTCGCCCTCGGCGATCGCGTCGGCCTGGTGGGGCCGAACGGTGCCGGGAAGACCACCCTGCTCCGAATCGCGGCCGGGCTCGACGAGCCCGATCGCGGCAAGGTCACGCGAAAGCGGGCCATGTCGCTGGGGATGCTCGCCCAGGAGGCGCATCTCGACGACGCGTTCATGGCAGCGCCCGATGTCCGGACGGCGGTCCGACACGGCGCGGCGCACCTTGAGCACATGGCCGTCGAGCTCGAGGCGATGGAGCGGGGCGGCCTCGTCGCGGAGCCCGCGTACGAAACGCTCCAGCATCGGTACGAGACCCTCGGGGGCTACACGCTGGACCAACGGGTGGACGAGGCCCTATCGGGTCTCGGCTTCACGTCCCAGGAGGTCGAGCGGCCGCCGTCGTCGCTGTCGGGCGGCGAGCAGACCCGCGCCGCCCTCGCCCGCCTCGTGATCGCCGCGCCGGACCTGGTGCTCCTCGACGAGCCGACGAACCACCTCGACCTCGGTGCTCTCGAATGGCTCGAGGACCACCTCCGGCGCCGCGCGAGGACGCTGCTCGTCTCCTCGCACGACCGGGCCTTCCTCGACGCCACGGTCACCCGTGTTTGGGAGCTTCGGGACCGGCGGATCACGATCTTCCGTGGCGACTACAGCGCCTACCACCGCCAGCGCGAGGAGCGCGACGCCCGAGCCGGCAAGGATGCGGAAGGCCACGCGGCAGCGATCCTCCGGGAGCAGGAGCTGGTCCAGCGCTATCGAAGCCATCGCAAGTATTCGAAGATGCACGAGCACGAAGCTCGCCTGGAGCGGCTCCAGGAGGCCCGCATCGATGCGCCGCGGAGCGGGCGCCGCCTGCGCCTCCCCGGGCAGGGTCTCGTCGGAGGTGGGCCGGTCCGATCTGGCGAGATCGTCGTTCGGGTCGACGAGCTCGAGGTGGGCTACCTGCCGGGCCGTGGGGCGGCCCGCGCGGACGGCGATGCGGCAGCCGAATCCGTCCGGGTCGCCCGAGCGCCATTCCTGGCCGTGACTCGGGGCGAGCGAATCGGCATCGTCGGGCCCAACGGCGCGGGCAAGACGACGCTGCTCCGGACGATTGCCGGGGAGCTCCCGGCCCTTGATGGCAGCATCGCGTTCGGCGCGGGCGTGCAGCTCGGCTACCTCGCCCAGCTCCGGGCCGCGGCGATCCCGGGCGCGACCGTGCTCGATGCCCTGCTCGATGCGTTTCCCGTCACGCCCGGAGAGGGGCGGGGCTACCTCGCCCGCTTCCTGTTCCGCGGCGAGAACGTGTTCAAGGAGGTCCGCCTCCTGTCGGGTGGCGAGCGCTCCCGCCTCGAGCTCGCGCTCCTGGGCGTGATGGCCTCGAACCTGTACCTGCTCGACGAGCCAACAAACCATCTGGACGTCCTCGCGCGCGAGGCCATTGAGTCCTTCCTGACGGAGAGCCCGGCAACGATGCTCGTCGTCTCCCACGATCGGCGGTTTCTCGAGACGATCTGCGAGCGGCTGTGGGTGGTCGACGGCGGTCTCGTCGCGCCTTTCGACGGTGGCTATCGCGCTTGGCGCGAGGCTATTGCCGGCGGCTGGACCGTGGCCGCCGCGATCGAGCAGGAGGCACGACGCCTTCGGCCCGGGGGGGATGGACGCGGCGCCCGGCGAGGGCGGGCCGTTGCCGACGAGCCCGTTCGACCGCGGGAGCTCGTCGCCTCGGCGGCTGCACGCCCTGCGAGCGGCATCGCGACCGCACCGGCCAACCGCCGACCGGCTGCTCGCGGCCCGAAGCTCTCGAAGGATGCCTATCGACGCCAGCGCGAAACAGCCGAAGCCGAGCTGACCCGGCTGGGGCTCAGGAAGAACCACCTCGAGCTGGCGATGGGCGACTCGGCGGTCCAGTCGAACTTCATCGAGCTGCGGCGGGTCACGAACGAGCTCGCGGACGTCGAATCCGCCCTCGCGGCCGCGGAGGACGCGTGGCTCTCGCTCGAGGAACGGGCACCGTGAATCCTCGCCCGAAGCGCTTCCATACGACCGTTCGAATCGGCCTCACCGGCCCGATCGGCTGCGGCAAGTCCACCGTGGCGAGCTGGCTCCGCGAGCGAGGTGCGATCGTGATCGACGCGGACGAGGTGGCGCGCGAGGTGGTCGACAGGGCCACGCCCGCGCTCGATGCGGTCGTCCGCGAGTTCGGCCCGGACATGCTGTGCCCGAGCGGCGATCTCGATCGAGCGCGACTGGGGCGGCTGGTCTTCGCCGAACCCGAGGCGCTGGCCCGCCTGGAGGCGATCATCCATCCCGCCGTCCGGCCGCGGATCGTCGAGGCGATGGCCAACGCGGAGGCCGCTGGTGCGCTGGCCGTCGTCGTCGAGGCGATCAAGCTCGTCGAAGGCGGGCTCGGGAGGTTCTGCGATGAGATCTGGCTCGTCGCCTGCGACGGAGCCGAGCAGCGCGTACGCCTCGCGGCGCGAGGCCTGGCCGCCGATCAGGCGGCGGAGCGCATCGCTGCGCAGGCCGATCTCATTCGCCGGCTGGAGCCAGTCGCGACCCGAGTGATCGACACAAGCGGGCCACTCGAGACGGCACGGGCACGAGTCCTCGAGGCGTGGACCGACGCCATTGGCGCCGAGACGGACGCTTCCGAGAGCGCTCCCTAGGGCGTCGGCGCGGGACTGGCCTCGACGGGCGGGAGGCTCGGCGGTGGCGTCGGCGTCTGGAGCGGAGGCTGCGGCGGGATCGTCGCGCCTGGCACCGGGTAGATGACCGGGAACGGCAGGCCGTACTTCTGGAGGATCCGGTTCGTCGTGGCGCCGAGCTTCGTCACGTCCACGTAGCGGATGTCCTGGTCGGGCCGGAGGGCGGCGCTGAAGCTGACCGTGCCCGTGGCCAGCATGTGCTCGATCTCCTCGGCAACCGGGAGCGAGCAACGGATGATGTAGAAGCTCGCGGTTCGGGCGAGGATGGTGACGTTCTGGTAGGTGACCTTCGTTGCCTGGTCGGCGTAGTAAACGGCTGGAGCCCCGGACGGTGCGGCAGGCGCGCCGATCGCGGCGGTCATGAAGATGTCGACCGTCTGGCCCGCCGTCAGCGTGCCGGCGATCGCGCGATCGTCGGGGATCGTGATGGAGACGGCGCGCCAATTCTCGGAATCGGGCCCGATCGTCTCGTTCGGCCCCAGAATGGAGAACCCGGAGCCGCCGGCCGATGACGCGATCATGTTCGTGTAGATCGGCTGGCCGATCGAGACCGGGATCGCGAGCACGGCGCCGATGAGGTCGGCCGGCTTCGTGACCACGCCCGTCGAGTTGGTCGCGTCGAGCGGGACCTCGCGCAGCACGATGTCGGTCGCCTGGATCTGCGTCCGCGGGGCGATGTTCCGCGCGGCGACCACGATCGAGACCTTCTGCAGGGGACCCTGGCCCGCCGACTGCTGGGCCTGGTTGATCAGGAAGAAGGAGGTGCCGCCCGCGACGAGTGCCAGCAGCACGCCGGCGATGATGATGAATCGTCCCCGACGACTGTTGTCCTTGTACTCCATCTCCATCGAGTTAGACGGTGCCTCCGGGGGGTGACGAGCGCTTTAGGCCGCACAGATGTGGGCTGGGTCAGTCTCCGCAGACGTACCAGGACCAGATATGGGCGGGTGGTACCAGAATGCACCGCCATCGGTCCGGTGCGAACGTCCGTTCGGTTTGGGGAACCGGATGATAAACTTGGAACGTGCCCGATTTCCGTCTCGTCGCGCCGTTCGAGCCGACGGGCGACCAGCCCATCGCGATCGACCGTCTGGCCGACGGTCTCGAGCGCGGCATGCGCCACCAGGTCCTGCTCGGGGCGACCGGGACGGGAAAGACCTTCACCCTGGCCAAGGTCATCGAGAAGGTCAACCGGCCGACGCTCGTGCTCGCCCACAACAAGACCCTCGCGGCGCAACTGTATGCCGAGTTCCGCGACTTCTTCCCGGACAACGCCGTGGAGTACTTCGTCAGCTACTTCGACTACTACCAGCCGGAGGCGTATCTCCCGCGGTCGGACACCTACATCGAGAAGGACTCGTCGCGGAATGATGAGATCGACCGGC
Source organism: Candidatus Limnocylindrales bacterium (assembly GCA_038234575.1). Classification (GTDB taxonomy): domain Bacteria; phylum Chloroflexota; class Limnocylindria; order Limnocylindrales; family CSP1-4; genus UBA5189. The sequence continues at coordinate 11,358 of JBBQTO010000042.1, forward strand.
TCCGGCACGCGGCCACGCACGCCCTGTTCGAGCGGCGCGACGTCATCGTCGTGGCGTCGGTCAGCTGTATCTACGGCATCGGCGCGCCGGTCGACTACGGCGCGACGGTCCTCCGGCTGCGCGTCGGGGGCCAGTACCGCCGCGACGCGGTGCTCCGGCACCTCGTCGACCTCCAGTACCAGCGAAACGACCAGGCCCTGACGCGGGCGCGGTTTCGGGTCCGCGGCGACACGCTCGAGTTCCAGCCGGCCTCGGAGGAGCGGCTCGTCCGGGTCGAGTTCTTCGGGGACGTTGTGGAGCGAATCACCGAGCTCGACCCACTGACCGGCGAGCTGCTCGCCGAGCGCCCCGACGTGAACGTCTACCCGGCGACCCACTATGTGACCCCGGCCGACAAGGTCCAGGGCGCGATCGTCGACATCGAGGCGGAGATGGAGGAGCGGGTCGGCCAGCTCGAGGCGGAGGGCCGCGACCTCGAGGGTGCTCGGCTCCGCCAACGGACGACGTTCGATCTCGAGATGCTCCGCGAGCTCGGCTACTGCTCCGGCGTCGAGAACTACTCGCGGCACCTGTCGCGGCGGGCCGCTGGCAGCCGGCCGTGGACCCTCCTCGACTACTTCCCGCCGGATTGGCTCCTCGTGGCCGACGAATCGCACATGACGATCCCGCAGGTCGTCGGCATGTACAAGAACGACCGCACCCGCAAGGAGATCCTCGTCGACTTCGGGTTCCGGCTGCCGTCCGCGCTTGACAACCGGCCGCTGACGTTCGAGGAGTTCGAGACGACCGTCCACCAGGCGATCTACATGTCGGCCACGCCCGGCCCATACGAGCTCGAGCGGAGCGAGCGGATCGTCGAGCAGCTCATCCGTCCCACGGGCATCGTGGACCCACACATCACGGTCCGGCCGACCGAGGGCCAGATCGATGACCTGATGGAGGAGATCCGGGGCCGGGTCGAGCGCGGAGAGCGGGCGCTTGTCACGACGCTGACGAAGCGGATGGCCGAGGACCTGACGGACTACCTGCGCGAACTCGGCGTGAAGGTCCAGTACCTCCATTCGGAGGTCGACACGCTCGAGCGCATCTCGATCCTGCGCGACCTGCGGCTCGGCGTGTTCGACGTGGTCGTCGGGATCAACCTCCTCCGGGAAGGCATCGATCTGCCCGAGGTCACGCTCGTCGCGATCCTGGATGCCGACAAGGAGGGCTTCCTGCGCTCGGCGTGGTCGCTGATCCAGATGGTCGGTCGGGCTGCCCGGAACATCGGCGGTGAGGTCGTCATGTATGCCGACTCGATGACCGACTCGATGCGCGCGGCGATCGAAGAGACGAACCGCCGGCGGACGATCCAGGAGGACTACAACCGGGAACGCGGCATCGAGCCCAAGACGATCATCAAGGGCATTCGCGACCTCAATGACCAGCTTCGGAGTGTCGCGGAATCGACGACCGTCTACGCCTCCGAGCGCGATGCCCAGGTCACTGAACGGCTCGCGGAGCTCGATCGCGGCAAGGTCGAGGCTCTCGTGGCCCGGATGGAGGCAGAGATGCGGACCGCGGCGCGGGAGCTCGAGTTCGAGCGCGCCGCCGCCCTGCGCGACGAGATCCAGCAGATCCGCCTGCGGGTCCTCGACGAGGACCAGTCGACGATCATCGCCCGGGCGGCCGAACGCGCCGGGGCCCGGGCCGGCGCGGAGGCTGCTGTTGGCGCGGGCTCGCCCGCACGAGCCCGGCGAACCGCGCTCCGTGGCGGCGTTCGAGCGTCTATCGAGGATCCAGATGCGCCGGGGTCGGTGCTCGAGGTCTCATCCGTCACGGTGCTGCCGGCCGGTGAAGAGCCGGGCGACGGCGTCGACGGCGGGCCACCGGGTGGCCCGGCCGAAGGGACCGCCGCGGACTGGCTACCCGGGATCCGGGACGAGCACGAGGACGACACCGGCTGGCAGGCCCGCTGGCTCGACCGCCCGACGTGGGACCACACGGTCACCCCGAACATCCGCCGCCGGCAGGGCACGCGACCCCCGAGGCGCCGCCGGAGCTAACCCGGGTGATGCGGGTTCTTAATGCCAACGATGACGTGCCGCAATCCGGAGTGAAGGTCGGCGGATCACACTCGCGTCGTGCCGGTCGTGTTCATGGCTCTCATGACGATGGTGGCGGCTCAGCTCTTCGACCTGAGCACGTTCCTGGCGATGTTGCGGCGGGTTGGTCCGGCAGCTGAATCGAACCCGTTCGTCGCCGACGCCCTGATGAACCACGGCCTTCCGATCCTGGTCATCGCGAAGCTCGTCGTCATGGGTTTCGTCGCGGCGTTGACCATCGTGCTCGTCCGGAGCCAGCGGCCGAGCCAGGCCCGAGTTGCCGCCCTCGTGGTCGCGATCTCGATCGTCGCTGGTCTGATCGGCGGGGGATCGAACGCCCTGGTGCTCCGCGCGCTCTAGCCCAGGCCCGGCAGAACACGAACGGAACACTTGTTCGGTTTGACGCCATTCGCGTAGACTTGTCGACGTGCCCCAGGATCAGATCGTCGTTCGCGGAGCGCGCGAGCACAACCTGAAAGACGTCTCGGTCGCGTTCCCGCGCGATCGGCTGGTCGTCATCACCGGCCTCAGCGGCAGCGGCAAGTCGAGCCTCGCGTTCGACACGATCTACGCCGAGGGCCAGCGGCGCTATGTCGAAAGCCTTTCTGCATACGCTCGCCAGTTCCTGGGCCAGATGGAGAAGCCCGACGTCGACCAGATCGACGGCCTCAGCCCGGCCATCTCGATCGATCAGAAGGGCTCGAGCCGGAATCCGCGGTCGACCGTCGGCACGGTCACCGAGATCTACGACCACCTCCGCCTGCTGTTCGCCCGGATCGGCCATCCGCACTGTCCGAACGGTCACGAGATCGAGCGCCAGACGGTCCAGCAGATCGTCGACCAGGTCCTCGGGCTGCCGCAGGACACGCGCCTCCTGGTCCTCGGGCCGCTCGTCAAGGACCGCAAGACCGAGGGCGACCGGATCTTCGAGGCGGCACGAAAGCAGGGCTTCGTCCGGGTCCGGGTAGACGGCGAGACCTACGACCTCACCGATGCACCGACCCTCGACAAGTACAAGCGCCACACGATCGAGGTCGTCGTCGACCGGTTCATCGTCCGCCGCGCCGAGGGGCCGACCGAGTGGCCTCGGGATGATCGCGGTCGGCCGATCGATCCCGACACCGGTCAACCCATCGCGGATCCCGACACCCCGCGCTTGGCCGATTCGATCGAGACGGCCCTGCGCCTGGGCGAGGGCGTCGTCGTCATCGCGCCGGTCCCACGCGACGGCGAGGCGCCGGACTTCGAGGAACGTCGCTATTCCGAGCGCTACACCTGTCCATACGACGGCTTCACGATCGAGGAGCTCGAGCCTCGGAGCTTCTCGTTCAACTCGCCTCACGGCGCCTGCCCCACCTGCACCGGCCTCGGCACGCGGCTCGAGATCGACCCCGCCCTCGTCATCCCGGATCGCTCGAGGAGCGTGCTCAAGGGTGCGGTCGTCCCGTGGTCGCGGATGCCCACCGATGCCTCGTGGCGAATGAAGATCACCGAGGCCGTCTTCAAGAAACACGGCTGGGATCCCGCGAAGGCCGTCCGCGACCTGCCTGACGACGCAGTCAAGCACCTGCTCTATGCCGGCAAGGACGAGCAGGTCGTCATTCGGTACAAGCACGAGCGAGGCGAGAACACCTACAAGGCGACCTTCGAGGGCGTCGTCACGAACCTCGAGCGGCGCTACCGCGAGACCGAGTCCGAATACATCAAGACCGAGCTCGAGAAGTACATGGTCGAGCGGCCCTGCCCGGCCTGCGGCGGGAAGCGCCTCCGGCCCGAGGCCCTCGCGGTCACCGTCGATCGCCGGGACATCTCGGACGTCGCGGACCTGTCGATCACGGAGGCTCTCGATTGGGCGAACTGCCTGCCCGAGCGGATCACCGAGCGTGAGCGGACGATCGCCTACCAGGTCCTCAAGGAGATCCGCGCTCGGCTCGGCTTCCTCGTCGACGTCGGGCTGGACTACCTCAGCGTCAACCGAACGAGCCAGACCCTGTCCGGCGGCGAGGCCCAGCGGATCAGACTGGCGACCCAGATCGGCACGACGCTCATGGGCGTCCTGTACATCCTCGACGAGCCCTCGATCGGGCTGCACCAGCGCGACAACGCGAAGCTCATCGCGACCCTGACTCGACTCCGCGACCTCGGTAACACGGTGCTCGTCGTCGAGCACGACGAGGAGACAATCCGCACGGCCGACTGGGTCATCGACATCGGGCCGGGTGCGGGCGAGCACGGCGGCGAGATCATCGCGAACGGCCACCTCGACCAGGTGCTCGCCGAGCCGCGCTCGATCACCGGTGCCTTCCTCCGCGGCGATCGGGCGGTCCCGATCCCCAAGACGCGACGGAAGGGCAGCGGCAAGAAGCTCGTCGTCCGCGGGGCCAAGGAGCACAACCTCCAGGGTCTGGACGTGGCGATCCCGCTCGGCACGTTCACCGCCGTTACGGGGGTGTCGGGCAGCGGCAAGAGCACGCTCGTGACCGAGGTCCTGTACCGGGCGCTGGCGAGGGAGCTCAACGGCTCGCGGGAGCCCGTCGGGCGCCACGACGCGCTCGAGGGCGCGAGCCAGATCGACAAGATCATCGAGATCGACCAGAGCCCGATCGGTCGGACGCCCCGATCGACCCCGGCGACGTACACCGGCCTGTTTGGAACCATTCGAGAACTGTTCGCCGGGACGCCCGAAGCCCGGGTCCGTGGCTATTCACCCGGCCGCTTCTCCTTCAACGTGAAGGGCGGCCGCTGCGAGAACTGCAAGGGCGACGGGATCATCAAGATCGAGATGCAGTTCCTGCCGGACGTCTACGTCCCGTGCGAGGTCTGCAAGGGCAAGCGCTACAACCGCGAGGCCCTCGAGGTCCACTACAAGGGCCG
>JBBQTO010000043.1:0-16295 GCA_038234575.1 Candidatus Limnocylindrales bacterium
ATGGCTCGACCCGCGCCGGAAACGTTCGAATATTCCCGGTCCGCGGATCGGGCGATCGCGCCGAAGCGTTCAGGCGGATGGCCCGCCGGGTCGGATCCTGGCGAGATTCCGAGCCGATTCCTCAGCGCAGGACGGAGTCCAGGACCTGGGCGAGCTCCATGGGCCGCGTCAAGAACGGCGAATGCTCGCCGTCCATCTCGACGGCTTCGACGCCGAGACGTTCGCGTTCAGCGTGCCGCGACCACTCCGGGTTCACCGCGCGGTCCTCGCGGCAGATGATCGATGCCGATGGCACGTCCGGTCACACGGCCAGCGTCGGCCTGACCATCCAGACGTCGTTGCCGAGGTCCGTCCATTCGGCCGTCGTGAGGGGCGTGAGACCGTCGATCGGCTCTGCCGCACGCTGCCGAGCTACGCTCAGACCGGGCTTCGCCATCATCGGGCAGAGGAAGACCAGCTCGCGCACGGGTCGCCGGTCGGCGATCACCGGGATGATCAACCCGGCGACCGAGTGACCGACGATGATCGGAGGTTCGAGGTTCATCGGTTGACGGGCCTCCACCCCCGCGGAATCCCGATCATGGTGCCCGAGCGGTCACTTGACGATCGTGACGGTCCCGACCATGCCGTAGGCCTCGTGACCTGGCAGGTGGCAGATGTAGAGGAGCCCGGCGGGTCGGTAGAACGTGATCGTCGTGGTCCGCGTCGAGAGGGCCGGGATGCCCAGCTCGGTCGGCCGGGATGGATGCAGGAGCTCCGTACCGACGCGGTGCACGGCCTGCACGGCCGCGTTGCCGACGATCCACTCGTGATCGATCGGATCGTCGTTGACGAGCGTGAAGGTCACCGGCACGCCGAGTGGCACCGTCACCGCGCTGGGTGTGAAGTGCGAGTAGTGGATATCGATCTCGATCGTCGTCGGGAGCGCCGGGCCGCGTGCGGCCAGCGCCACGCCGGCCACGATGGCGAGCACCGCCAACGAGCCGGCGAGCGCGAGCACGGGACGTCGCATGGCGGGCTCTCAGGCGGCGGTCGTACGCCCAGGCGAGCGCTGCCCGCGAAGACCGAGGACGACGAGCGAGAGGAACAATCCGGCGAGGGCGACCGCGAGTAGGAGCCGCAGGGGGACGCTCGGCTCTAGAGCCGCCGGCGCGGGCGTCGTGAACCCAGCCTGGACCCAGGAAGGGACCCCCTGGCCGCTCGCATCTATCGCCAGGTCGTACGACAGCTGCGGCGCGTCGGCGCTGACGGCGACCTTGGTCAACCAGGCATCCGACGGGACCCAGTCCATGCCGCGATCGGACCGGAGGTCGGACAGGAGGCTCTCCGACGCCGCGGCGCTGTGATCGAGGCGCATGCCGTTGGATCCGGTCGGTGCCGGCAGGAGCGCCGGGGCGTGGTCGGTCATCAGGTAGACGTCGGCGTCAACTCGCGCGCCGGCAGTCTTGCCCAGGGCGAGGATCCGGATCGGCACCCACGGGTTCGGGGTTGGGATTGTCACGTGGACCGGGGTCCCGTCGCCGATGTTCTGGCCTCGCAGCTTCGCGGCAGCGGCATCGAAGACGGCGGCAAGGAAGATCGGGCTGCGTCGAGCGTAGAAATCGAGCACCTCGGGAGCATCCGGCGGCAGGCGGAACCCGTGGTCCTTCGCCCACTGCCCGACGTCCTCCGCGCCGCCCTTGAGAACGGTCACGTCCAGGGCGTCGATCCGGACCTGCATGAGGACCTGCGCGCCGGCAGCGTCCAGGGCCGCCGGGGCCGCTTCGCGCGCTGCCGGGGCGGTCTCACGGATCAGCCTCTGCAGCGTCCAGGCGCCGCCCTTCTCGACTTTCGAGGGAACGCCCGGCAGCGGCGTGATCGAGCCGAAAGCGCCGCCGCCGCCGGCGAATTGGAACGCCGTCACGTAGTGCTCCACGCCGGCGTGATAGCCGGCGAACGTCGTCGTCTGGAGGAGATTGACCGCACCGTTGGGCCCGATCAGCCCGCCGCAGGCGAGGAGCGGGCCTGCCGTGGCCAGGATCGCGAGTGCGGCTCCTGCGAGAGCCGCCGACAGTCGTCGACGCATGGCGCCTACCTCCGGGATCGCTTCCCGGTCCGTGCTGGGCCGGTTCGGTTGGGCGCCTGACGTCGTCAGCTGGAGCCAGGTTCCCTCGCAGCTACTGGAGGACAGGCAGGGACCGGCCGGCAGGTTGCGTTGGCGCGAGCGATTCCGCGAGCAGCTCCGCGATGTCGATGGCCTTCACGGCGCCCCCGACGTTGGCATCGGCCGCCTCGAGGCCGTCCTTCATCATCGTCATGCAATACGGGCACTCGGTCGCGACGGTGCTCGCTCCCGTGGCGAGGGCCTGCGCGGTCCGCGACTCGTTGATGCGCGTGCCGCGGGTCTCCTCCATCCACATCCGACCGCCGCCGGCGCCGCAACAGAAGGTGTTCTTGCCGTTGTTTTCCATCTCCCGGAGCTCGATGCCCGGGACGGACGCGAGCACCTCCCGCGGCTGGTCGACGATCCCGTTGTAGCGCGTCAGGTAGCACGAGTCGTGGAGCGTCACGGACCGCGACGCCGCCGATCCACCGACGCCGTCGCCGTCGATCACCCGCAGCCTGCCGTTCGCCAACAGCTCCCGCAGGTAGGCCGCGTGATGGACGATCCGGAATTGACCACCGAGCTGGCCGTACTCGTTACCGATCGAGTTGAAGCAGTGGGGGCAGGCCGTGACGATCGTTCGCTCCCCCATCTGGTAGCGGTTCAACGTCTCGATGTTCCCGGTCGCGAGCATCTGGAACACGTAGTCGTTGCCCATCCGGCGGGCCGGGTCGCCGGTGCACGACTCCTCCTGGCCGAGAATTGCGAACGGGATCCCGGCGGCGTTCAGGCACGTCGCGAAGGCGCGGGCCACCTTCCGGTTGCGTTCGTCGAACGCTGCCGCGCAGCCGACCCAGTACAGGACCTCGATCTCTCCGAGCCGATCCTCGGCGGCCAGCGACGCGACGGTCGGCACATCGAACGGCAGACCCCGCGTCCAGTCGGTCCGCGTCGACGGCGGCTGGCCCCACGGGTTGCCGACGCCTTCCATATTGCGGAACGCGCCGTTCAGCTCCGCCGGGAAGCGCGAATCCTCGAGGACGAGGTTTCGTCGGAGGCCGACGATCTTGTCGACGTGCTCGATGAGCACGGGGCAGGCCTCGACGCAGGCGCCGCAGGTCACGCAATCCCACACGGCGTCGTACGGGATCGCGTCGTCAACGATCGGCTTCATCAGGCGATCCGCGGTGACGCTGTCGTCGAGGCCGTAGGTCTCGCGAACGATCGGCGAGTTCGGGATCAGGTTGAGGCCGTGCTCCGCCTCGACCGACATGTCCCGGATGCCCATGATGAAGTGCTTCGGGTTGAGCGGCTTGCCGGTGTTCCAGGCAGGGCAGGCCTGCTGGCAGCGTCCGCACTCGGTGCACGTGAACCCGTCGAGCAGGTCGTTCCAGCCGAGGTCCGCGAGCGTGCGGACGCCGAACGTCGCGTCCTCCTGCTCGAGGTCCATGGCCGGCAATTCGCCGCGAGGCCGCAGCTTGCGGAAATAGATGTTGAAGAAGCTCGTCGCGATGTGCAGGTGCTTGCTCGATGGCAGGTACACGAGGAACGCCGACACGATCCCGATGTGGGCCCACCACAGCACGCCGAAGCCCGTCGCGAGGAGGTCCGGCGGCAGTGACCGGAGCGGCACGGCGAGCGCATTCGCGACGAACGCGCCCGGCTCGTCGCCGTAGCGCGCAACCTCGAACACCTGGGCCAAAAGCTCCGCGGTGACGAGCCCGCCGATCATCGCGAGGATGATGAGGGCGTCGTTGTTGAGCGTCAGGCGGGCGGGTCGCGAGATCAACCGTCGCTCGAACGCCCACAGGATCGAGACGATGACGATGACGGCGACGACGTTTTGCATCGCCTGGACAGCGACCCAGAGGACCCCGTCGAACGGTGTCGAGGAGATCGCCTCGACGAGCCCGCCGGTGACGATGTTCGCGGTCCCGACCGTGAGGAGGATGAAACCCCAGAAGATCCCGAGGTGGAGGATCGCCGCCCGCGGGTCCTTGAACATCTTCGTCTGGACGAAGGCGTATTGGATCAGTCCCGAGAGCCGGGCGGGGATGTTCTCGAAGGGGCTCGGACCCGCCGCCCGGACCGCGGCGAAGATCCGCAGGTGGCGGGCCATCGCGAGGGCAAAGAAGAGCGCCGCCCCCCAGAACACGACGAATACGACTGGGTAGGCCGGGACCTTCGCGAAGAACGGAAACATCAAGCTCGATCCTACCCGGACGGCTCGGGGCCTCGTGCGGCGTCCGTGTCGGGGTCGGGCACGGCGCCGGGGCCGAGATCGGCCCACGGGTCGTTGGCCTCGGCGCTGCCCGGCACCGACGGCGGCAGATCGCGCCACGGGTCATTGGGATCGCCCGGCGCGGGCGGCGCGACCTGGGCGAGACCGGGCAGGATCGGCAGGATTGGGAGGATCGGATCCACGCCAGAGCTGTCGAGGGTCGCCGACCTCCCGAGATCCGGTGCGGGCAGGTCCGGCCGGGTGGCTTCTCCGGCACCCGCAGCGTCATGATCGAATGGCCCGGCCAGGGTCTCGAGGGCGTGCCCGAGCGTCGGCTCCAGCGCCGCCAGCGACTCGACGGCTGCGGCCGGACTGCCGGGCACGTTCACGATGAGCGTCTTCCCGACGACGCCCACGACGCCGCGCGACAGGTCGGCCATGGGCGTCTTCGCCCGACCCGCGGCCCGCATGACCTCCGCCAGACCGGGAACCTCGTAGTCGACGACCGACATGGTCGCCTGCGGCGTCACGTCCCGCGGTGTGAGACCCGTGCCGCCGGTGCTCACGATCAGGGCGTTCCCGCCGATGGCGGCGCGAAGCGCCGAGGTGATGAGCCCGCGGTCGTCCGGCACGGTCGCGCGATCCACCACGAACCCGATCTCCGCGAGTCGGTCGCCGATCGCGCGCCCGGACTCGTCCTGGCGGGTGCCGCTGGCGACGCCGTCGCTCACCGTTAGGACGAGGGCCCGGGTGCCGGATGGGATCGGCATCGGCTCAGGCCTTCTTTCGGATGCGGCCGGCCACCCGCTCACCGGGGCGGTGCGCGGGCCGGGGGGCTGGTGGATCGGCCTCCCGGTGCCACTCGCCACTGCGACCGCCGGACTTCGAGACGAGCCGGACGAACCGGATCTCGATCCCGCGCTCCACGCCCTTGACCATGTCGTAGACCGTCAGTGCGGCCACGGACGCCGCGGTCAGGGCCTCCATCTCGACCCCGGTCGGACCGGTGGTCGCCGCTTCCGCGCGGATTCGCAGGCCACCCGCGGCCCGATCGGGCGTGACCGTGACGACGAGGTCGGTCAACGCGAGGGGATGACACAGCGGGATGAGCTCGGAGGTTCGCTTGCCGCCCATCACCCCGGCCAGCTCGGCAACACCGAGGACGTCGCCCTTCGTCGTGTAGCCATCGATGACGAGGCTCAGGGTCTCCGCGCCGAGCGAGACGAACGCCTCCGCGACGGCTCGCCGCGCCGTTGCTGGCTTCTCGCTCACATCGACCATCCGCGGTCGCCCGGACCGGTCGATGTGCGTCAGACGACGGCGCTCGGCTCGCGGCGGCGGGCCGTTCCGTGGGCCGGCGACGTTGCGATCCATGGAGCCTCCGATCGATGTCCGTGTCCTGCCCATGATGCGTCAGGCCGAGTCGAGCCACCACAGCTCGACGGAATCGCCGGCCTGATGGACCGTTACGTCCTCCGGGATGACCGCGAGGGCATCGGCCGCGGCCAGCGAGGAGAGCACGTGGCTCCCCTGCCCCGCCGGTCCGCGCGACAGCCGCACCTGCGCGCGCCCATCGCCGTCGCGGACGACCGCGCCCGTCGCGTCTCGCTCCGCCGTGACGCGGAGGTAGGCCCGCCGTCCGCCTGACGTCCGGGCGTCGTCCAGGAGCACACCCCGGTCGACAGCTCGCCGCGCCTCGCTGCGGCCGGTCAGGGTGAGGAGCGCCGGCCGAATGAAGATCTCGAACGTCACGAACGTCGACACAGGGTTTCCGGGCAGGCCGAACAGGAGGACCGGCACCACGCGCTCGGCGCGGCCTGCGGGTCCCGCCCAGCGCGTGGTGCCAAAGGCAAACGGCTTGCCCGGCTGGACGGCGACGCGCCACAGGTCGACCCGCCCGATCTCCTCGAAGGCCGCGCGGACGTGGTCGTACGGCCCGACCGAGACGCCGCCGGAGACGATGACGATGTCGGGATCCTCCGCCAGGCCGGCACACAGGCGAGCGCGGACGTCGTCGAGCCGATCGGCGGCGATGCCGAGGAAGCGGGGTTCGCCGCCGGCGTCCTCCACGAGGGCCATGAGCGCCGGCCCGTTGGCGTCGGGAATGCCGGCGTCGCCGAGGCCCTGTCCCGCGGAACGAACCTCGTCCCCGGTCGCGAGCACCCCGACGATCGGGCGCCGCCGGACCGTGAGGTGCTGGAGGCCCAGGCCTGCGGCGATCGCGATCGTCGCCGGCCGAACGAGGGTCCCGGCTTCGAGAACCCGATCGCTTCTGCGAAGGTCGCTGCCTGCGGTCCGAATGGCCGTGCCGGCCGGGATCGCGTGGTAGGCCAGGATCCACTCCGGGAGGGGGCCGCTCGCATGGCGGCTCGCCGGCGCGAGTGGCGAGCCCTCGGCGTCGGCGGGTGCCGTCAGCTCCACCTGGATCACGGCGTCGGCGCCGGCGGGAATGCGCGCCCCCGTGGCAATTCGGAGCGCCGTGTCCCGCTCGACCCGGACCCTCGGCGCGACGCCCGCGGGGAGGTCTCCCGCAACGCGCAGCCGGACCGGCGTCGACTCGGAGGCGGCCGCGAGATCGCCGGACCGAACGGCGTAGCCATCCATCGCCGAGTTGTCCCACGGGGGGAGGTCGAGCTCGGCGATCACATCCGTGGCGAGCACCCGCCGGAGCGCATCCGGCAGCCAGACCACCTCAGGCTCGGTCGGTTCGGGGACCGCGGCGAGAACCGCCTCGCGGGCTGCATCGACCGAGCGCAGGCCGTCCAATCCCGGCTCGGAGTCAACGCGCGAGGCCGGGTCGAGGCGGGGCGCGGCCGGCGTCATCCGGCGGCTCGGCCCTCGCGCGCAAGCAGGCCGCGCTCGTGGAGCAGCTTCCCGACCGAACGACGCGTGAGCATCCCGACGAGGCTGCCACCATCGACCACAGGGAGGCCGTCGACACCGGCCCGCTGGAGCCGTTCGACCGCCGCGGCGAGGTTGTCCCGAGCCGAGAGGATCCCCAGGCGCGGCGGCTTCGCCATGACCTCCTCGACCCGCGTCGTCGCCCAGCGGTCGCGACGGAGGCGACGGACCTCGCGAACGCCGAGGACGCCGACGACCGTGTCGTCGCTCACAACCGGGACGGCGGTCATCGTCGATTCGTCGTCGAGCAGCTGGCTCGCGAACGTATCCACGGTCAGTCCGGGACCGACGCTGACCGAGCCGGTCTCCATCGCGTCCTCCACGTGGAGCCCGCCGATGAGCGAGTCGACGCGCAGGCGCTCGGCGATCGTCCGCGCCGAGAGGGCCAGGAACCAGCCGCTCAGCGCGATCATGGCGCCGCTCGTGAACTCGTTGAATGCGATCACCGCGATACCGAGCCCGACGCCCGCGTAGCCCGTGAGGCGGCCGCTCCGTCCGGCGGCGCGCCAGCCGGCGTTGAGCGTTCCCCCGCGGCTCCAGCCGATCGCCCGGATGATCCGGCCGCCGTCCAGGGGATAGGCCGGCAGCAGGTTCACGAACCCGAGGATGAAGTTCAGGACGCTCAGGACGCCGATGGTCGCGGCAACGGTCGCGATGTCCGTTCCGATTCCGACGTTCGCCACGAAGGCCAGGGCGAGGAGCGCGACCCCGAGTGCGATGCTGGCGAGCGGCCCCGATATGGCGATGGCGAGCTCGTCGTCCGGCTTCGAGGCCATCGGGTCGAGGGGGGTCGAACCGCCGAAGAACGAGATCGCGAGCGACGGCACGGCCATGCCCCGGCGGCGGGCGACGAGGGCGTGGGCGAGATCATGCACGAGCGAGCTCACGAAGAACCCAATGGCCACGACCCCGCCGAGGATGATCGCGAGCGTCGAATCGAGGGTCGGCTCGGCGATCTGGAGCTCGACGACGGCGATGTAGCCGATCAGGGCGAGCACGATGACCCAGCCCAGGTGGACCCGGATCTCGATCCCGAGGATCCGTGCGACGGGGATTCCGTTCATCGTGCGGCCGCCAGGGCGCCGGGTTCCGCGCCCCCGGCCTTCTCGGCGGCCCCGGCCCCGCGCTTCCTGGCGACCCAGACAACGGCCAGCGCGGCCACGATCGCCACGACGCCGACAGCGATCGTCGTCTCCGACCAGAACGCGTCGGGAAAGAGCTGGACGATCCGGTCTGTCCGCGGGTCGAAGTCGAACGTCCCCTGGGCGAAGAAAAGACTGTGGAAGACCTCGAATGCGGCGTCGAAGGCAACCAGCGCGACGCCGGCGGCGACGGCGACGCCAACCGCGAGCCCCTGCGCGCCCCGCCGGATCGAGTGCCGCATGTCGCTGCGCACAATGGGGTCCTTCCGCGATCGCCATGCCGCGACGGCGAGCATGGCAAGCGACGCGAGTGTAAGCAGCCCGAACCCCCGGAGCACGCCACGAACATCCACCATGTGGCTGCGCTCGCGATCGTTCAGGACCGGGGCGGAGCCTGCGCTTCCATCCGACGTGACGCGGAAGTCGCCGCCGCCGAGGACGAGGTCCCCGAGAATGGCGTTCGTCACTCGACGCAGATCGGCCTCGCCGAAGCCGGTCAGCGCGTCTGCTCCCACCCGATCCTGCTCGAAACCGACCCAGGCCGGCGACAGAAACGGCGCGACCGCGGCCCCGAGGATGACGATCGCCGTGGCGATCGAGACCACGAATCCGGCCGCGGGACGGGCAACCCCCGAGGTGTCAGGCACCGAGCCATGGTATCGCCGGGTCCCGAACCGCAACCCCGGGTCCGTGACCCCTACTCGTCCTCGAGCGTTCGCGCCTGCTCCCACCAGCCTTCGCTCGTGAGGTCGCTGGGCGGATCGACTTTCAGCTCGACGGCCCCGCGGCCGAGCCGCGCGCGGAAGGTCGTGAGGTCGACGGCCAGGATGTCGCGAAGACCGTCGAAACCGCTCTGCATGAGCAGCCGATGCTCGAGCGGCCCGAAACCGGCGAGATTCAGCATCTGGCTCTCGTCGCGCCAGCCAAGGACGTCGTTCGTGGACGCGTCGACCTGGTCGGCGAGCGTCTGTCGGCGGGTCGGGGTCTCCGTGACCTCGAGCAATAGGCCGGTCGTGAAGACACCCTGCGCCTTGAGGCGCTCGAAGTGGACGGGCTCGATGCGGGTCAGCTCGTCGATCGGTGGCACGCCCGCGATGATACGGCGGGACCTGCGCGGTTAGCTGCCGATGCGGAACGTCTGGATCATCTGGTCTGCCTGGGCGAGGCAATGGGTCGAATCGGGCCCCACGCAGCTGAATGTCACGTCGTACGTGATGCCCCCCACGAGGAATACATACAGACGGCCGTTCACGGTGCCGGGCGGCGCCGCAGAGCCCGAAGTCACGGTCAGCGAATAGCCCAGCTGGACCGCCGGTCCGGCAGGCAACGTAACCACCTTGCTCGTCAGATCCGTCGCGCCGACGTCGCGCAGCTGACCCTCGAACAGCTGGCCGAGCCCCGCGAGATCGATCGCCGTCGCCGGCGACTCCGAAACGTTGACGCTGCCGAGGTATCGGTCGCCGGCATAGCCGATCGCGTACAGCGCGAACTTCGTGTAGCCACGAGAGGCGAGGAGATCGGTCAGGGTCTTCGCCAGGAGCGGGTTCGAGGTGGCCACGCTGTCTAGCACCGAGCGAACGCCGGCGTCCGTGAGCTCGACCTCCTTCCAGTTCGGGAGAAGGGTCATCGATACGGGCTTGGCGCCGGCCACGATCGGCTGCGAGGAGGCGCCGGCGCCCGGAAGCTGGCTCGGCGTGATCGCCGCTCCGGAGCCCGATGGCGGCGTCGACCCGTTCGACGATTGACAGCCGGTCACGATGGCGGCCAGGAGGCAGGTCGCCACGGCGAGGGCGACGATTCGGGCGCGGGGCTTTCGCGGCGACATGGAACGAGTATGACAAAGCCGCGTCGCCGGCTCCTGAACCGGGACTATTGCCCGACGGACTCAGCGGCCGATCACCGCTAGGATCGCCCGATGAAACGACTGCTCGCCGCCACTGCCACCCTCGCATTCCTCCTCGGCGCCTGTGCCGTCAGCGGCGGCTCGTCGCCGATCCCTACCATCGCGGTGACGCCCAGCCTGGCTCCCAGCCCGACGGCCGCGATCACCCCGAGCCCGGCGCCGATCGTGACCGCCAAGCCGGTCCCGACCCCAGGTCCCTGCGCCGCGAGCAGCCTGGCTGCCCGGATCGTCAGCTGGGATGCCGGCGCCGGCCATCGCACGGCCCACGTGGAGCTCACGAACTCCGGTTCCGTAGCCTGCAAGATCAACGCCCTGGCACGGCCGCAGCTCGTGAACGGCAACGGCTCGGTCCTCATCAACGGGGCCGCGCCAGCCGCCTCGTCCGCCCTGACCCTCGCTGCTGGCGCGCTCGTGAAAACGCTCGTGCAGGACGACAACTACTGCGGCCCGGCACCCACCGCGCCGGTGACCGTGGCGTTCGTCTTCGGAAACGGTGCCCGCGTCGTCGCGACGCCGGTGTCAGCCACCGATACCGCTGGCGTCCCGCCGTGCTTCGGCTCGACAGGGGCAGGCGTGATCGAGATGCAGCCGTGGGCGCCCTGACGGTCGATCAATGCCGGTCGTCGGCTCAGTAGCCGTAGCCCCTCCCCGTGGGGCTCGGGGCAGGCGTCGCGGAACCGCCGCCGGAGACCAGCGCCGCGCTGAACCCGTTGACGCCCTGGCCGGTGACGTCGCTTGCCTTCGTGTCCTGGACCCAGTAATAGAGCGGTAGCCCGTTGTAGGTGACCTGAATGGAGCCGTCGGCCCGCGTCAGCGTCGCGAATGTGCCCGTGACATCGCTTGCGCCGACGATTTGCTGACCGGCCGCAGCGGTCAGCGGCGGCCACGATGTGGCGCAGGCGCCGGTGCAGGTCGAGCTCGTCGCAGTGTCGCCGCTCTTCGTGTAGAGCGTGAGGCCATTCGAGCCGGCAAGGAACGTGCCCACCGAGCCCGTCGCGGTCCCGACGGTCAATGCGGCGGCAGGAGACCCGGAGGCCGGCGAGGTGTTGCCGGGCACCTGCGAGGCGCCGCTGGAGCCGCAGCCCGCGGCAAGAAGGGCGATTGCCAGGCCGGCGACAAGCGCCGAGCGTGATCGAAAGACGGTCATCGGATCCTCCGCGCCGACGATCAGACGTTGACCGCCGCGACTATACGGCTCGATACGTCAGGAGCACGTCGCCGGATTGCGCGGTTTTGGGCGTCAGCCCTGGTGCGACCCCAACCAAGACGAGTACCGCGGTGCTCCACCGCCGGAGCCGCCGCCCTGCGATCTCCCGTCCGGCCCCGCCAGCCCGGTCGACGCAAAGATCAGCGCGATCGCCACCAGGCCGGCGGCCACCGTCGCGGCGACCCCGATCACCCGGTGATCCAGACGTCGCCGCACGTAGCCCAGCGTCCGTCGCGTCTCGCTTTCAGCCACTGCTGGCCGGGGTGCACGTGCCGGAAAGCTCGATCCGGCCCTCTTTGCCGATGCCCGGCAGCTGCGTCGTCCGGATCAGCCCGCATGCACGGCAGGTGGCGACGACCATGCCGCCAAAGCTGCCCGACGTTCCGGCACTGGGCGTCGAGATCTGCCAGTCATGCTTCAGTGGCGCCTGTGTCTCGGTCATCGCTCACCTTGAGAGTTGGTCGGGGCGGCCGGATTTGAACCGGCGACCACCAGTCCCCCAGCCTACCTCATGGCATCCGCGAGCGTCCTCAGGGGTTCTATTTGATCGGGCGGATCAACGCCCAGGGTGAGCGGGTCGTCGTCAGCGAGACAGTGATGGCGTCGACCGCGGATGGCTCAGGACGACATCGCTCTTCTTGCTGTTCGTGGTCGCGTGGCGTTCGAGCAGGGTCCGCAGGTGGACGTACTGGTCCCACTCCGGCACGCGGACGGCGAGGTGGCTGAGCGGGTACGGGCGGATGTCGATGCCCCGGGCGAGCAGGCGGTCGCGCGGCTGCGCGGCGAACGCCCGATAGTCCCGTGTTTGTCGTCGAAACACCGGTCGGTGCGGTCCAATGTGACCCGGCGTCCGTCGAGGACGACAGCCAGACTGTGTGCTGATACGACCACGCTGCCCAGAGGGTCCCGTTGGTCGAGCGCGAGACGTAGATGTTGTTGAAGTTGCTGCTCGTGGCCTTCTGGACGCCCGGCTGGCCCGAGGCGAAGACGTCGTACACGTTGCCGCTGTGAGGATCAGCGACGAGGGGACCCTGGATGTTGTTAAAGGTCGAGTTGCCGGTGACCCGGCCCTGCCCGACGATCGGGTTCCCGGCCTTCTGCCAGGTGACACCGTCATCGCTCGAGCGGAGGACGTGGATGATCGAGCTGCTTCCCGAGTCGTGATACGAAAGCCACGCGGACGTCCCGTTCACCGTGAACCACGGTCGATCCGCCCCGGACCGGTCGAGCGTCGTCGTCGTGCAGTCACCGGGGCCGGTGGCGGTCGACGGACAGCGGGTCACCGACACCCCGAGCTGGAACTTGAACTGCTGGTTGACGATGAAGTCGAGATCGACCAAGAGGATCGTGCCGACTGAGGTCACTTCGACGTCGCCGTCGCCGTCGCCGAGCCCAACCCGACCTTTGCCTGCGACCGGGACGGTGGTGTCCATCGCCCCGAACATCGCGGGCGGTGTGTCACCGAACGAACCCTTCCAGAGATTGACCTGGAACGGCAACCAGGCGAGGCCGTCAACCACTAGGGTGTGGTGCGGTCCGCCGATCGCGATCGCGGGCTCACTGTTGCCGATCGAGTTCGCGTGCGGGCTCGTGGTCAGCCCGCAGGCGGGCTCCAGGTTGAAAGAAGGAGGGTGTTCGAGAACGTCGGAACGAGCGCCTGGGCCGGGACGATGACCACGCCGAGGAGTCCGACGGCCGCGAGGGCCGCCCACCAGCGCTTTCGCATAACGAGCCTCCGGGATGTGAGCCACACCTGAAGGCGCGATGGGGGCAGAGTTTGCGGCGCACGAGTCACCGCTTGGCCGAAACGAGCCGCGCCGGGCGCCACCTTGCAATCCTGACGTCAGTAGGATGGCCGCTATGGTCGATCTGCCTGACGGCGAGCCCCGTCTCCGGCTCGACCCGCGGCGACCAAGCGGCGGTCGACGGCCTGATGAAGGCTTATCGAGTTGCCGAGGATCGCCCTGGCGGTGCGCGGTCGGGTTGCGGCATCGCTCGATACGCTCGAAGACAGAAAAGGCTGGTCCTTGATCCTGCCGAGCGCGACTGGGCCGCGGCGTCTGCTCTACAACGATCTGGGGAGGCCTGCTCGGCGAACTCATCGCGCTCTAGACCGGGTCGACGAAGCCGCCGTTTCTTAGGCTTCGAACGTAAGACGGCGGCCGCCACGATGGACGCATGGTGCTCGGACGCTCGTTGGGGATGCGCTGACGGACCGTGGGCTTCGGCTTCGTTATGGCGAACATCAGCTGCAGACTCGGGGATGGGCCACGAGATGCGCCGCCCTCGGATCGGTTGGGGCGGCCGAGGTGAAGTCGGCGACAACCTGGAGCTTGGGCACGGTGCCATGCGGCCCTTCGGAGGTCTGGAGGAACAACCGCTCTGTCGACGTGTTGGCAGCCTGGGTGAGATCCAGGACGTGCCGGTCGACCTCGGAGATCCGGTATCGGAACAGGTAGCTGTCGCTCGTGTAGATCTCGACGACGTCCCCGATCAGCTTCAGGCCACCATTGTTCTCGGAGGCGGTTAGGAGCGGCAGGAACATCCCGACTCGAGCGTGCGCGTAGACATACGTCGCGATGCCCTGACCGGGCTGGCCGAACTGGGGCAGGTACATCGCGACGTCACACAGCGGAAATGTCCCGTCGCTGGACTTCTGGAGCATGATCGGCAGTTCGATGCCCAGCTTTGGGATCACGATGCGGGTGGCGATCCGACCCGGCGGGAAGGCCGGCCCGGATGCGATCGGGCTCGCAGGGTTCAGGGTCGGCGGCTGGGAGGCGATTGAGGTCGGCAGTCCGCTCGGGACGACCGACGCGGCGGCCCCAGTGCCGCAGCCCACGACGAGGATGGCCAGCAGCAGGAGCGCGGCCGCCCGCATTGAGAACGCGAGCGCTACGACAGGACCGGCGCCGTTCGGCGGGCGCCGCGCCGGCGCCGCATGGACGTCGTTATCGCTGCGAACGCGATCGGATCGCGATAACCCGGAGCGAGCCGATCAGCGTGATCGCGAAGACGAGGAGGAGACCGAGGACCTCCGGAAGGATCGCCGCGCCGTCTGGATTGGCGACCTGACCCACGGTGTCGGTTGCCGGCGCCCCGCCGCCCCCCGCGGCGCAGCCCGCCGTCGTGATGACGTTGTGGTCCAGGGTGACGGAGCCGTTCCGCGCGAGGGCTCTGCCCTGCAACCTGGCGCCGGTCTGGAGCTTGACGGACGTCAGGGCGAGGATCGTCCCGACGAAGCGGCTCGACGTGGCAATCGTCGCGGAGCTGCCGACCTTCCAGTAGACATTGCAGGCCGACGCGCCGTTGATGAGGCTCACCTTGCTGCCGGATGCGGTGATCAGGGTGGACGCGGCCTGGAAGATGAAGACGGCACCCGAATTGCCCTGGGCGTCGAGGGTCAGCGTGCCCGTCAGACCGAGGGTCCCGGCACTGTAGACGCCGGCCTTCAGGGTCTTGCCGCCGAGCTCCGTGGGAACGCTCGTCTTCGGCGTCCGCCCGGCGGCATTGTTATAGGCGGTCGTCAGGTTGTTCTTCGCCTTGAGCGCGACGGCATCGGCCTTGTGGAGGGTGCCGTGCAGCGTCACCGAGGCAAAGCCGATCACGGAGGTCCCCGGCGAGAGCCCGACATCCCCGGTGATGGTGGTCGGACCGGTGTTCGTGATGGTCTGACCGGCCAGGACCGCGAAGTTGCCCGCGGTCCCGAGTGGCACCCGAGCCTGCGCGGCCAGCGCCGTGCCGGCGAGGAGAGCCGTGAGCACGATGGCGAGGGCGATGGTTCTCAGAAGCTTCATGTCATGGTTCTCCGTCGAGCTGCGAATGGCAAGCACGCCATGGTCGGCGCGAACCGATCAGGTGCGCTTGGCATGTGACGCTGGCCGCGATACTTGGACCGACTTCGAGCCTGCGGCCAGTGTGTGATCCCGACGGCCCCGCGTCAACGACGGTCTGTCATGCCGACCGAGGCCGCTTGGACTTGCCCCAAGATCCCGGTTCACGAAGGGAACCGTCGGGTAGCTGACGACCAGGCCGTCCGATTGTCGAGCGCGTCGGGTTCTCCTCAGCGGAGCCGGTCCAGGCGTTAATTGACTCCGACCGCCGATGAGCGACCGGTTCGGCCCACGGTCTGGTGATGGTGCCGGTGCTCATGTGACGTCATGCCGAGCGAGCGAAGCGCAAGGCCTTCCACCAGCTCACCCTTGCGCCTGCCATCGCGTGCACCGACGATCCACGGGTCGTCGCGACTCAACGGAGGGGAGATACGTGAAGCTCATCAACCTAGACAACGCTGCCCTCATCGGGCCTGGCAGCGAGTGGTTCTGGACGGCGATCGCTGGGATCGTGTTCGCGGTGACCTTCCTGGCCCTCTACCGTCAGCTTGCCCTCCAGTGGGCGAGCTCCGGTCGACGTGGGGTGGGTCCTGGGCGGATAATGAGCACCGCTCTCGCGGACCTCGCGCGACGCGCATCGCGCCTCGATCCGCACCCCGGAAAACTAGGAGGACGCCCCATGAACGACGACGAGATGGTCGCTCGCATCAAGGATACTTTCGAGACAGGTGACATGGAGACCTTCGGCCGGGCGATCCAAGAGATGGCGGCCGAGGACATGGTCGAGGAGTACCCCCAATCGGGCGAGGTCTTCCGCGGTCGCGACAACATCGCCAAGATGAACATGAGCTATCCGGCGAGCACCGGTACCACGCCGAAAGCCACCATGCGGCGGATTCTCAAGCCCGGCCAGGCGTGGGTCATCGAGAGCACGATCGACTACGGCGACGGGACGCCGGTCAGCTCGGTATCGATTCTCGAACAGGGGCCGGACGGGAAAATCGT
>JBBQTO010000044.1:0-15863 GCA_038234575.1 Candidatus Limnocylindrales bacterium
CTGCCATGCGTGACGCCATCGTCCGGCGCCTCGGAATGCTCGGCGTGCCCCATGCGCTGGCAGACACCGACGGTGACGGCATCGTCGCGGCCGGCCCTCCGGCGGTGATCGTGGTCGCGGCGCGCGAGGATCGCGTGATCGGGAGACCGAGGTGCACCGCCGCTGCTTCGGTGATGACGCGGTTCGGCGCTGCGCCCGCGGTCCGCTCACGGGCGGACATTCGGCACCCGTTAATCGGGTCCTCCGGCCCTTGTCGCCTCCCGGCCGCATGACGACCATTCGAAGCATCTGAGGATTGCCCGTGCCGGCCAAGTCCCGGCCGACAGCGTGGGCATCCACCACAGGAGGTGTGCGATGGCCAGGCGAGGCTCTGTCTCAGTGCTCCCCGTTGCCGTCGCGGCGGTCGTCGTGGCGTGTGCACCTGCTACCGGCCAAGGCCCGACGGTTAGTCCGGAGGCGCGCGTGGTGGAGCTCAGTATCACCGCGGACGCACGCTTTGCCCCGGATCGCATCGCCGTCAAGACAGGCGAGACCATCCGATTTGTGGTCGACAATCCGACCCTGCCGAGCAGGCCGGAGTCTCGCACTTCGGGTACGGCATCTTCCTACCGGCATACGGCGACGGCGTCATCGAGTACCACTTCGCTAAGCCTGGCGAGGTGGTCCTCGGTTGCCACCTGCCGGGCCACTATGAGGGCGGCCACGTTGCGACCGTGACCGTTTCGGGGTGACTACATGAGCCAGTCGAAGCGAGCGGCCTCGCGCCTCGCCGATCCGCCGGGCGCGCCGGTCAGGTTGCAAGCACGCGACGAGACCGGCGTGGCCGAAGAACTCGGATCAGCCCGTCCAGTCCAGCGCAGCCTCGCGCTCCGCGACGGCCTCGTTCGCTGCCCCAGGAGGGGTCGCATCGCGGCCGTGGAGTGTGACGGTTGCCCGTCCTTCTGCCGGCGCGACGCCGTCAGCCGGACGGTGATCTGCTCATATCCCTTCCAGGCCCGAGACACCTTTGCGCGACGTCGCCGGCGGCGTCACGACGTGCGCATCGCACTGTCCCATCATCTCGAGCGCAACTAGGCCCCGGTCCGTCGCCCCGGTCGGTCCGAACGGCACGGCGCGAACGGTCGCTTCGGCACTGATGCACACATGCGTCCGTAGCGGATCCTGATGTCATGGACGCTACCTACGAGTTGCACGCTAACGTCCTCAAGGCCATGGCCAGCCCGCGGCGGTTGGAGATTCTCCACCTTCTCGGAACTGGTCGCCGCGACGTCGCCGCGCTCGCCTCAGGCATCGGAACGACCGAGCCCAATGTGTCTCGGGACCTAGCCGTGCTCTACGCGGCGGGGATCGTCGAAGAGCAGGCGGTCGGGCGCTCCGTGCGCTTTGCCCTGTGCGATCCGGAGATGACGGTCGCCTGCGAGCTGATGCGGGACCTGCTGCGACGGCGGCTCGAGCGCACGCGCGTGCCTGCGCCCAACGGCCGGTCGCGCCGGGGCGGCAACTGACCGCGCCACACCGCCACGCACTGAGGGTGTCGAAAAATGGAATAGCCGCTCGCTTCCGCTTCTCATCTCGCCGGTGGTTGCCCGGCTGACCTTCGAGACTAGGGCGCCCTGATCAGAAGTCCATGGAGAGGGCTACAAGCCTGGCTCAAGATTGGGTCAAGATTGGGTCAAGACCAATCGCGAAGGAGGTTGTCGTGGAGCTCGTCCACCGCGTCCTGGCCTACGCCGCGATGGTTGCGGTCGGAGTCGGGGTCGTCTGGTCAGTCCTTTGTGCCCTGAGGCCCACGATGGATCGCCGCCTCCCCGACCGGTTCGGGGTCGGCGTCGTCGTGCTGTTCCTCGTCGCCGCCGCAGCGGGCGCCACACAACTCGCCTCGGGTTCACCTCCTAGGGAAAACCTCCACCTTCTGTATGCAGCCATCGCCATCGGGCTGATCCCGCTTGCCCGTTCGTTCGTCCCGGGAAGCAGTCGGCGCGCCGCGTGGCTGATGGTCGCTGCCTATCTGGTGCTTGGCGGCGTTCTCTTGCGGCTGTTCACGACCGGCTGAGACCCGTGCCCGCAATGCGCCGACGCGTCTTCGCCCGACCTGGGCCGGACGCGTGGCGCTCGCACTGGGGAGAAGAGGGGCGCTCCCGCCTCAGGACTGGATTGTGATCGTGCCCTTCATGCCCGCCTCGTAGTGGCCGGGCGCGTGGCAGGCGAAGGCGAACGGACCAGGTCCGTCGAACGTGTAGGTCAGCGACTTCGCCTGCATCATGCCGATGTCGGCGACCTCGGGCGTGCCCTCCTTATCGGCGGCGACCTCGGCGGCAGGTCCGACCATGAAATCGTGCGCGGTCCAACCCATCGTGGTCACTTCGAAGGTGATCGTCTCGCCCGCGACGATCGACACTACATCGGGATAGAAGCGCACGCCAGGGCCCGCAACGATGCGGACGACACGTGGGGCGGCGACCGTCCCGGCAACGAAGCTCGGTGTGCCCGGATCGACGGAGGTGGGACCCGGTCGGGGCCACGCCCCAGCGAGCGTGAGGCCGCCCAGGACGAGGATGGCGACCAGCGACAGCACGGCGAGTGCCGCGCCGAGCCGAGCCATCCCATCGCCACGGACTGTTGATCCGAGCGCTTCTCGCATGCGGTCGTACTCATCGGGAGCGATCTCGCCGCGAGCCAGCCGTCTGGCGAGGATGGCGCCGAGGCCTAAGCCGACTGCGATGAGCGCGATGCGGAAGAGGATGGCGCCCGCCTCACATGTTCCCGATGTGCGACTGCGGTTGGGTCACCGTCGCGTATAGAACCAGCGCGACCAGCGCGACCGCGACGGCCGCACCAATCACGAGGAACACTCGCCGCTTGAGCGGCGATCGGTAGGGGCTTCGATCGATGAACGGCACGAGCGCCAGAGCGCCGAACAGGATCGCCGGAACCCAGATGAGCGCCGCCAGACCAAACCAGTTCTCGAACGGATAGAAGGGCAGGAACATCCACGGGGGCTTGGTGGTCTCCGTGCCCGGGATCGGCCGCGGTCCGAGCCCCGCCGGCGAGACGATGGCGAGGATCGTGGTCGCCGCGAGGACCAACAGCCCGAAGCCCGCCATCCGCACCAGATGAGCAGTGAACGTCGAGCCACCCCTCTCAGGCGCCGCACCGCCGTCGACGGCGGCATCGTGTTCCGCGGGCAACGACGAGATCCCATGGTGCTTGACGAGCAGGAAGTGGGCGATGAGTAGGAGCGCCCCGAGCGCCGGCAAGATGAGGACGTGGGCGATGTACAGCCGACCGAGCAGGGGCAAGCTGGTCTCGAAGTCGCTCGAGAACCAGAAGCCGAAGGCACCCAGGAGCTTCCCCGCCTCAACGTTGTGGCCGAGCGCCTCGTAGCCCTCCTGGTCCCACTTCATGACGGTGCCGGTGAAGATGAGGCCGAGCGTGATCCCGAGCAGGCCGAGGCCGATCAGCCAGTTCACCTCCCGCGGGCGCTTGTACGAACCGGTCACGAAGATCCGGCCGAGATGCAGGAGGACCGTCGCCATCACGATGTTCGCGGTCCAGTAGTGGATCCCGCGCACGATGTCACCCGCCGGGGCGACATTCATGATGTAGACGACGCTCTCCCGCGCCGCCTCAGGGGTCGGGTGGTAGAACTGGGCCAGCCAGATCCCGGTCGCCGCCAGAATTAGGAAGCCGAAGAACGTGATCCCGCCCAAGATGTAGCCGATGCCGTTGGCGTGGGCTGGAACCGGATAGGCCAGGCCCGACAGGCCGAGACGCTCGTCGATCGCCTCCCACACGCGGCTCCAGCGACGCTTCAAGGGCATCGACTCAGCGGCCATCGCGCGGTCCCTTCCTGCCAGTGGCGTGGCCGTGGGCCGTGGCCCTCGGGCGCCAGGAGCCTTTTGCGGGCGGGTCATAACAAGCGACCCGCGGATACTGAGATGCTAATTGCGAGGCGACGGCCTTCGAGCCTGCCGTCCGGCCCTTCCGGGGGGACCAGATGGCACTCTGACCAAAAGGGCTACAGAGCGCGGTCGCGCGGTGTATCGGGCCGCAGGGAGTGCCACCGACAGGGTGGTGCCCGCACCTCGGCTGCGATCGCGCCGTCCCCGACCTGTTGCGGCCGAACATTGCAGTCCTCGCCCGTCGTGGTCGCGAGCTCGTTCGCGGCCGACTTCAGGGACGCCGGCAGCCTCTCCGCCGGCATGTCCTCGCACAGAAGTCGCGTGAGGAACGCAGCCGGATCGAATGAATCGGGCCAACCACCGCCAAGCGTCATGCCAGCTGGGCGACAGGATCATTGAAGTGGCGGCGGAT
The DNA here is from genome assembly GCA_038234575.1 of Candidatus Limnocylindrales bacterium. GTDB lineage: Bacteria > Chloroflexota > Limnocylindria > Limnocylindrales > CSP1-4 > UBA5189. The sequence continues at coordinate 4,315 of JBBQTO010000044.1, forward strand.
ATCATGGTCTGGCAGCGCCGGTCCCGTCGGGCGCCAGAAGTTCCACGAGGCCCACCGATGACTGACCTCCCCGCCGCCGAGCGCCCGCCCTTCGTGGCGGCTCACGACCGCTACGAATCGATGGCCTATCGCAGGACCGGCCGAAGCGGCCTCGATCTGCCGGCCATCTCGCTCGGCCTTTGGCACAACTTCGGGGAGGACCGGCCGCTCGCCACGCAGCGGGCGATCGTGCGGCGCGCCTTCGACCTGGGTATCACCCACTTCGACTTGGCCAACAATTACGGCCCACCGTACGGCTCGGCTGAGGAGAACTTCGGTCGGATCCTCGCCTCAGACCTGCGCCCGTACCGCGACGAGCTCCTCATCTCCACCAAAGCCGGCTGGGACATGTGGTCGGGGCCGTACGGCGTCGGCGGCTCGCGCAAATACCTGCTCGCGAGCCTCGATCAGAGCCTCGCCCGGATGGGCCTCGACCATGTCGACATCTTCTACTCCCATCGGTTCGACGCCGACACGCCGCTCGAGGAGACCATGGGCGCGCTGGATGCCGCGGTCCGGGCGGGCAAGCACGCTACGCCGGCATCTCATCGTACTCGGCCCAGCGGACCGACGAGGCGATCACGATCCTCCGCGCCCTTGGCTCGCCATTGCTGATCCACTAGCCCTCGTACTCGATGCTCAACCGCTGGATCGAGGGTGGCCTCCTCGACGTGCTCGCCCGCGAGGGTGTGGGCTGCATCGCGTTCTCGCCGCTCGCCCAGGGCCTGTTGACGGACCGCTACCTCGGCGGCACACCGGCGGACTCCCGTGCGACGCGCGGCAGCTCCTTCTCTGGCGAGATGCTCAGCGAGGCGAACCTCACCAAAGTCCGGGCGCTCCATGAGATCGCGAGGCGTCGCGGCCAGTCGCTCGCCCAGCTGGCGATCGGCTGGGTCCTCCGTGATTCGCGAGTGACGTCGACGGTTGTCGGAGCCAGCTCGGTCGCGCAGCTCGAGGACAGCCTGCGGGCGCTCGAGAAGTGGGAGTTCGAGCTAGACGAGTTGACCGAGATCGACCGCTACGCGACCGAGAGCGAGATCAACCTCTGGGTGGGCTCGAGCACGGCGTAGACATCGAACAGGAGCGGCCCGGCGAGCGCCAGCCCAGGCCGGCATCGCGAATGCCGACTTCCACGCCGAGCAGCAGACGCCCACCGTCATCCCGGGATCGGGCCCGCGGCGTCCTCCTGCACGCGGGCGATCGCGTGCGCGTGCTCCCGCGTAGCCGGGTAGAGCGATCGGTAGACCTCGTAGAGCTCGTCGTAGCGGGCGCGAGCCCGTGCGTCGGGGTGGACCGTCTCGGCGGGCGCGTTCCAGCGGGCATCGGCGGCGACCAGCCCTGCGCCGTCGCCGGCGAGCATCGCGTCGCCGTAGCTGGCACCGATCGTCACCGCCGGGATGACTTGGCGGAGCCCGGTGACGTCCGATACGACCTGGGTCCACAGGTTACTCTTCGTCCCTCCACCGACCGCCGTCAGCTGGTCGGGCGCGACGCCCGCGGCCGCCATCACCTCCAGGTTGTGGCGGACCTCGTAGGCGGAGCCCTCGAGTAGCGCGCGGTACAGGTGGCCGCGGCCGTGGCTCAGGGTGAGGCCGAAGATGGCACCGCGGGCCCGGGGATCGAAGATCGGCGAGCGCGCCACCCCGAAGAACGGCAGCACGACGAGGCCGTCGGCGCCGGGTGGCGTCTGGGCCGCTTCCGCGATGAGGGTCTCAAACTCTTGGCCGACGATGTCGCGCAGCCAGACGGTCAGGCCTCCCGAGGTAGAGAGACCGGCGGCGTATGTGTACGTCCCCTCGAAGACGCCTTGGGTGGTCCATAGGCTGGAATCGGGGCGGAACGTCGGGGCGATCTCTACCATGAACATCGTCGTTCCGTACATGAGCATCGTGTCGCCCGAGTCCCGCACTCCTGCGCTCAGCGCTTCAGCCCAGGCGTCGATCGTCCCCGCCACGACCGGCGTGCCCTCCGGGATGCCCGTGGCCGCGGCGCCCTCGACATTCACCCGGCCGGCGACCTCGTTGGACCAGGCCAGCCGGGGGAGGTCCAGGCCGGGCACAACGTCCGCTGCCCAGTCCGCCGCCCACGCCGCGGTCGTCATGTCGTACAGCGGGTCGCACTGGCTCGCGGAGTGATGGTCCAGGACATACTCGCCGGTCAGTCGCTCGATCACCAGCGAGTGGGCCATGTGGAAGCGGCGCGTTTTTGCCCACACGTCCGGCTCGTGACGGCGGATCCAGGCCAGCTTCGGCCCGCCGGCCTGCGAGGTCAGGAGCGTCCCGCCGCGGGCCAGGATGGCTTCGGCGCCGAAGCGCTCGGTCATCTCGTCCGCCTCCCGCATGGCCCGAGTGTCGATGCCGTACAGGATCGCCGGTCGTAGCGACCGGCCGCCCGCGTCCACTGGCAGCACCGCGGGGCCGATTCCGCTGAGCCCCACGGCCGCGATCCGGCCGCCCTCGTGGGCCGCGAGGTTGCGGGCGATCGCCACGAAGTCGCCCCACCAGACCGTCTCGCCGTCGTGCTCCGCCCAGCCCGGGCGAGGGAGCGACAGCTGATGTGGCCGCTGCGCCGTCGCGACGATGGTGCCGTCCGGCCGGACCAGCACACCCTTGGAGCTCGCCGTGCCGATGTCCACGCCGAGCAGCAGGTCGCTCACCCGTCATCCCTCGGCTTTCGTGCGTTCGCGCCGCCCACTCGATCAGGCCCGGCGCCCTCGTCGCACCGTAGTTGATTAGGATAGACCCCGCCGACCGCGATCACCGGCCGACGAACGGCACGGGCGATAGGGCGGGGCGACGATCTACGGCCGCATGGCCGACGGCCACGAGACCCGGCCGTCCCGGGCGTGGCCATGTCGCCCTGCCGAATCACATGGAGGTCGAAACCATGGGCCCCCGCACCCCGCGCCGCGCGCAACGCGACCCGGACCTGCTTGCGGAGATGGTCGACCTCTCGCGCCGCTTCGGCGCCAAGCCTGAGTTCGTCCGCGCCGGCGGCGGCAACAGCTCCGCGAAGGTCGACGGCATTCTGTCCATCAAGCCCAGCGGTGCGTCGCTCGCGACGTTAACGGTGGAGTCCCTCATCGCGCTCGCCATCAAGCCGCTCATGGACCTGCTCGAGGGCGGTGCAAGCAGCGGGTCGGCGCCGGGTTCGGACGAGGTGCTCCGCGTCGCCGACTCCGCCCGCCTGTCGCCGGCAGACGGCCGCCGGCCGTCGGTCGAGCTGCTGTTCCATGCCTTGCTTCCCGAGCCGATCGTCCTCCATACCCACCCGACAACGATCAACACTTTGACGTGCGGCATCGGCGGAAGCGAGCTGGCTGAACAGATCCTGGGCGACCGCGCCCTGTGGATCCCGTACACGGATCCTGGCTTGCCACTTGCGCGCGCCATCGGGGACGAGCGGAGCGCGTACCCAAAGCGCACGGGTCGTCGCGTGCCGCGCGCGATCCTGCTCCAGAACCACGGGCTCATCGTGGGCGGGGACACGGCCGCCGAGATCGACGAGCTGACGCACCAGATCGCAGCTCGGATCGCCGAGCACGCCGCCGGCCTGCCTGCCTTCTCGTGGGGAGCCGTTGAGCGGATCGAGGCGGGCCTCGGGGGCATCGTAGACGTGCTCCGGCCTGCGCTCGGAAGGTTGCTGGCAGCCGACGGTCGGCCCAGGGCGGTGGTGTTCGACGACTCGCCCCTTGCGGTTGGGCTCGCCGGGTCCGAGCTGGGGCGTCGATTCGCCCAGGGCGGCCCGCTCACGCCGGACCAGATCGTCTACGCCGGCTCGTGGCCGTTGGTCGTCGAGACGGTCCCGGCCGACGGCGGGGCCGCGGTCGCGGCGGTCGAGGTTGCCCTGACCGAGCGTGCGACGCGGGACATCGATCCGCCGGTCATCATCCTCGTCGCCGGCCTCGGCCTGTTCGCAGCGGGCGACACCGAACGACGGGCTGACACGGCGCGTGACCTCTACCTCGACGCCATGCGGATCGCGAGCGGCGCCCATCGGCTGGGCGGATTCCGCCCGCTCGCGCCGGCGGAGCGGAAGTTCATCGAGCGCTGGGAGGCGGAGGCGTACCGGCGCCAGGTCGCGTCGCGAACGTCATAGCCCGGGCGCCTGCGCGGGCCGGCGGCGCAACGTGGCCGGCTCCGACCACCCTCGCCTCAGTGTCGCCCGTAGAGCGGACCGAATGTGCCGCACGCTCGGAAGTCCGCGCCCTCGAGATCGGCGGTGCCGAGATTCGCCCACGCGCTCGGCCGGAAGACGTCCTCCTCCGGCACGTTGTGCATGGGTACAGGGATCCGGAGGATGGAGGCGAGCGTGATCAGGTCCGCGCCCACGTGACCGTAGCTGATCGCGCCGTGGTTCGCGGCCCAGTTCGCCATGACCGTGTAAACGTCGCGGAACGGGCCGACGCCGTTGACGCGCGGCACGAACCAGTGCGTCGGCCAGGTCGGGTCGGTCCGCTGGTCGAGGATGTCGTGGACCGCCTTCGGCAGGTCGATCGTCCAGCCCTCGGCGAGCTGGAGCACCGGTCCCACGCCGGAGACCAGGTTGAGCCGGGCCATCGTGACCGGCATCCCGCCCTTGCTGACGAACTGCGACGAGTAGCCGCCGCCGCGGAAGTAGCCGCGGTTGGCCGGGTACCAGGTGGTCGCTGCGAGGGCCGCCTGCACGTCCTCCTGGGTGATCTCCCAGTGGGGCTTCATGGCCGGCCGGCCGTCGGCTTCCATGGCGCCGGTCGCATCGAGGGTGGCCGCGCCGGAGTTGATGAGATGAATGAGGCCGCCCGCGGCTCGACCATCGAGGGCGTGGCCGCTGACGCGCTTTACCGCCTCCGGGCTCCAGTACGTGCGGACGTCGGCGAAGATCTGGGCCCGGTTCGTGAGCAGGTAGCCGAGGAGCATCGTAGCGCCGTTGAGGCTGTCGTTCTCGGTCGCGAAGATGTGCGGCGCCCGGATGCCGTTCCAGTCGAATGACGAGTTGAGGATCGCCTCCATGAAGTCGCCGTTCGGCGCATGGTCGGTCCACTGGCGCTGCCCTTGGAACCCTCCCAGGATGGCGTTCCGGCCCATCGCCTCCTCGCCGAAGCCGAGCTCTGCCAGGCGCGAATTGCCGACGAGGAGGTCGCGGGTGATGAGGGTCATCCTGACCACGGTCTCCCAATCGCGGTCCTTTTCGACGCGGCTCTTCGCCTTGTCGGTGGGGTTGCGATCCTGGCCTTCGCGGCAATTCGCCTTCGTCCAGGCGAGCGCCTTCTCGAACTCGACCGGGTCGTAGATTCCCTCGTCGATCCGGCGCGTCAGCTCGGACATGTCGACGCTCTCGACGCGCATCCCGAGCGACTTCTCGAAGAACGACTGGTCCACGATGGAGCCCGCGATTCCCATCGAGACGCCGCCCACCGAGAGGTAGGACTTGCCGCGCATGATCGCCGCGGCGAGGCCACCCTTCGCGAAGCGGAGGATCTTCGCCTGCACGTCGGCTGGAATGGTCCCGTCGCCGGCGTCCTGGACGTCGCGGCCGTAGATGCCGAAGGCCGGTAGGCCCTTCTGCGTGTGGGCCGCCAGGACGGCGGCCAGGTAAACGGCGCCGGGGCGCTCCGTCCCGTTGAAGCCCCAGACCGCCTTCGGGGTCAGCGGATCCATATCCATCGTCTCGGAGCCGTAGCACCAGCACGGGGTGATCGTGATCGAGACGCCGACACCCGTCGTGCGGAAGAGCTCGGCGACCTTGGCCGCCTCGTAGACGCCCCCGATGTTGTGGTCGGGGACGATGACCTCCACGGGCGTGCCGTCGGGATAGCGGAGGTTGTCGCGGATCAGCTCGGCCGTCCGAGCGGCCATTCGCTGGGTCTGGGCCTCGAGCGACTCGCGCACGCCGTGCAACCGCCCGTCGACCGCGGGGCGGATGCCGATCCGGGGCCAGTCGCCGACGAAGCGTCCCGAGGTGTTGATCGTCGTCATTCGGGTATCTCACTCTTCCCAAGGCTGCACGGCGGCGTGGCGAGCGGGCGCCGCCCGGTCAGGCCGATGGCTCGTCGGGCATCACCACGCCGATGGTGAGCAGGAGGTTGGCATAGATCCGCTGCTCCCCGGTGGAGATGGCCAGGGCAAGGTCCGGCCCGCGGGCTGCCTCGTAGAACGGCAAGCGCCCGAGGGCCTGGAGCGGGGTGGTGGGCAGCATCTCGCGGAACTCGGAGAAGATCCCGGGCTCCTCGCCGGTGTCGGGGACCATGACGTGCGCCGCCTCGATCGGGATGGCGCCAACCAGCACCCCGAGCACGTCCGTCACCGTCACGAGGCCGGGCGCCAGGTTCAGGTAGACCCGATGCGCGGCGCCGCTCGAGCGGGTCAGGAGGGGATAGTTGCCGTCCGCGATGAGGATTCGGGCGCCGTGGCCGGCCTCACCGAGCGCCGCGAGGATCGCGGGATGGAGCAGCCGGGTCTTCAGCATGCTGCAGCTCCTGTCGCTACTCGTGCCGGGCCCCTGGGCCGACTCCGCGTCGTCGCTGCTCGTGCTCGTAAGAGTGGCGCCCGGGTTGGCCCAGGGCCCCTCCCGGGACGCCGGGAGGCTGCCGGCGGTGCAGACAGCCTCCGGAGTCTCTTCGGGATCGACGAACGACGGCCTACTTGTACAGGACCGCCTGGATCTCGGGCTTGTCGATATTGGTCTTGTCGTACCAGAAGTATCCGGTGTCGATGGTCTTCCCGAGGGTCTTGCCCGCGAGGGCGTCGAGTGCGGCGTCGACGCACTTGGCGCCGATACCGACGGGGTTCTGGGTGATGGCGCCGGCCATGACGCCGCTTTTGATCGCGTCGATCTGCTGCTGGCCCGAGTCGTAGCCGATGGCGACGATCTTGCCTTCCTGGCTCGTCTCCTTGAGCGCGTTGAGGACGCCCTTGGCGGAGCCCTCGTTGGCACCGAAGAAGCCCTTCAGGTCCGGGTTCTTGCTCATGATGGCCTTTGCGAGGTCGGCCGATTTGACGGGGTCGCCGGCGCCGTACTGGATGTCGACGACTTGGATGTTCGGGTGCTTTTCCTTCATCCGGTTGACGAAGCCGTCGCGGCGGGTCGTGCCCGTTTGGCTGGTCTGGTCATGGACGATGACCGCGACCTTGCCCGCATCGCCGATGAGCGTGGCCATGTGGTCGGCTGCCTCGCCGGCGGCGGCGATGTTGTCCGTGGATACGGTGGTCACCGGGATGTCGCTGTCGACACCGCTGTCGAAGCCGACGACCGGGATCTTGGCGTCTTTGGCCTTCTGCAGGAGGGGACCGGTGGCCTTGCTGTCAAGGGCCGCGAAACAGATCGCCGCCGGCTTCTTGTCGAGCGCCGTCTGCAGCATCGTGAGTTGCTTGTCGACCTCGGACTCGGAGGCCGGGCCCTCGTAGGTGATGGTTGCGCCCTTGGCCGCTGCTTCGTCGGTGGCGCCCTTCTGGACGGCCTGCCAGAACTGGTGCTGCGAGCCCTTGGACACGATGGCGATGTACGGCTTCGCGCCGCCGCCGCTCGACGCGCCGGGGCTGCTGCTGCAGGCCGCGAAAACCATGGCAAGTGCCAGGACTCCCGCCGCTCGACCATAGAACCGAGTTGACTGCATGTCTCTCCTCCGTTACCTGATGCCTGACCACTTGATGCCGGGTCGACTTCCCGGACGCGCTGTTCGGGATCCGGTCCCACCTATGCCCGACTCCGCCTCCGCAGGATATCGAGCCAGACCGCACCGATGACCACGAGCCCGGTGATCACCAGCTTCCATTGGTCCGGGACGCCGACGATCGACAGGCCGATCGTCAGAGTGCTGATGATGAATGCTCCGATGATCGTGCCCGCGATGCTTCCTTCGCCACCGCTGAGCGAGGTGCCGCCGATGACGGCCGCGGCGATGGCGTCGAGCTCGTAACCCAGGCCGACCGACGGTTGGGCCGAAGTCATGCGGGCCCCGATGAGGATGCCGGCGAGCCCGGCGAACAGCCCCGACACAGCGTAGACCCCGATCTTCCAGGCGTCGACGTTGACGCCCGACAGGCGCGTCGCCTCCTCGTTGGACCCGAGCGCGAATGTGTACCGGCCGAGGATCGTCTTCGTCAGCACCAGGTGGGCCAGCACCGCAGTCCCGAACATGATGAACACGACGTTCGGGATGCCGAGCACGGCCTTGCCCATGAAGGAGTCGTAGAACTCGGGGTTGCCCTCGAAGTAGATCGGCTTGACGTCGGACAGGATCTGAGCGAGCCCGCGGGCCACATTGAGCATTCCAAGGGTCGCGATGAACGGCGGGAGCTTGGCCTTGGCGATCAATAGGCCATTCAGCGTGCCGATCAAGGCGCCCGCCCCGAGGGCAGCCGGGATGCCCACCCAGAGCGGGAAGCCTGCCTTGGTGACCGCCAGGCCAAGGACCACGGTGCACAGGGTCATCATCGTGCCGACTGAGAGGTCGATGCCGCCGGTGATGATGACGAACGTCACGCCCATCGCGAGAACGCCGTTCACGGCGGTCGCGACGAGGATCGACGTGAAGTTCTCGGTCGTGCGGAACGGCTCCGAGATCGCCGAGAAGAAGAGGAGCAGCACGACGAGCGCGCCGAGTGCGAGGAGGCGCTGGATCGCGTCGCCCGTCAGAAGGCTCTGCATCCTGGATCGGCCCGTCGCCGGGGGTGTCGCCATCGGACTGCTGCCTTGGGCTGGGCCGGTGCCGGTCGAGGAGGTGTCCATCACGCGGCCGCGACCGCTTCCCGCTGGGTCGCCAGCGCCATGATCCGCTCCTGCGTCATGTCTGCCGCACTCAGCTCCCCGGTGATGCGCCCCTCACACATCACGAGGACGCGGTGGCTCATGCGCAGGATCTCGGGGAGCTCCGAGGAGATCATGATGATCGCCTTGCCCTGCCGGGCGAGCTCGTTGAGGAGCCGATAGATCTCGCTCTTTGCGCCGACGTCGATGCCTCGTGTCGGCTCATCGAAGATCAGGATTTCCGTGTCGGCGGTGAGCCACTTCGCGATGACGACCTTCTGCTGATTGCCTCCCGAGAGGTTCCGGACGCGCTGGCCGATGCCCGGCGTCTTGATCGACAGGCTCTTGACAAGGGCCAGAGCAGTGGCCCTCGTGCGGCCAACGTCGATCCGCCCGATTCGGTCGGTGAACGAGCTCAGTGAGGCGAGGACGATGTTCGTCTCGACGTCCATCGGCAACGCGAGCCCGTATCGCTTGCGGTCCTCGGACAGGTAGCCGATGCCGTGGGCGACCGCGTCCGTCGGCGTTCGGACCAGTGCCACCTTCCCGTGGACGATGACCTCACCCGAGTCGCGCGGATCCGCTCCGAAGACAGCTCGGACCACCTCCGTCCGACCGGCCCCGACCAGGCCCGAGATGCCGAGGATCTCGCCCCGGTGCAGCTCGAAGCTGACGTCGCGGATCAGCCGGCCGCGATTCAGATGGCGGACCTCCAGGACCACCTCGGGGTCGGGGTGCTCGGGGAGCTCCGGGGTCGCCTCGAAGATCGTCCGGCCGACCATCATGCTGATGATCGACTGGATGCTCGCATCGGCCGTCTGGACGGTGTCGACGTAGCGGCCGTCGCGCATGACAGTGACGCGGTCCGAGATCTGCTTTAGCTCCTCCAGGCGGTGGGAGATGTGGACGATCCCTGCACCGCGCTCGCGGAGGTGGCGGATGATCCGGAACAGCTCGTCGATCTCCGTGTCGGTGAGGGCGGCGGTCGGCTCGTCCATGATCAGGACGTCCGAGTTGAAGGAGAGCGCCTTGGCGATCTCGACCATCTGTTGCTGAGCGACCGCCAGGTTGGAGACGCGCGTCCGCGGGTCGAGCTTGATGTGCAGCTCCGCGAACAGCAGGCGGGCCTTTTCGTTGAGCGCCTTCTCGTCGAGGACGAACGGCAGCGCGCCGCGTGGTTCGCGGCCGATGAAGATGTTCTGGGCCACGGTCAGGTGGCCCATCAGGTTCAGCTCCTGGTGGATGATGCTGATCCCGAGGTCCTGGGCTGCTCGCGGGGAGGCGATGTCCACCTCTCGGCCTTTGAACCGGATCGTCCCGGCATCGCGGCGGTAGATGCCGGACAGGAGCTTCATCAGCGTGGACTTGCCGGCCCCGTTCTCTCCGACCAGGGCGTGGACCTCGCCGGAGCGGAGCTCGAAGCGGCAGCCGTCGAGGGCGTGGACGCCGGGGAAGCTCTTGCTGATGTCGTTCATCTCGACGAGCAGCTCACCCATGGCGGGTACCCCTTTGTTGTCGTGGGCGATGCTCGACGGGACCCGGACCGAGGCGCAGGTTCGTGGCGGGCGACACTGGCGTATCGACGTCCGTCATCGATGACACAGCGGGAGCGTAGCGCAGCTGTCAATGCGCCGGCTCATCGGGCCTCGGTCCAAGCCTCGGTGGTAGCCTTTCGGCACCTCAAGAGGCACTCATGGCGCGCGATCACCGGTGGCCGATCGTCCTCCTGCCGGGCGGCATCCTTCCGGCCGGGCCCGCCTATGCTGCGCTGCTCGGGGAGCTCGGCGACACCGTGGATGCCCGGCCGAAGGACCTCGAGATGTATGCGGGTCCGACGGTCCCACCACCGGGCTATAGCCTGGAGACCGAGGTCGAGGGGGTCCGCCGGGTCGCTGACGATGCCGGCTTCGGGACGTTCCACCTCGTCGGGTATTCCGCCGGCGGAGCGTCGGCGCTGGCATTCACATCCCGCTATCCGGGACGCCTCCGGAGCCTCGCTCTGATGGAGCCGGCCTGGGCAGGGCGGACCGGCCAGACCCCGGAGGAAGCGGCCGTCTACGATCGTTTCCGAGCCATCCCGGAGATGGCACCCGAGGAGATCATGCCCGCCTTCATCCGAACGCAGCTGGCCGACGGGGTGGAGCCTCCGACACCGCCTCCGGGGCCGCCGCCGCCGTGGATGCCGTCGCGATTGGCCGCGCTCGGCACGTGCATGGCGGCGTTCGACGCCTTCGAGCCTGACGTCGACGTGCTCCGGACGTTCGATCAGCCGGTCTACTTCGCCCTGGGCGGCCGCGGCAATCCAGACCTCTATGTGCGCATCGCCGAGCGGCTGGCCGGGGTGTTCCGGGACTTCACGCTCGAGGTCTTCGAGGAGCGCCACCATTTCGACCCGCCGCACCGCGTGGAGCCGGCGCGGCTCGCGCTCGCCCTCCGCAGGCTCTGGACGCGAGCGGAGCGGGACGGAAGCGGCGGCGGCCGCATCGGCTGACGGGCGAGCGCGCACGATCTCGCCCTTGCGCTGCCAGATGGCTTGAGCGACGGGTACCTGCGCGGCTCCTTTTCTCGACCCGCCACCTCGCCGTCTCTAGCACGGACTCTTCGACCTCGATTTCCGGGCGCCACTCAGAGAACATCTTCAACCTCACCCGCAAACGCGTTGGCATGGACGCGCGCGAGCTACGACATGTCGATCAGCCCGTCCAGCTGGTGTGTGGGGCGATGCCGACCCGTTCGGCTCGCCGTCCGTCGCCACGGAAATGTGTGCGATCCGTCCATCGGCC
>JBBQTO010000045.1:0-15842 GCA_038234575.1 Candidatus Limnocylindrales bacterium
GTCGGGAACTCGATGGGCGGCGCAACCGTGCTCGAGGCCGCCGTGGCGGACTAGCGGATTCGGGCCTTGATCCTCGATTCTGTCCATGCCGACATCGTCACCTCGGTCGGGAACGCGATGGAGGAGGACTTCGGCTACCCGGGCGGTCCCGCCGGCTGGGCGATCCTGGAAGCGGTCTCACTGCGAGTCGGGGGTGACGTCACCTCGATCGACCCGGTCCGCCTGATCGGCGGTCTTGGCAAGCGGCCTGTCCTCCTGATCCAGGGAGCCGCTGACCAGGTCGATCCGCCCGCCGAGGCCTCCGATCGAAACTTCCAGGCCGCGCTTCACGCGGGCGTTCCCGTGGAGCTGGCGTACTGCCCCGGGGCGCGTCACGGGCTCACGATCAAGACGTGCCCGACCCAATGGGCAAGCTGGGCGACGACGTTCCTCGAGCGCGCCCGGATCGGCTGATTCGGCATCAAACCGAGTACTCGGGCCGGGGAATCGCGCAGGCTCGCGACAGGTGACGAGTAGTGTGTGGAGGCCGGAGCGAAAGGCGTCGCTCGTACAATGCTGAGGTGAGTCCCACTTCTCGCCGGCAGGCACGCGGCCGGCCCGTGGACGCTGCCCCGGAGGTCGAGGGGACGGCGTTCGAGGACGTCCCCGAGGAGCTCGCGACCACCGTTCCGGAAGAGCCGGAGTGGCTTCGCGACGGCGCTCCGCTCGGCACGGATCCCGAGGCCGTGGCGGACCCCGCCGCTCGCGCTGCGACCGAGAAGCTGCAGGCCGAGGCACGCCAGGCACGCGAAGGCGAGATCGTGGGGCGGTTGAATCCCGAGCAGGGCCGAGCGGTCACGACCACCGATGGTCCCGTGCTGATTCTCGCGGGAGCGGGCTCCGGCAAGACCCGCGTTCTCGCCCACCGGATCGCCTATCTCGTCGGGGTCAAGGCCATTCGGCCCTGGCAGATCCTCGCAGTGACATTCACGAACCGGGCCGCCGCGGAGCTGCGCGAGCGAATCATCCGGCTCGTCGGCGAGCCGGGTCGAGAGGTCGAGGCGGGTACGTTCCACGCGCTCTGCGCTCGGGTCATCCGTCGCGACGGCACCGCGATCGGGATCGATCGGCGATTTGTGATCTACGACACCGAGGACCAGGTCGCGCTCATGAAGCGGATCCTCCGCGAGGAGGGCCTCGACGCGAAGGGCGAGACGCGGCCCCAGGCGATTCTCGGGGCGATCAGCCGGGCGAAGAACGACATGGTCGACCCGGCGGACATCCCGCCGCTGCGACTCGCCACGGGCGGCAACCTCCAAATCGCGCGCCTGGCCGCCAACTACCAGGCCGGCCTTCGGGACGCCCACGCGCTCGATTTCGACGACCTCCTGCTCGAGGCGGTCCGCCTCTTCCAGGAGGCACCCGAGGTCCTCGCCCGCTACCAGGAGCGGTGGCGCTACCTCCACGTCGACGAGTACCAGGACACGAACCGGCCGCAGTACCTGTGGGTGAAGGCCCTCGCCCAGAAGCATCGCAACCTGGCGGTCGTCGGTGACGACGACCAGTCGATCTACGGCTGGCGGGGGGCCGACATCCGGAACATCCTCGAATTCGAGCGCGACTGGCCGGATGCCACCGTGGTGAAGCTCGAGCAGAACTACCGCTCCACGCAGCTGATCCTCGACGCCGCCCACGCGGTCGTCTCGAAGAACGTCGCCCGGTCCGACAAGAAGCTCTGGACCGACCAGGCCGGTGGCTGGCCGATCGAGCGATTCGAGGCCTACAACGAGGAGGAGGAGGCCGAGTGGATCGCCCGCCGTGTCGAGGAGTTGAGCGGCTCGCGGGGATCGGCACTCACCCGTCGCGCCGACGACGCCGCGGGGACCTTCAAGCTCCGTGACATCGCCGTGCTCTATCGGACGAACGCCCAGTCGAGGGCGATCGAGGAGGCCTGCCTCCGCTACGGGATCCGCTACCAGGTCGTCGGCGGGACGCGGTTCTACGCTCGGCGCGAGGTCAAGGATGCCCTGGCATATCTGCGGATCCTCCGCTCCGACAACGATGCCGTGAGCTTCGAGCGCGTGATCAACGTGCCGGCCCGCTCGATCGGCGAGAAGACGATCGGCGCGATCCGCGGCCTGGTCGCCCGCGATGGCATCTCGTTCTGGCAGGCGCTGGAGGGGATCGGCGAGGGGAGCGCCCAGGACCTCGCCGGGCGAGCCCGCGCGTCCATTGCCGATTTCGTGGCAGTCGTCCGGCGGCTTCGCTCACGGGTCGGCGTCCTGCCGCTGCCCGAGCTCCTCGACGACGTCCTGGAGCGCTCGGGCTATCGGGCGATGCTCGCCGACGGCAGCGAGGAAGGGGAGGAGCGCTGGGCGAACCTGCTCGAGCTCCGCGAGGTGACCACCCGCTACGACGACCTGTCGGCCGACGACGCCCTCGATCGCCTCCTCGAGGAGACCGCTCTCGTCGCCGATCAGGACAGCTACGAGGCCGACGCCGACAAGCTGTCGCTCATCACCCTCCACGCGGCAAAGGGACTCGAGTTCGACGTGGTCTTCATCGCCGGCCTCGAAGAGGGCCTCTTTCCGACCGGCCGGGCGATCGAGGCCGAGTCGGGCTTCAGCCCGGATCCGCGGGCGATGGAGGAGGAGCGCCGCCTCGCCTACGTGGGGATGACGCGTGCTCGGCAGCGGTTGTACCTCTCGCATGCGTGGCAGCGGGCAACGCGCCGGACGGGGAGCTGGATGGCCGAGCCGTCGCGGTTCCTCCTCGAGATTCCGCCGGGCCTCATGAGTGGCCCCCGCCTCGGCGGCCTGGCGCCTGACGGCGACGCCGAGACGCCCGACGATCTGAATCTCGTCTTCGGCCGGGGCGCAACGCGCTTCGGACGCGCGATTCGGCCCTCCGGCGGGGCGTTCCGCGAAGGCAGCGGCCGGCCCGGCGGTCCGCGTCCCGGCGAGGCCTTCCGGCCGTCGCGGGACCTCGCGGCGAGGCGCGATGCGTTCGCCGGTGGCGCGCGCTCCGGCACGTTCGGCCGGCGGGTCGAGGCCTGGGACGACGGCGAGACACCGGATCGCTCGCCGGACGGCGAGGATCGCGATAGCGTCAAGGTCCCGGGATCGCGGGCTTCGGCCATCGCCGCGCGGCCGATCATCCCCGGGGAGCGGCAGTTCCGGGATGGCGACCGCGTTCGGCACATTCGCTGGGGCGATGGCATCGTGGTCACATCGAAGCTGACTCGCAGCGATGAAGAGGTCACCGTCGCGTTCCGCGATTCGCAGATCGGCAGGAAAACGCTCCTCGCCTCGCTCGCGGGCCTGGAGCGTACGGGGTGACCGAGCTGCCGCGCGGGATGGACCTCGACCAGATCGTCAGCCTCCGCGATTTCGAGCCGCTGGCGCGGGAGCGGATGGCCGCCCCGGCCTACGACTATGTCGCCGGCGGGTCATGGGACGAGATCAGCCTTGGCGAGAGCGTCGAGGCGTGGCGCCGGTATCGGTTCATCCCGAGGGTGCTCGCCAACGTCCGAACGGTCGACCTGGCGGGATCATTTCTCGGCGCCCCTGCGAGGCTCCCGATCGCGATCGCTCCCATGGCCGCCCAGGGCCTGGCCCATCCAGACGGCGAAATCGCGATGGCCCGCGGCGCGGCGAGCGCTGGTGTCCCGTTCTGCCTTTCGACCTCTGCGTCGACGGCATTGGAGGACGTCGCCACGGGCGCCCCGGATGGCGATCGCCTCTTCCAGCTCTACCTCGTGGGGGATCTGGGGTACACGCGCTCGCTCGTCCAGCGCGCCGACGCTGCGGGCTATCGCGCGATCGTGCTGACCGTCGATCTGCCCGTCCTCGGCTACCGAGTAAGAGATCGCCGGAACGACTTCGATCTGCCGTCCATGCCGATGGTCGATGGTGCGAACGCCAGGGACGATGTCCGGTACGGCGGCCTCGGGCGGCAGCACGAGATTGGGCTCAGCTGGAAGACGGTTGCGGCGGTCCGAAGTTGGACGTCCCTGCCCCTCGTGCTCAAGGGAATCCTCTCGCCGGTGGACGCTGCGCTCGCGGTGGATGCCGGCGTGGCTGGAGTCGGCGTCTCGACCCACGGCGCCCGCCAGCTCGACCGCGTGATCTCGACGGCCGATGCCCTTCGGCCAATCGTCGATGCCGTCGCTGGGCGGTGCGAGGTCTGGGTCGACGGCGGCATCCGCGACGGGCTCGATATCGCCGTGGCGTTGTGCCTCGGGGCCGACGGCGTGCTCGTTGGCCGGCCGCTGTACTGGGCGCTCGCGGCCGCCGGGCAAGCGGGCGTGGAGCGGGCGCTCGCGATCCTGCGCGAGGAACTGACGTTGACGCTCCAGCTGCTTGGCAGCCGGTCCATCGCCGAGCTCAACCCGGCGCTGCTCGCGGGGCGGCCGGTATCCTCCGGGGCGTGACGGAGACGACGACGACGGCGACCGCAGATCTCGAGGCAGCCCTCGGTCTTGATGGCCTGCCGGTGGATCCAGCGCTGATTGCCGAGGCTGCTGCGCTCGAGCCCGCTGTCGCGGAGGCGCGCCACGCCGAGCTCGCCACGGCGATCGACCGGGCGAACAAGGCGTACTACGAATCGAACGCGCCCGAGCTGTCGGATGCCGAGTACGACCAGCTCTTCCGCCGGCTCGTCGCGTTCGAGGCGGCGTTTCCGGCACTCCTGACGCCCGAATCGCCGACACAGCGGGTGGGCGCGCAGCTCGCAGGGACCTTCGACGAGGTGCGCCATCGCCGGCCGATGCTGTCGCTGTCGAACGCCTTCAGCCACGATGAGCTGCGAGCCTTCGACGCCCGGGTCCGGCGCGGCCTGGGGCTTCCCGCGGCGCCCGAGCCGGCCGCGGGCCTCGCGTACGTGGCCGAGCTCAAGATCGACGGCCTGGCGATCACCCTGCGCTACGAGCGTGGTCGGTTCGTCCAGGGCGCGACCCGGGGCGACGGCACGACCGGCGAGGACGTCACGGCAAACCTGCGGACGATCTCCACCGTTCCGGCGCGGCTTCGCGAGGCCGCGACCCTCGACGCCCGCGGCGAGGTCTTCATGCCCAAGACCGAGTTCGCGCGGATCAACGCCGAGCGCGAAGAGGCGGGCCTGCCGCAGTACGCGAACCCGCGAAACTCAGGGGCCGGCTCGTTGCGCCAGAAGGACGCAGCCGTGACCGCGAGCCGCCAGCTCAGCACCTGGACGTACCAGCTGATCGAGGAGGCTGCGAGCGCGTCGAGCGTGGCCAGCCAGTCAGCCGCCCTCGCGCGGCTCGAGTCATTGGGTTTCGCAGTCAACCCGAACCACGAGGCCGGCCTCGACATCGAGGCGGTCGTCGACTTCACCGAACGGTGGCGAGACGCCCGCCACAAGCTGGCCTACGAGACCGACGGCGTCGTGGTCAAGGTCGACGACTTTGGCCAGCAGGAGCGGCTCGGGATGGTGTCGCGGGCGCCACGCTGGGCGATCGCCTACAAGTTCCCCCCGGAGCAGGTCGAGGCCCACCTCGAGGACATCGTCGTCTACGTCGGCCGGACGGGCACGATGACGCCGGTCGCCCACCTGACCCCGGTCAAGGTCGCTGGCTCGACGGTCGCGCGGGCGACGCTGCACAACCTCGACGAGGTCCGCCGCAAGGACATTCGCATCGGCGACACGGTCGTGCTCCAGAAGGCGGGCGACGTGATCCCCGAGGTCGTCCATCCGATCATCGAGCGCAGGACGGGAGCCGAGCGCGAGTTCCAGATGCCGGCGGGCTGCCCGGTCTGCGGCACGCCGATCGTTCGAGACGAGGGCGCCGTGCGCCACTACTGCTCGAATCCCGCCTGTCCGGCGCGGGTCGCCCAGGAGTTCGGCCACTTCGCGGGCCGCGGCGGGATGGACATCGAGGGCGCCGGCTGGCACGTCCTCGAGCAGCTGCTCCAGCGCGGCCTCGTCAAGCGGCGCGGCGACTTTTTCCGGCTGAGCGTGGCCGACCTCGAGGGCCTCGACCGGTTCGCCAGGAAGAGCGCTGAGAACCTCCACGCCTCGATCCAGAAGGCTCGCCGGCGGCCGCTCGAGCGCGTCCTCGCCGGCCTCGGCATCCCCCAGGTGGGGTGGACGACCGCGATGGAGCTGGCAGCGTGGCTTGCGACGGAGGTTCCGCCCGGCGACGACTGGCTGAATCGGGCGGCCGGCCATCTGGAGCGGGTCGCCGCCGAGGAGCCGGCCCGGTTCGAGGAGGTCGAGGGCATCGGTCCCACCGTCGGTGCCAGCCTCGCCGCGTGGTTCGGCCCGGGCGGCGCCGGGCACGGCGTGCTCGAAGACATCGCCGACGCGGGGGTCGACGTCGAGCTGCCGGCGCCCCGCGTCGCTGCTGCGGCCGGGCCGCTGGCCGGGAAGACCCTGGTCGTGACCGGCGCCGTGGAAGGCTTCAGCCGCGAGGAGGCCGAGGACGCGATCCGAGCCGCCGGCGGGAAGGCTGGGAGCTCGGTCTCGAAGAAGACGGATTACGTCGTCGCCGGCCCTGGCGCCGGTTCGAAGCTTGCCAAGGCCGAGCAGCTGGGCGTACCAGTGCTCGGCGCCGATGGCTTCCGCGAGCTGCTGGAAGGAGGACCGCCCGTATGACCTGGCCTGATCCGGTGGCGGAGGCGGCCGCGTACCAGCGACATCTCCTGGCCGCGCTCGGTGACGACGATCCGGCCGTCGCCCAGGCCGAGACGCCCAAGGTCGTTCGCGACCTCATCGCCGAGGCCGGCGATCAGCTTCGGACGATTCCGTCGCCCGGCGAGTGGAGCGTCCTCGAGTGCGTCGCCCACGTGGTCGACACCGAGCTCGTGGTATCGGGTCGCTATCGCTGGATCCTCGCCCACGACGAGCCGGAGCTCCTCGGCTACGACCAGGACCTGTGGGTGACGGGCCTGCATCATCGCGAGGACGATCCGGCGACGCTCATCGCGCTCTTCGAGGGGCTACGAGCGGCGAACCTCGACCTCTGGCGTCGCACGCCCACCGCCGATCGGGCGCGGATCGGCCTGCACCGGGAGCGAGGCCCCGAGAGCTACGACCTCACGTTCCGCCTTGCCGCCGGCCACGACCGCGTCCACCTCGACCAGGCTCGAGCCACGCTCAGAGCGGTTCAGGGTGCGGCTGGCGAGCCCGCGGAAGCCGCTCCTCGATGAGGGCGGCCACAGCCGCATGGGACTCGATCCAGGCTCCCCACACGGCCGCGGCCAAGGCCCGGAGACCCTGCACGTGCTCCTCGGGCGTGCCGGCCAGCGCGAGATCCAGGACCGTGAGCTCGCCGCGGCGGTCAGGTGCCTGGAAGGCGGGCCATTCCCGATAGCCGGCTGCGAGTCGCTGGTGGGCATCCCGGACCTCGAGGCCGGTCCAGCCGAACTCGAGGGCCAGATGGAGCCCGATCAGCGCGAATGCCGTGCCGATGGCGGGCGTCCGCTCGCCTGCGTGCTGGGCGGCGTACGTGTCCGCGAGGAGCTGATGCCACTGCCCGAGCTCGGTGACGTGCTGGCTCTCGAAGCCGGCGACCTCGCCATAGAGCTCGTGGCACGCTTTGGACGCCAAGGAGCGCGGATCCCACGCCGCCGGCGAGCCCGGCAGGACGACGCCACAGCCCGGGCATGCGGCCATCGGAACCGTCCTCGGAGCCATCGGCCGAGGATGCCACGATCGAGACCGGCTGGAGGCTCGGATATCATCCTTTGGTGGCCGGACTGTCCCGCTCCGATGTCGAGCACGTCGCCTTCCTCGCGCGCCTGGGGCTGAGCGACGCCGAGCTTGAGCGCCTCGAAGGGCAGCTCAACCACATCCTCGATCAGTACGCGAAGCTGGCCGAGCTCGACACGTCCGCAATCCCGCCAACGGCCCAGACGATCGAGCTCGAGAACATCCTCCGCGAGGACGTCGTGACCGCGTCACTGCCCGTCGAGGCCGTCCTGCGAAACGCCGGAGAGCGCGTCGCCGGCGACTTCGTCATCAGCCCGCCGATCCTCGGCGGGGACGCGAGCTGAGCACGGCCTGATGAGCGCGGTCCGATGAGCACCGACTGGACGCGGTTGCTCGCCCACGAGATGGCCGCCCGGCTGCGGGCCGGCGAGGTCTCCTCGCACGAGCTCGTCGGCGCGCACCTCGATGTCGCCGAGCGACAGAACAACGCCCTGAACGCCTGGCTGACGATCGACCGCGCGCGGGCGTTCGAGGAGGCCGACGCGGCCGACGTGCGGCTCGCCGCTGCCCGTACCGAAGGATCGGCCGCCGTCGAGGCGCTCCACCCGCTGCTCGGCATTCCCGTCGCGCTCAAGGATCTCGTGTCGGTTGCGGGTGGTCAGTGCACCGCCGGCTCGCGGATCCTCGAGGGCTACGTCGCTCCGTACGACGCCCACATCACCGAGCGACTCCGTAAGGCCGGAGCGGTGATCCTTGGCAAGACCAACATGGACGAGTTCGCGATGGGCTCGTCGACGGAGCATTCGGCCTTCGGCCCGACGTCGAATCCCTGGGATCTCGATCGTGTCCCAGGGGGCAGCAGCGGCGGGTCGGCGGCGGCAGTCGCGGCGTATCACGTCCCGTTCGGCATCGGGACCGACACCGGCGGCTCGATTCGCCAGCCGGCCGCGCTGACCGGGATCGTGGGCATGAAGCCGACGTACGGGCGCGTGAGCCGCTACGGGATCGTGGCGTTCGCCTCGTCGCTCGATCAGATCGGCCCGCTGGCGCGCGATTCTCGCGACGCGGCCGCGCTCCTGCAAGCGGTAGCGGGTCGCGACGCGCGCGATTCCACCTCGGCGCCCATCGCGGTGCCGGACGAGCTCCTCGACCTCCCGGCGGGCGACGACGAGGCGGCCGTCGCGCTGAAGGGCAAGCGCCTCGGCCTGCCGAGGGAATACTTCGTCGCCGGCATGGAGCCCGGGGTCGAGACTGCCGTTCGCGCGGCGGTGACGGCGCTGGAGGGCGCGGGCGCCACCGTCGAGGAGGTCAGCCTGCCGCACACCGACTATGGGCTCGCGACGTACTACATCGTCGCGCCCGCCGAGGCGTCGGCGAACCTCGCGCGATACGACGGCGTGCGGTACGGCCGCTCGATACGCCTTGCGGGCGCCGATTTCATCGCTGACTACCTGGCAACCCGCGGTGACGGCTTCGGGGCGGAGGTCAAGCGCCGGATCATGCTCGGCACGTACGCCCTGTCGGCGGGCTACTACGACGCGTTCTACCTGAAGGCGCAGCAGGTCCGGACGCTCATCAAGCGCGATTTCGACACCGTCTTCGAGGCCGGGTTTGATGCCCTCGTGGCGCCAACGTCCCCCTCGGTGGCCTTCCGGTTCGGGGCCCGCCTCGCGGATCCCGTCGCGATGTACCTGAGCGACGCGTGCACGCTGCCCGTGAACATCGCCGGGCTGCCGGGGGTCTCGGTGCCATGCGGCCTGTCCGAGGGTCTGCCGGTCGGGCTCCAGCTGATCGGGCCGGCCTGGTCCGAGCTCGAGCTGTTCCGCCTCGGCCGGGCCTATGAGGGCATCAGCGCCGACGCTCCGTGGCGGTCCGTCGAGCCTCGCGGGCTTGCGTCCGCGGACGATCCGGATGGCCCGTCGCCCCGCGACCGGACCGCGACTGCCGTAGGCTCGCCGGCATGACGATCGACGTCGATCGGGTGCCGCTGGCGGATCGCGTTCTCGCGGATCGGGTCCAGGCCGTGCCACCCTCCGGCATCCGACGTTTCTTCGACATCCTGGCCGACATGACCGACGTCATCAGCCTCGGGATCGGTGAGCCCGACTTCGAGACGCCGCGGGCGATCAACGAAGCCGGGGTCGAGTCGCTCCGCGAGGGCCGCACGCATAACACCTCGAACTACGGGACGCTTGAGCTGCGCCGGGCCCTGGCTATCCATCTCCAGCGCCTGTACGGCGTCCGCTACGACCCCGAGCGGGAGCTGCTGATCACGGTCGGCGCGTCGGAGGCGGTGGACCTCGCGCTCCGGGCGACGTGCGACCCGGGCGACGAGGTGATCCTGCACGAACCCTCGTACGTGGCGTACGTGCCCGCGATCGTCTTCGCGGGTGGCGTGGCAGTCCACGTTCCGACCCGCTTCGAGGACGACTTCGCGCTCGATCCAGCCGTCGTCGAGGCCGCGATCACGCCGCGAACCAAGGCGTTATTCCTGGGCTACCCCTGCAACCCGACCGGGGCGGTCCTGCCGCCGGAGATCCAGGACGAGCTCGCCGCGATCGCGGAGCGGCATGACCTCCTCGTCTACAGCGACGAGATCTACGATCGGCTTGCCTACGGTACGTATCGCCACCGGGCGTTCTCGTCGCTCCCGGGGATGCAGCAGCGAACGATCCTCATGGGCGGCTTCAGCAAGGCCTACGCGATGACCGGCTGGCGCGTCGGCTGGCTGGCCACGCCGGCGCCGATCCTCGAGGGCATCGTCAAGGTTCACCAGTACGGGATCATGTCCGCACCGACCACCGCGCAGGATGCGGCGCTTGTCGCGCTCGTCGAGGGCGAGGCCGACGTCGAGGCGATGCGCGCCGAATATGACCGCCGCCGCCGGCTGGTCGTCGACGGCTTCAACGCCATCGGGCTCGAGACGTTCGAGCCGCGCGGCGCGTTCTATGCCTTTCCCCGTATCACGTCGACCGGCCTGGATTCCGAGACGTTCGCCCGTCGCCTCCTCGAGGAGGAGCACGTCGCGGTCATCCCCGGCGGGGCGTTCGGCGCGTCGGGCGAGGGCCATGTCCGTGCCTGCTACGCGACCTCGTTCGAGAAGCTCGAGGAAGCCCTCGCCCGGATCGGCCGGTTCGTCGAGCGGGTGCGCGCGTGATCGTGCAGCCGCTCGCCTCGACGACCGAATCGGCACCGGTGCTCCCGTGGACGCCCGTGGGTGGTGCCCTCTCGACGTTCCTGATCACGGATATCGAAGGCTCCACCCGCCTCTGGGAGACGCACGGCGAGGCCATGGGTGTCGCGCTCGCGCTCCACGACCATATCCTCCGGAGTGCGGTCGAGGCGGGTCGTGGCGTCGTCATCAAGACCACCGGCGACGGGCTACTCGCCGTGTTCGAAGACCCGATGGCCGCAGTCTCGGCCGCGATCGCAGCGCAACGCTCGCTCCGGGATGGGGCGTGGGGCGTGACCGGCCCGCTCGCGGTGCGGATGGCCATCCACGCCGGAGCGGCCGAGACGCGCGACGGCGACTACTTCGGGCCGGCGCTGAACCGCTCGGCGCGCATCCTCGCGATCGGCCACGGCGGCCAGATCCTGCTCTCCGCGGCGGCATCGGTCCTCGCCGGGGAGCGGTTGCCGCCCTCGATCGAGCTGCGCGACCTGGGGTCGCACCGGCTCCGGGACCTCGACCGTCCAGAGCAGGTCTTCCAGCTGCTTGCCCCGGACCTCCGGCGGGACTTCCCGTCGCTGCGGTCCATGAGCACCCATCGCTCCAATCTCCCGCTGCAGCTCACCTCGTTCGTGGGCCGCGACCGGGAGCTCGCCGAGGTCGAAGCGCTCCTCGGCCGCCATCGGCTCGTGACCTTGATCGGCACCGGCGGCACGGGCAAGACCCGACTGATGCTCGAGGCCGCGGGCCACATGGCGTCGACGTTTCCGGACGGAACCTGGCTGGCCGAGCTCGCTCCCGTCGGCGATCCCTCGCAGATCGCGTCCGAGATCGCCCGCGCGGTCGGTGCCCAGGAGGTCCCGGGCCAGCCGGCCATCGCGACCGTCACGGCCTTCCTGGCCGAGAAGGACCTGCTGCTGCTGCTGGACAACGCCGAGCATCTCGTCGACGGGGTCGCCCGCGTCGCCGGAGTCCTGCTCGCGGCCGCGCCGCGTCTGCGGATCCTGACCACGAGCCGCGAGGCCCTCGCCGTCGCCGGCGAGGCCGTTCTCCAGATCCCGTCCCTGTCGTGCCCCGCGATCGCGGCTCCGCACCACGCCGGTGTCCCGGACGTGCCGATGGACTTCGCGGCCGCGGCGGCCACGGACGCGGTCCGTCTCTTTACGGAGCGGGCGAACGCGGTGGTCCCGGAGTTCACCCTCACCTCGGCGAACGTCGCGGCCGTCGCCGAGATCTGCACCCGTCTCGACGGCATTCCCCTGGCGATCGAGCTCGCCGCCGCGCGCGTCTCGGCGATGTCGCCGGCGGATATCGCGAAGCGGCTCGGCGATCGGTTCCGGCTGCTGGCAGGAGGACGTCGGACCGCGGTGCCTCGGCAGCAGACGCTCCACGCACTCGTGGACTGGAGCTGGGACCTCCTCACCGACGATGACCGACGGCTGCTCCGGCGGCTGTCGATCTTTGCCGGCGGCTGGACCGTGGAGGCGGCGGCGAGCATCGTCGGCGACGGCCCCGTCGAGCTCGAGTACCTGGAGCTCGTCGACAACCTCACGCGGCTCGTCGACCGCTCCCTGATCATCGTCGAGCGCGGCGCCACGACCCGCTACCGGATGCTCGAGACGATCCGGCAGTACGCCCGCGAGAAGCTCATCGCGGAGGGCGAGGTCGCCGCCCTCGCCGATCGGCATTTCGCCACCTTCGCCTCGCTGGCCAGGGCCGCCGAGTCCGAGCTGCGAGGTCCAGCGATGGTCGACTGGCTCGACCGCCTGGACGCCGACCTCGAGAACCTCGGGACCGCTCTCGAGTGGGGTCTCGAGGCCGTGCCGTGGCAGGCGGTCGAGATGGCTTCGGCCTTCCTGGCGTACTGGTCGGTCCGCGTCGCTCCGGCCGAGATCGAGGCCCAGGTCGTCGCGGCGATCGCCATTGCTCGAACCCGGGTCGTCGGCAAGCCGGATGCCGACCCGGCAGAACAGGCCACGGCGGCACGGCTGCTCGGCCAGGCCGCCTGGCTATGGGGCGCCTCCGGTCGCGCCCCCCAGGGCCTCCTGTGGGCGGCCGATGCCGTCGACCTCGGTCGGGCGAGCGGCGACCCGAAGGCGCTCCTGCTGGCCCTCGGCGGGATGGCGATCTCCATGGTGTTCGGCGGCGGGGGTCCGGCCGTCCGGGGTTGGTTCGAGGAAGCGATCGCGTTGGCGAAGCAGACCGAGACGTGGTGGGCCCTCGCGATGGCGTCCGGGTTCACTGCGTCTGCGATCTCGGCGATCGATCCGCCGGCAGCGGACGTCCTGATGGCCCAGGCCGAGGCGGCAGCCGCGCGGTCGGGCAGCCCGTACGCCGTCGGTGGGGTCTCGATGGCGCACGGCCGGATGCTCGGCGCGTCGGGCCGCACCGATGAGGCCGTGGAGCGGTTCGCGATCGCGATCGCTCGTTCCGCAGAAGTCGGCGATCAGCGGTTCGTCCTCAGCGCTCGCAGCGACCTCGCCCACGCCCTGCGGCGCGGCGGACGGCTCGCCGAGGCCGAGGCACTCTACCGCGAGACGATCGCGGGCTGGGTCCACTACGGCAATCGCGGCGCCGTCGCGAACCAGCTGGAGCACGTGGCCTTCGTCGCGATCGACACGGACCAGCCCGAGCGCGCGGCCCGCCTGCTCGGCGCCGCGGCGGCGATGCGCGAGGCGGCGGCCGCGGAGATGCCGTTCAACGAGCGCCCGGAGCTCGATCGGTTCGTGGAACGGCTGCGGGCGCTGCTTCCGGGAGCGGCGCTGGATGCGGCGTGGGCCACCGGCCGGGCGATGACGATGACCGAGGCGGTTGCCGAGGTCGTCGGGAGCTGAGGGCTCACAGCGGCCGCGAAGAGCCCTGTGCAACACTGCTGGGCATGCCCGCCGTTATCGGTTTGTCGGCCGTCCTGGAGCGATATGAGCCCGTCATCGGCATCGAGGTCCACTGTCAGCTCAAGACCGCCTCGAAGATGTTCTGCGGCTGCTCGACAGCCTATGACGGCGCGACGCCGAACACCCACGTCTGCCCCGTCTGTCTCGGCCTGCCGGGCGCCTTGCCGGTCATCAACAAGCGGGCCGTGGAGCTCGTCCTCGCGACCGGTGCCGCGCTCGAGGCGAGCACGCCTGAGGCCACCCGCTGGGACCGCAAGAACTACTTCTACCCGGACCTCCCGAAGGGCTACCAGATCAGCCAGTACGACCTGCCGCTCGCGTCGGCGGGCAAGCTGACCTTCGACACATCCGATGGGCCGTTCACGGTGAACATCACCCGGGCGCATCTCGAGGAGGACACCGCGAAGCTCGTCCATGCGCAGGGTGCGGACGGGAGCCGGATCAGCCTCGTCGACTTCAATCGCTCCGGGGCGCCGCTCATGGAGATCGTCACCGAGCCGGATGTCCGAACGGCCGAGCAGGCCCGCCGCTACGCCGAGGAGCTGCAGCTGCTGCTCCGGACGATCGGCGCGTCCGATGCCGACATGGAACGCGGCCAGATGCGGGTCGAGGCCAACGTCTCGCTCCGGCCGCGCGGCCAGGAGGCGTTCGGCCCCCGGGTCGAGGTCACGAACCTGAACGCGTTCCGCGAGGTCGAGCGGGCCGTGGCGTTCGAGATCGAGCGCCAGGCGGCGATCATCGACGGCGGCGGCACGCTCGTGATGGAGACCCGTGGCTGGTCGGACGAGCGCGGCGAGACGTACCGGATGCGGGCCAAAGAGACCTCGGACGACTACCGCTACTTCCCCGAGCCGGACCTGCCGCCGCTCCGGATCGACGAGGCGTGGCGGCTCGAGGTCGCCGCCGCGCTACCAGAGCTGCCCTCGGCGCGGCGGGCTCGCTACCGCGATGCCCACGGCCTGACGCCCTATGACGCGGCCGTCCTGGTGTCCGATGCGGATGCGGCTGCGCTGTTCGAGTCGACCCTCGCGGCGGATGGGTCGTTGGAGGCGAAACCCGTCGCGAACTGGGTGACGGGGGAGTATCTGCGGATTCGGAACGCCGCCGCGGAGCCCGTGGTGCTGCCGCCCGGCGAGCTCGCCGTCCTCGTTCGCCTGGTATCGGACGGCTCGATCTCGCGCGGCATCGGTAAGGACGTGCTCCAGCGGCATCTCGAGACCGGCCAGCCCGTCGCAGCGATCGTCGAGGCGCGGGGGCTCCGCCAGATCTCGGACACCGACGCGCTCGACGCGATTGTCGACGAGGTCATCGCCGCCAATCCGGGCGCTATCGAGGACGTCCGCGCCGGCAAGGGCCAGGCGATCGGCTTCCTCGTCGGCCAGGTCATGAAGGCCACCCGCGGCCAGGCGAACGCGGCCGTCGCGCAGGCCGCGCTTCGATCCCGGCTCGAGCAGCCCGAGGAGGGCTCCTGATGCCGATCGTCAACGGCGCCCTGCTGATCGTCGGCGCGATCCTGACCGCCGTGGGGCTCAGCCGCGCCCGGAAGCCCTGGGCTCGGTACCGGGCCCTCAAGGACGAGGACGCCAACGTCGCGAGGTACGAGGCCTGGCGCGGCGGCCTTCGGGACTCGGGCACGACGGGCGCCTCGGTCGCGATGGCCGTCCTCCGGAAGCAGGCCCGTGATGGCGCGATCGTTGCCGGCGTCGGAATCGCCCTCGCGATCGCAGGTTTGCTCATCCGCTGACGCCGGCGCGCTCGAAAAATGCGCGGGCCTTCACGCCGGCGAGCGCCTCAGGCGCGAAGCCGGGCGTGCTCCACCTTCGTGCAGCGATCCATGACGATGGCGAGGCCGCCGGCGTGCGCGATCCGCGCCGCATCGAGGTTGACGACCCCGAGCTGCAGCCAGAGGCAACGCGCCCCGGTGGCCACGGCCTCCGCGGCGTGCGACACGCACATCTCAGAGCGCCGGAAGACGTCGACGATATCGACGGGACCCGTCGCCGCCACCGCCGCCGTGAGCGTCGGATAGCAGGGCAGCCCGGCGATCTCGGTCTCGCCAGGGTTCACGGGAACCACCTCGTAGCCAACCGAATCCAGGTACCGCAGGATGCCGTTCGAGGGGCGCGCCG
>JBBQTO010000046.1:0-15549 GCA_038234575.1 Candidatus Limnocylindrales bacterium
TCGTCATCTACAAGGCGATGATCGTGCCGGTAGGGCGCGACCAGGCGGCGCACCTCGAACTGTCGCGCGAGATCGTCCGAGCCTTCAACCATCGGTATGGTGAGGCGTTCCCCGAGCCGCAGGCCGTGTTCACCGAGGCGCCGACCGTCCTCGGCACCGACGGCGCCCGGAAGATGAGCAAGTCGGTCGGCAACACGATCGAGGTCCTCGCCCCGCCGGAGCTGATCCGGAAGCAGGTCATGTCGATGGTCACGGACACCGAGCGGATCTGGCGAACCCAGCCGGGCCGGCCCGAGATCTGCAACGTCTGCCAGCTGCAGCGCTTCTTCGGTGATGACTACGAGGAGATCTGGGAAGGCGAGCGGACCGCACGGACGGGCTGCGTCGACACGAAGAAGCTGCTCGCCGACCGGATCATCAGGCACTACGCCCCGGCGCGGGAGCGGTATCTCGAGCTCGTCGCCCATCCCGCGGAGGTCGAAGGTGTCCTCGAAGCCGCCGCGGATCGCCTGCGACCCAAGGCAGAGGCGACCATGGACGAGGTCCGCCACCGCATGGGACTGCGCTAGGATCGGCCGGAGCACCCAGCGGAGCACGCACCGGAGCAACCGAAGGAGCCCGCGATCGAGCTGACACCGCGCGAACGCCGATGGCTGGACGCGATCCTGGTCCTGGGCGCGACATCGCTCGGCTTCGTCGTCCTCGGCTTCATCAGCGTCGTGTTCGCGTTCTTCAGCGACATCATCCTCGTCTTCTTCCTGGCGTGGCTCCTGGCCTTCATCCTCACGCCGTTCATCGGCCGCCTGCGCTCGACGATCCCGTTCATGAGCCGCGCCGGCGCGATCTTCACGGTGTACTTCGTCCTCTTCGGCGGCCTCGTGGTCCTCACCCTGTATGTCGCCACGGCGCTCGTCGGTGGCATCAGCGATTTCATCGCGAACGTCCCTCGGCTTCGGAGCGACCTGCCGACGATCCTTGCGCCCTGGCAGCAACGGCTCGACGACATCGGGATCGTCCACATCGATGTCGTGGCCCAGGCGAACGCGTTCCTCGACAACCTGAGCTCCTACGCGGCCCAGCTGTCGCAGCCCCTCCAGTCGCTCGCGGTCGCGAGCCTCGGGGCCCTCGGCAGCCTGCTCTTCGTGGTCGTCCTGTCGCTGTACATGGTCGCGGACCGCATGCGGATGGTGCAGTTCCTCTTCTGGCTCGTGCCCAGCGGCTACAAGGAGGAGGCCAAGCTCCTCGAGGAGGCCGTGGCGCGATCCTTCGGCGGGTTCCTTCGCGGCCAGGCGATCACCGGGATCGTATACGCGGGCGTGGCCTTCCTCGCGAGCCTCATCTTCGGGCTCGACTACATCGCGATCACGACGGCGGCGGCCGGCATCCTGATGGCGATCCCCTTCTTCGGGCCATTCCTCTCGTGGACGCCACCGGTCCTCGTGGCGTTCATCGCCAAACCGGACGCCCTCGTCGGCACGTTCGCGGTGATGATCATCGGCTGGCTGATCGTGATGAACGCGCTCCAGCCGCGGATCATGGCCGACGCCCTCCGCATTCACCCGATCGTCGTCCTCGGGGCCGTCCTCGCCGGCATCAAGATCGCGGGCATTCCGGGGGCGATCTTCGGGATCCCGATCGCGGCGGTGATCTCCGCCCTCTTCCTGCACGTGCTCCGGCGGCGAGCCTCCGACGAGCCGGTGGCGGCGCGCGCGGCGAGGCGGCTCGGTGAACGGGAGGGCCGCGTCGTTCTTCGACCGCGAGAGCCCGACCCGAGCGTCGACCACGACGTCTAGCGGCGGCGCCGGGTAGCGGCGGCCCTTGCGGCTTGGCCTAGTGCGTCGTCTGGCGCCGACGCCCGCCGAGGTCGTGCAGGATCTCCCGCGCGGCGTTCTGACCGGGCCTGCCAGTGATGCCGCCGCCCGGATGGGCGCCGGAGCCGCAGAGATACAGCCCATCGATGGCGAGCCGGTACCGAGCGTGGCCGAGGAGCGGCCGCCACAGGTAGAACGCATCGAGTCCGGGCTCGACGTGCATCGGATGGCCGCCCGTCAGCCCGAAGCGCGCTTCAAGATCGACTGGCGTGAGGATCTGGCGGTGGGTCACGAGCGCGCCGATCCCCGGCGCGACGGTCTCGAGGACCTCGATGATGGCGTCGCCGAACGCCTCGCGGTTGTCGTCCCAGGACCCGACGCTCGCCTCGAGGCTGTACGGCGCGTACTGGGCAATGACGCTCATGACGTGCGTGCCGGGCGGTGCGCCATCCACCAGCGAGGGATCGACGATCGACGGGATCGTCGCTTCGAGGACCGGCGATTCGCTCCAGCGCCCGGACTTCGAGGAATCGAACGCCCGCTCCATCGGGTCGATCCCGGGCGCGACCAGGATGCGACCGTGCAGGAGCCGCTCGTCGTCCACGGCGGCGGTGAACCGCGGCAGGGCCCGCAGTGCGAGATTGACCTTGGCGACTACGCCCGGCGTCCGGATGTTGCCCGCTCGCCAGCCGAGGCTCGGGCCGAGCGCGACTGGATCGAGGAGGCCGAGCAGCGTCCGCTTGGGATCGGCGCCCGAGACGACCGACCGAGCTGGAATCTCCTCGCCGTCCTCGAGGACGACGCCCATGGCGCGGCCATCCCGCGAGGTGATGGAGGCAACCTCCGCGTTCAGCCGGATCTCGGCGCCGGCCGCGCGGGCCGCGGCCGCGACCGCATCGCTCAGCGCGCCCGGGCCGCCACGCGCGAAGACCGTCTCGCCGGCGGCGCCGCCGTCGTTGCCGGCGCCATCCATGAGCAGAACCGAGGCGGTGCCGGCGGACCAAGGTCCCACCGCGCCATACCGGACGCCGCGCCAGGCAATCGCGGCCCGGAGAGCATCCGACTCGAAGGATTCGGCGACCAGATCCGCGACCGCCATCGGCAGGACCCGCAGGATCGCTCGAGCGCCGTCGCGCCCGAGGCCGCGGAACGAGCGGCCCAGCTTCAGCCCGGCGATCGCGTCACCGAGGCCGGGCGAGGCGATGTCCGGCGGCGTCGACCGCGCGAGCTCGTCGAGGAACCGGCCGAGGACCCGGACGCGCCGGTCGAACACCGGGTACGCGGCGGCGTCTGTCGACGAGACGGCCCGTAGGCCGTCGACGGTCACGGCGACGTCGCTCCACAGCGTCACGGCGCCGCCATCAGCGCGCGGGGCGAAGACCCGCACTTCCGGCGCGATCAGCGAGAGGCCGTGACGCCCGAGGCCGAGGTCACGCTGGATCGACGGTCGCAGCCGCCCGACTGTATGGGCGAGCGTCGGCACGCGGATCCCGGGACCGAGTTCGGACGTGTCGGCCGCCCCGCCGAGGCGCTCCCGCCGCTCGAGCACGAGCGTGCGCTGGCCGCCGCGCGCGAGATAGGCCGCCGCGACCAGCGCGTTGTGGCCACCGCCGATCACGACTGCATCCCAGCTCCTGGGCGGGCCCGCCATCACGCCACCTTGCGGGCCATCACGCCACCTTGCGGCCGCGGGCCTTGAGGAGCTCGATCGCCGCGATCCGGCCGTTGGCGCCCATGATCCCGCCGCCCGGATGCGTCGACGAGCCGCACAGCCAGAGATCCTGCACCGGCGTCCGGAAGCGCGCCCAACCGGGCACCGGCCGGCTGAAGAAGAGCTGCTCGAGGGACAGCTCGCCCTGGAAGATGTTGCCCTCGGTGAGGCCCGTGGTGCGCTCGATGTCGAGGGGCGTCTGGACGTTCCGGAACAGGATCTTCTCGAGGATGTCCGGGGCGAACTCGGCGATCCGATTGATGACGGCGTCGCCGAAGGCCTCGCGATTGTCGTCCCAGGTGCCGAGGCCCTCCGCGAGGTGGTACGGCGCGTACTGGACGAAGCAGCTCATGACGTGCTTGCCGGGCGGCGCCATCGTCGGGTCGACGAGCGTCGGGATGACGATGTCGACGTAGGGCTTGCGGCTCCAGTGGCCGTACTTCGCGTCGTCGTACGCCCGCTCCATGTCGTCGATGGATGGCGAGAGCGAGATGGCGCCCCGCAGGTGCTCGCCCTCGCCGCGCAGGGCCGTGAAGCTCGGGAGACTGTCGAGCGCGAGATTCACCTTGCCCGACGATCCGCGGAACTTGAAGCGCTGGACCTCCGCCGTGAAATCGTCGTCGACCGTGCCCGGCTCGAGGAGGTCGATGAACGTCCGGCGCACGTCGACCGACGACAGGACGGCGTCGGCGGCGATCTCCTCGCCGGATTCGAGGGCCACGCCCGTGGCTCGGCCGCCCCGGGTCAGGATTCTCGCCACCGCCGCTTCCGTCCGGATCTCCGCGCCATTCGCCCGAGCTGCACTCGCGATCGCGTTCGAGATCCCGCCGGTCCCGCCCTTCGGGATTCCCCACGCCCGGAACGCGCCATCGATCTCGCCCATGTAGTGATGCAGGAGCACGTAGGCCGTGCCCGGCGAGCGCACGCCCTGGTACGTCCCGATGATCCCCGACGCCGACATCGTCGCCTTCAGCGGATCCGTCTCGAACCATTGGCCGAGGAAGTCCGCAGCCGACATCGTCATCAGCTGGACGAAGACCGCCTGCTGTCGCTCGGTCAGCCGCTGGAAGCTGCGGGCGAGGCCGGCGAGCGGGAGCAGCGGCCGGGGATCGTTCGAGGCGGGGTCCGGCGGGACGATCGACAGGATCGGCTTGATGAAGCGAGCCATGTCGACCATGAGCTGGCCGTATTCCTCGTACGCCTCGGCGTCGAGCTTCGACCAGCGCCGGAGCTCGCGGACCGTCCGGCCGTGATCGTTGACCCGCCACAGGTAGTCGCCGGTGCCGATCTTCTCGCCGTCGGGGCCGATCGGCGCCGGCCGGCCCTCGCCCTCGTGGAGTGGCGTGAACGTGCCATCGAGCGGCAGGATGTCGAGCCCGTGGCGCGGCAGATCGAGCTCCCGGATGATCTCCGGCCGGAGGAGGGAAACGACGTACGAGAACACCGAGAACCGGAAACCCGGGAACAGCTCCTCCGTGACTGCTGCGCCGCCCAGGACGTGGCGCTTCTCGAGGACCACAGTCTTCAGCCCGGCGCGCGCCAGGTAGGCAGCGCTGATCAGCCCGTTATGGCCACCGCCGATGACGACCGCGTCGTAGCGCTGGGGCACGAATACCTCTCGTGAACCGGGACCTCTGGGATGGTCCGACTCTAGCGGACGCGACTACGATCGTGGCGTTCGCTCCACGGGGGAACCATGGAAACGACGAGCGTGGTCGGTGAGCTCCGCATCCCGGACTCGGTTCGGCGCGCCTACCGCAGCACCCCGGGCCTCGCGACGGCGTTCATCGGCCTTGCCGTCGTCGACGTGTTCGCCCGGATCCTCGGCCTGCTGCTCCCCGCGGTCGACCTGGATCTCGCCCGGCCCCTCGCGGTCCTCTCGAGCTTCCTGCCACGCGATCTGCTGATCGTCCTCCCGGCGGTCGTGGTGCTGCGGCTACCCGCTGCCGTGCGCGTGACGCCGTGGGTCGTCGGCGGGGCGGTCGTCGTCGCCCTGGGAACGCTGCTCGAACGGCCCCTCGGGACGATCGTTGTGCCCGTTTCCATGGGCTTTAGCGCCGCCGTCATCCTTCCGGCGATCGGCTGGGTCGCGATGGGCCTGGGACTCACCGTCCTCAACCCGAAAACGCCGCCGCCGATCGTTGCCGGCACGGCAAACCTGGTAGCCCTGATGGTCGTCGTCGCGGCTGCGATGCTGGCGCTCCTGCCACTCGTGATCCCCCGCTCCCTGGATCTCCACGATCCCGCGATCCTGAGGGCGGTGCTCTGGATCGGCGTCACGGGTGTCCTGGGCGCGCTGGCGTGGGGATTCTTCCTGCGGGCGGTGGTTCGAGGCTACGCCGAGCCACGCCGACCGGAGCGGGCCACGTCCCTCGGGACATTCGCCACGCTCATTGCCGCGGGGCTCGGCCTGGCGATCGCGATCCTGACGACGGTCGCGCGCGTCGACCCTGGGCTCATGGAACCGATCGTGCAGTCGCCGCTCTACCCGCCCCTGTTCTGGCTCGCAAGTGGCGGCGCAACCAGCGTGCTCGTGCTCGCGTTCGGCCTCGGCCTCGCGGACCCGATGAGCCGGGTCGGCGGGATGGCCCTGGACTGACCGGCCTCCGGCGGGATTCCACGGAGTCGGGGCGCGCATCCGGCTGCGGTCGGACGCTAGGCTAGTCGGCGATGAGCATCGGCAGCCCGTTCCACGCCCGCACGTCCGCCCTGAATCGGAAGCTGCAATGGCGCGAGTGGTCCGGCTACTGGGCCTCGTCCGCATACGCCGACGCGCACGACATCGAATACAACGCGATCCGCGAGGCGGCGGCCCTCATCGACGTGTCGCCGCTCTACAAATACCGCGTCTCGGGTCCCGACGCGGCCCGCCTGGTGGACCGGGTCATTACCCGCGACGCCTCGAAGCTCAAGGTCGGTCAGGTCTTCTACACACCGTGGTGCGATGAGCACGGCAAGGTCATCGATGACGGCACGGTCCATCGCCTGGCCGACGACGAGTACCGCTGGACCGCGGCCGATCCCCAGCTCCGCTGGCTGACGCTCAACGCGCGCGGGCTGGCCGTCGACATCGAGGACGTCACGGAGGCAGTCGCGGCCGTCGCGCTCCAGGGGCCGCTCTCCCGAGCCGTCCTCGAAGCCGCGACGCACGAGGACTTCGGCGACCTCCGCTACTTCCGCCGTCGGCCGTCGAAGCTAGCTGGCTTCGAGATCGACGTCTCCCGGACCGGCTACACCGGCGACCTGGGCTACGAGCTCTGGATTCCGGCGGCGCGAGCCCTCGAGGCGTGGGATGCGCTCATGACGGCCGGGAAGCCCCACGGAATCCGGCCTGCGGGCATGCTCGCGCTCGACGTCGTCCGGCTCGAGGCCGGGCTCGTCCTGCTGGAGGTCGACTACACCTCCGCCCGCCACGCCCTCAACCCGGAGCAGAACTACTCCCCGTACGAGCTCGCGATGGGCCGGCTCGTCGATCTCAAGAAGGCCGACTTCGTCGGGCGCCTGGCACTCCGGCAAGAGCAGGCTCGCGGCGGCCCGAAGCGCCGCCTGGTCGGGGTCGCCCTCGACTGGGACGCGATCGATGGGCTGTACCGCTCGCAGGACCTGCCGCCGGCGATCTCGCCGTCGGTCAATCGCACACCCGTGCCGGTCTTCGCGGCCCGCGGCGACACCCAGATCGGCAAGCTGACGACCCACGGTTGGAGCCCGATCCTGAAGGGTGCGATCGGGCTGGGCCAGGTCCCGCCAACGCACGAAGCCGTCGGCATGCGGCTGCAGACGGAGTGGACGGTAGAGGGTCGTCGCGGCCGCGTCGAGGCCCAGGTTGTGCCGCTGCCCTTCCTCGACCTGGAGCGAAAGCGGGCGTGAGGACCGCCCCGCGGGCGTGAATCCGGCCCCGCCAGAGGTGCGACCCGCCGAGCGTGCGCGACCCGCGATCGCGACGCCACGGATGGCCGCCGCCGCCGCGGTTGCGGTGATCGGCGGCCTGCTGATCGCGTACCTCGACTCGCGGCCGGGCTTCGACGACACCGGCGTGACAGCGGTCCTCGTGATCACGGTTGCAGCTGTCGCGGCCGCGATCGGCGGCACTCGGCCGTGGCTGTGGGCGATCCTCGTCGGTGGGTGGACGCCGCTGGTCGAGATCGCAGAGGGCGGCTCAACCGGCTCGCTGCTCGCCCTCGTCTTCGCCGGCGCGGGCGCGGCTATCGGCTATTTCGCGGCGCGAAGCCTCACATCCCGCTGAGGCGTTCCACCAGCGGATCGAGCTCACCCAACTCGCCGAGCATGAACGAACTGATCCCGAGCTGATCGCGGAGGCGAACGAGCTTCGCTGCCAGCTCCTCGATGGAGCCGATGAAGATGTGCGGCGACGCGAGGATGTCCTCGGGGGAGAGGTCGATGGCGGTCCGACCCGCGAGGAACGCCGCCGCATCCCGGGCCTCTGCGAGCCCGTGATCCGTCACGGAGACGCCAACGCCGCTGGGATAGACGTTGAACGTCAGCTCCTCGAAGCGGTCGCGCGCGGCCTCGCGAACCCAGCCGATCTTCTCGGCCGTGCCGGCCACCGTGATCGATTGCGGATCGGTCTTGCCGGACATCAGGATCCGCGGCGCGAGCCCGATGATCTGGGCCTCACGCGCGGCGAGCTCGAGCGTTCGACGCCCACCGCCGCCGATCAGGAACGGCGGATGTGGCCGCTGGACCGGCTTCGGCTGGCCGTCGAGATCGGTGATCGTGTAGTGCTCGCCCGCGAAGGAGAACGAGCCCTCGGCGAATGCGCCCTTGAGCACGGCGACCGCTTCGATGAGCCGGGCCTGGCGCACCGGCGTCGGATCGAAGGCGAGGCCGATTTGCTCGTACTCCGGCTTGTTCCAGCCGGCGCCGAGCGCGACGTCGAGCCGCCCGCCCGAGAGCACGTCGAGCGACGCCAGCTCCTGGGCCAGGACCGCGGGGTGTCGGAGGTCGTTGTTGAAGACGAAGGCGGAAATGCGGAGTCGCTCGGTGGCGGCGGCGACCCAAGCCAGGGCGCTGATCGGCCCTAGTTGCGGAATCAGGTGATCCGGCACGACGAGGGCGTGGTAGCCGATGGACTCCGCGCGCCGGGCCGTCTCGGTGAGCTCGGCGCCAGTCGCGATCGCGCGAGCGTCGGCCAGGAACTCGAATGGGCGCATCGCCGGATGGTATCCGGGCGAAGTGGACCGGCCCGGCGGCGACCGCGGGGTCGGAGGCGCTCGCTACCGAGCCGTTCCCTGCGCTTCCGGCAGACGCACGAGCGACGGGTCGACCCCGAAGACCTCTCGGATCCGATCCGGAGCGAGAACCACCGAGGCTGGGCCGTCGCCGACGACGCGGCCGCCGTCGAGGACCACCAGACGCGGAAAGAAATGCGCGGCGAGCGCGAGGTCGTGGAGTACGGCCAGGATCGTCGTCCCCTGTCGCGCGTTCAGGTCGCGCAGCAGCTCCATGACCTCCACCTGGTGGCGCAGGTCGAGGTGGACCGTCGGCTCGTCGAGGACGAGGACGTCGGCGTCCTGGGCGACGGCCATCGCGAGCAGGACGAGCTGCCGCTCGCCGAGGGACAGCTCCCGCGCGTCCCGGCCCATGAGGTGGCCGACGCCGACCTGCTCGATCGCGCTCGCGACGGCCGCTCGATCGGCGGGACGCATGCCCCGGATCGGATGCTCGTGCGGCAGCCGACCGAGGGCGACGACCTCGTCGACCGTCGTCGAGAACGGCAGGGCCGCCACCTGGGGCACAACGGCCAGGCGGCGCGCGACCGCAAGGCGGTCGAGGGAGGCGACGGGTCGCCCGTCGAGCTCGACAGTGCCGACGGTCGGTTCGATGAGCCCTGCGATCGCTCGGAGAAGCGTCGACTTGCCAGCGCCGTTCGGGCCGACAAGGGCGACACGCTCGCCGCGATCCATGTAGAGGCTGAGATCGCGCAGGGCGGGCCGGCCGCGGTAGGCCACGGTGACGCCGTCGAGACGGATCACAGTTCGTAGCCCGATCGCGCCCGGCGCAGCAGGAAGAGGAAGAACGGCGCGCCGATGACGGCCGTCACGACGCCGACCGGAATCTCTCCGAAGAGCCGGGCGACGAGATCCGCCCCGACCATCAGGCTCGCCCCGAGCAGCGCCGCCAGCGGCAGCACGAGGCGAGCGTTCGGCCCGACGAGCAGCCGGACCACGTGGGGCGCCACAAGTCCCACGAACCCGATCAGCCCCGAGACGGCGACCGATGCCGCGGTCGCGAGCGAGGCGAGGCCCAACAGGATCGCTCGTTCGCGCTTGACGTCGACGCCCAGGTGCGCGGCCGCCTCTTCGCCCAGGAGCAGCCCATTGAGGGACCGGGCACGAAGCGTGATCAGGATCGAGGCCCCGAACACCAGCGGCATGGCGGTCGCGAGCCGGATCCACGATGCCGAGTCGAACCCGCCGAGCAGGTACGCGAAGATCTGGCGCAGCCCAGCGCCCGACAGGTACATGGCCATCGCGAGGCCCGCGGCGAGCAGCGACCCGACCGCGTACCCGGTCAGCAGCAGGCTCGTCATCTGACCGCTGCCCGCCACGCGGGAGAAGCGATAGACGACGAAGACGGCCATGAGCGCTCCGACGAACGCCAGCAGGTGCAGCAGCCCGAACTCGAAGATCAGGTCGCGGAATGGGAGCAGGACGGCAATGGCCGCTCCGAGCGCGGCTCCGGACGCGGTGCCAAGCACGTACGGATCCGCGAGCGGATTGCGGAGGAGGCCCTGGAACGTCGCCCCCGAAACGGCCAAGCCCACGCCGACGGTCATCGCCATCAGGACGCGCGGCAATCGCAGGTCCATGACGATCGTCTCCTGGGCCGGCGACCAGGTCCGGGCCACGTCGAGCCCGAGCAGCCGGTGGGCGAGGATCGCGATCGTTTCGCCGGGCGGGATCGTGACGGTCCCGGCCGCCACGCCCGCCAGGAGCATCACGAACAGCAGGCCAAGGCCTGCGACGCCGAGCACTACGGGACGTCGCAGCGACCACGCCCGGATTCGACGGCCGGAGCGGGGGGCGGCGAGCATGGCTGCGTTCGTCGGCATCGATCAGGGCATCGAAGCTGCGGGGGAAGCCGCCGGCACGGGCGACGGCAGCCCGGATGGCAACGCGATCTCGGGGTGGATCGCGCGAAGCAGATCGAGGAGCCCGAGCACGAGGCGCGGGCCGGGCCGGCTGACCATGATGTCGTTCACGCCGACGATCGAGCCGGTCTGGACGGCCTGGATCGTCGCCCACCCCGGCCGGGCCCTCACCTGGGCGGCGGTCGTGCCGTACGCGGCGTCACCGAGAACGATCACCGCGGGATTGGCCGCGATGAGCTTCTCGAGGGAGATCTCGGAGTTCGTCGTGCTGCCGGTCGTGATCGGGTCACCGCCGGCGA
This sequence comes from Candidatus Limnocylindrales bacterium, assembly GCA_038234575.1. Lineage (GTDB taxonomy): Bacteria > Chloroflexota > Limnocylindria > Limnocylindrales > CSP1-4 > UBA5189. The sequence continues at coordinate 10,933 of JBBQTO010000046.1, forward strand.
TCTGGATCATCTCCTGGAGGAAGGATGCGTCGGTCGTGGTGTAGATCTTCGAGGTCGCGTCGAGCTCGTAGAACACCTTCGGGTGCGGGGCGCCGGAGGTCACGGCCCGGATCGCATCGAACTGGGCGCCCATCGACGCAGCGAGGCTGTCGGCGGCCATGCTCTCGCCTGCCGCCTTGCCCACGAGGCTGATGTCGGAGAGGACCCCGGCAACATCCTTCGCGTAGGTCACCAGGACCGGGATGCCGAGCGAGCGGAGCTTCGCGATCGATGCCGGTGGGTTGAAGTTGTTGCCTCCGGCGATGACGAGGTCCGTGCCGAGCCCGACGATCTTCTCGGCGTCGACCGAGGTGTAGGTGGCCACGTCCGGCAACGGGATGGCCTCGGGCGGGTAATCATCGAAGTTCGTGGTCGCCACGACCCTGGAGCCCGCGCCGATGGCGAACAGGATCTCGGTCGAGGCGGGCGTCAGCGACACGATCTTGTGTGGCTTCGACGGGATCGTGACCGCGGCGCCTTCGTCGTCGGTGAGGGTCAAGGGGAACGAGGCGGAGGTGGCCGTGGGCGCGGCGCTCGCCGGGGGCGGGAACGTCGTGATCGATACGCTGGGCGTCGGTGATCCGCTCCCAGCGGCGCAGCCAACGAGGATCAGCAGCGGCAGGAGGAGCGCGGGGAGAGCGCGCGCGTGAGCGCGCGACAGGATTCGGAGCGAGTGGGCAGCCATTGGGGTCTCCGGCGGGGTGTGACCAGGGCGCGCAGCGGCGCCTCGGGGACGACGGGGAGGGCCTGCCTCAGCCGGTGGATCGCATGCGGTGCCTACCCTTTCTCTCGAAGGTCGAGCATCCACCGCGGGGTCGGCGACCGGACTTCCATCGCTCGCGAGCGATGGTCACCGTAGCGGGACTGTGCCGGATTCACACCGGCTTCGCGACTCCGCAGCGTGATCGTCGGTGACGATCGGACGGAATGTAGCACCGCCCCGTGCGGGTCGTCCGGACGATGTCCGACTGGGCTGCGCCGTTTTTAAGTGGGGCTGTACCCACGCTAGGCCGCATCGTGCCGGCTCGCGAGCGCCCCGCCACGCGGACCGCTCACGCGCCGCCCCCAATAAGCCGCGGATAAGCGCCCGGTGATCCCATCGGGACCGGCCGCGAGCGGCTGGCGAGCGAGAGGCCCGACACTTGGCCTGCCAGCTCCGCCAAGGGCGCCGCCACCACCTCTCGCCGGCAGCCCGCCGCGGAGGTTTCAATGTCCAAGCATCGGTGGCCCATCCTCGCGGGGCCGCCACTCATCCTCATCGGGACGATGCTCCTCGTCGCCCGTCCCGAGCCGGTGGCCCAAGCCGCCCGGCCCATCTCGATCCACCAGATCTCGAGCTGCCCCTCGGCCGACGCGGTCGCGGGTCCCGCCGAGGCCGCGCCCGGATCGTGGTGGACGTCCGTCGAGCGGCTCGACAGCGGCGGCACGCTGCTCGGTCGCCGCCTCTCGATCGGCCTGAGTGGCGCCCCAACAACCGGCGGGCTCGATCTCCCACCAGAGAGCTTCGTCAGCGGCCCAGTGAGCGGGTTGATCGTCGTCGCGGCAGACGACGGCAGCCGGTCGACCGTCCGCATCCTCTCTACTGCCGCGACCTGCAGCATCGTCATCCACGAGACAGCTGCGGTCGTTCGGACGGCGATCATCGACCGACACAACCACGCCGTCGTCGCGCACCTCATCGACCGGTCGACCCGGGCGGACCTCGGCACCTGGCGACTGCCGATTTCGCCCGGCGGGACCTCGGAAGCGAGACTCGTCGCTCCCCCGCTTGGTGATCTCGCCCGAAGCGTCGGCACTGTCTGGGGCACCGGCTTGCTTTTGGACACGCAGGGCAGTCACCTCGCGGTCCAGTCATGCACGGATCTCGGCTGCCTGACTCGCGTCTTCGACCTTCGCCATCCCTCCGCGGCCCCGACCGTCATCCGCGGCGTCGACGAAGGCCCGATGCTCGGCTTCGCCGGCGGCACCCTGGTCACGTGGGCGGCCTGCCCCGGCTATCCCTGCGCGATTCTCGCCTGGGACGCGGGGGCGGGCTCAACCACGCCGCGACACCGCGTCATCGTGGCCGCCGCCAACGCCGCAGCCATGACGGCCGACGGTCGCCGGCTTGTTGCCATGCAGGCGGACGAGGCGGGGGCGCGCGCCATCGAGCTCGATCCAGGCAGTGGTCGCCTCAGCCACCTCCGCGGGTTCGCGGCCGGCCGGCGACCGCTCGCCAACGACGCCAATGCCACCAGTGGTCTGGAGGTCGCAGCCAACGAAGTCGCGATCGGCCCCGCGGTGCCCGATGGGTCGGCTGCGTCGGCCGGGTCCGGCCTGCAGCCCCTGAACCCGGATGCGTCCGCCGAGGAGGTCCTCCCATGAAGGCGGCCCACATCGTGAGAACCGCCCTGCTCTCCGTTGCCGCCGCGGCCGCCCTGACCCTCCCGGTCGGGCCGGCACTCGCCCATGGCCCGGACCCGGTCCTCGGCACCGCAACCTGGGGCCAGAACGAGGTCGTCCCGTACCACTGGTCATCGATCGGGGTGCCACCCTCCTGGATGGCAGCCGCGATCGAAGCCGGCGCTGGCGATGTCGGCGAAAGCCGCGCCTCGCGCGCCGCCGTCTTCGTTCGAGCCGCGAGCGCGCCCGCCACCATCGCCTATGGCGGGTCCTATGTCCCGTGCAGCTGGTACGGCATTGCCTGCATGGACCGGACCGGGATGTCGAACGGGACATTCGGCGTCTGGTTCCGACCACAGGGCTGGGCGTTCGACTGGGGCTATCTGCGCTGGTGCCAGGGCCTGTCGACGCCGGCGAACGGCTGCTATGACGCCGAGAACGTCGCGCTCGACGAGCTCGGCCATGTCGAGATCCTGGGGCACCACGTGAACTACTCCGACGAGAGCGACTTCACCGATGCGGTGGTCCAGTACGCGGCCCGGTCGCGCCCGTCGACTGGCTGGAACCAGCATGCGTTCGGGCGCTGCGACGTGGCCCGGCTCCAACTGGAATATGAGCGCAGCAATCCTTCGAGCCCGGTCTCGACCTGCCTTTCGCTCGCCACCACGGCCGTGCTCTCGCCGAGCGCGATCTCGGTCTGGATCGGCGAGACCGTTCGCTACAACGCCACCCTGCGGATCAACTCGACGACATCGGGCGGGAGGATGGCGGGCGATCCGCTCAGCGACCGGACGCTCCTCCTCCAACGTCGGGCGATCGGTTCGACCGCCTGGACCACCGCCGGCACGCTGACGCCCAGCGCTTCGACGGAAGGGGTCTACAGCCTGACGTGGTCGCCGACGACGACCTACGACTGGCGAGTGATCTTCTCGGCCCCGACCGGCGATGGGGTGCTCTCGGCAACCTCCGCCGTCGTTCGCGTCACCGTCAGCGGCTGCACCGGAGCGGGCTGCCCGCAATCGGCTCCCGGCCCGGCCGGCCGCTGAAATGAAGGCGACCCGCCTCGGCCTGGACCGGGCGGGTCGTCGATTTGGTCAGGGAGTCCGGCCTCGCCGGCTCCCTCGATCACGCGCTGGTCTGGACCGCGGCCGGGCTGAAGATCGAGACCTGGGCGTCCTCGGGCAGCATGACGCCGAAGATCTTCTGGAGCGTCAGCAGGTGGACGCAGCCTCCCCAGCTTTCGAAGTAATGGCAGGTGCAGTGCCACTGGCCGGCGTCGAGACCGACGTGGTGCGTGTCGTTGTCGCCACGGAACGTGAGCGCGAGACGGTCGATCGAGATCCGATCGAGCTCGCGCGCGTAGCGATTCGCCTTCTCGACCTTGCCGATCAGGGAACTGTGCATCGTGCCAGACCTCCGGCCCCCAGCGGGGCGGTGTGGCGGCCACCGTCCGGTCCTGCACCATCCGACCGGGCGAGGCGGTCGCAGCCCCAAGCCTACACCCCGGACAGGCGACGGTCAGTCCCGAACTGACGTTGCGGCGCGATGTAGGGACCGTGGGTCGCTCAAGTCTTGGTGGAGGTCAGCCGCTCCCTGTGGGGGCGGGCGTGATGTGAAGACGGACGGTGGCTCGCAGTTCAACGCCCCCGTTGCCGCAACCCGAGGTTGTGAACATTGCCTCGGCCGTCAAGTCCCAATCGCCCGCCGGGAGTCGATAGAGCGGGTCTCGGAAGAACTGTCGCTCGAACGCCGTGACATTTGACCCGGTCTTGACGAGCCCGGTCGTGATCGGCACAGCGGCAGGAAGGGAGGCGTTCACGCAATCGAGGAGCCAGCTCGGCGCGATGTTGCGCTTGCCGTTGACCTCCACGACGCGAAAACCGATCGGGCCGCCGCCAGACGTCCAGATCGTCGTCGAATCGGTCCCCTCGAAACGCAGCTGAGCCCGAGCGGTGATGGCTTCATCGGCCCGCCACGTGGTCTTCGGGACATCGAAGGCGACCACGAACTGACCCTGCCGGGCTTCGGCATGGGCAGGTACTGGGCTGTCAGCGGCCGATGGCGCTGTGGACCTCGGGCTCACGGCGCACCCAGCGACCAACACGACGAGTATCAACACGATCCCGAGCCTGGGTGGCATCAACTCAGGCTACATCCCGACCTCTTCGGTCAGTGTCCGCGAATGTCATCCGGTCG
>JBBQTO010000047.1:0-15513 GCA_038234575.1 Candidatus Limnocylindrales bacterium
GCTCGAGACGGTCGTCGACGTCGGTGGCGGGACCGGGACCCTCCTCGCCGCGATCCTCCGACGTCACCCGGGCTTGCACGGGACCGTGTTCGATCAGCCGGATGTCGCAGTCAGCGACGCGACGCGGGCCGTCCTCAAGCGCGAAGGTGTCGCCGATCGGGCCAAGACCGTCGGAGGCAGCTTTTTCGTCGCGGTTCCGCCCCGCGCCGGTGGCTACCTTCTGAAGTCGATCCTGCACGACTGGGAAGACGAGGAGTCGATCCGCATCCTGCGGGCCATCCGCGACGCCGCTGCAGCAACTTCGCGACTGTTGGTGGTCGAGCTCGTCGTCGGCGCGCCAAACGAGGATTTGGCGACCCGGGTGTCCGATCTGCACATGCTCGTCATGCCCGGGGGCCGTGAGCGAACGGAAAGCGAGTGGCGCTCGTTATTCGACCGCGGCGGCTTCGAGCTCGATGAGGTCCGAGCCACGGCCACCGCGTACCGGATTCTCGTCGGTAAGCCGTCGAGCTAGCAGAGGCGGGACAGTGCAGGATCGTCGAGCCGCCAGAAACCGTGGAACTTCGTGCGGGTCTACGCGGGGAGCGCGGCGCGCATTGCCTCGAGAAGCTCGTCCCGTGTCGGCCCGGGGCGGGACCGCGGCGTGGCCATGATCTTGGCGAAGCGCTGCTCGATTCGCTCCTGCATCGCGACGTCGTCGTCGAGCACCGACAGCGGCTCGAGGAAGTAGCTCCGCCGAACGACCGTCCGAAGGACCTCGTCGTCCACGAGCGCGGCAGCGCCACCGGCGGCCATCGCGAACAGGGGATACGCGCCGCCGTCGGGGCGGGCGATGTCGACCGCTTCTCCAGACCATCGCCGGAGACGCAGCGCATCCACGGCCGTGGCGTTCCGGAAGCGCTCGTCCATATCACCCCGCACGGACCGATCGAACGCCAGTGCTGCGGACTCCACGTCAGAGCCGTGAGCCTCGAGCGCAGTCGCCAGCTCACGGGCATGGATGAGACCGAACGACAGCCCGAGCGCGAACACCGGGTCGGTGTGGCAGATCGCGTCGCCGACGCTGATCAGGCCGATCGCCGGGGGTCGACCGTCGACCGGTGTTCGGAGCGTGTTCTGGAGGCTGCCCATCGGGAGGACATCCGTGAACGGAGTGGAGGTGTCCGGGTTTGTCCAGGAGTACAGCGCCGGCATCAGGGCAACCGCGGCGTCGAAGGCGGCCTTGTGCCGAAGGACCTTGAGATCGGCGTCGCCCGGCGGGATCGCGACCAGGCCGGCGAACGTGCCGTTGTCGCCCGGAAAGCTCGAGAAGAGGCCGTAGCCCAGGTCGCCGCGCGGAGTCGGGAGCCAGGGCCCGTCCGGCAGCGACGCACCATCGCGAACGCGGTAGTAGCGGGTGTAGTAGATGACGCCACAGTCGGACGACTCCTCGGCCATTGGCCGGCCGCCCGCTGCCTCGATCCAGCCGGAAATTGGGCTCCGACGGCCGAGCGCATCGACGACGAGGTCCGCCTCGAACGCGCCGCCGGACGTCGCGACGCCGGTCACGCGCGGGACGTCACCCCGGGTCGTCGCCAACCCCAGCACGCGAACGCCCGACTCGACCGTGATCCCGGCCTCCGCGACGACCGCTCGCCGGAGTGCCCACTCGATCAGCGGGCGGCGAACGCCGAGGATCGCGAGGTCTTCGTCGCCGGGCTCTCGTCGCCCGTGTAACTTCGCGCCCAGGTCGATGTCGATCGCGCCGTTGTCGAGGAGCGCGGCGAAGACGTCGGGGAACATCGCTCGGAGTTCGAGTCGCCCTCGCGACGTGAAGGCATGTGCCTGCAGGAAGTGGGGGATGCCCTGGCGCGGCCAGTTCGGCGAATCGATGGCTTCGCCGACCACGACCTCGTCTCGCTCGATCAGGCGGACGCGATGCCCGGACCGCGCGAGGGCGAGCGCCGCGGACAGTCCGCTGACGCCCGCGCCAAGAACCGCGACCGACCTGCTCGTCACGCGCCCATTCTGACTAACGAAGCGCCAGGCCAGGGAAAGCCGGAGATACGCTCTGCGCCTCGACCGGACGTGGCACGCCGGATGACCTGCACCAACGTGAGGAGCTGCTGAGGCGCCGATGTCGACACCTCGATTCACGATGGTGGTGCTTCTGATCGACGACCTCCCGCGTTCGCTCGCGTTCTACCGGCGCCTCGGCGTCGTCTTTCCCGACGGCGCGGATCGGCGGACCGACCTTGTCGTCGATGTCGGTGGTGGCCACAAGATCGTCTGGACAACCACGTTCGTCCGAAACGACCCGGATCGCGACGCCCCGCGAGGCGGTTCGCGCATCGAGCTCGAGTTCTTCGTCGACGACAACGCCGCCGTGGATGCCTTCTGGTCAGAGTTCACGGGCGCCGGCTACCACGGCCGGCGAGAGCCCTTCACCACGGACTTCGGCGCCTACATGTGCCTCGTCGACGATCCAGACGGCAACACGGTGCTCATCACCGCAGGCTGAGCGGTAACGCGCGGCGCCTCCGAACCCCTAGCCTGAGGCGGTGGAGGAAAGCCCGGAGCCACTGAGCCGCAACCGCGACTTCGCGACGCTCCTCATCAGCCAATCCGTCTCGGTGCTCGGCGACGCGGTGAGTGCAACGGCGATGCCGCTGCTCGTGCTCGCGCTTACGGGCTCGGGCGTGGTGATGGGGATCGTCGGCGCGATCAGCACCGGCGCCGACTTCGTCATGGGCGCGGTGGCCGGCGCGCTCGCCGATCGGGGCGACCGGAAGAAGATGATGTTCGGGTCCGACTTCGGGCGGGCCATCCTCACGGCATTCATCCCGCTCAGCGCGGTCCTCCACGGCCCCACGATGGTGGTGATCCTCCTCGTCACGGCGCCGCTGGCGATCCTGCGAGGCTTCTTCCGGGCCGGCTATCTGGCGGCGATGCCGAACCTGGTCGGGCGTTCGCAGCTCGCTCGCGGCAACGGGATCCTCGAGACGGCCTACTCGGCGGCGTTCATCATCGGGCCGGCCCTCGCCGGATTTCTGGTGACGGTCATCGGCCCGGGACCGACGCTGGCCGTCGACGCGGCCTCGTACGCCGTGTCGGCGCTCGGACTGTTCCTGATCCGCCGCGAGCTCAAGGCGCCGGCGGATCGGCCGCCGTCACGAATGATCGACGACGTCCGCGAGGCCGCCCTGTACGTCGCTCGCCACCCGGTCCTGCGGAGCGTGATCCTGCTCTTCGCGACGACCTCGGCCGTCCTCGTCTCGGTTGGAGCTGCGCTGACCTTCCGGATCGTCCGGGATCTCGGGCTCAGCCCGGCGGCCTTCGGCCTCGCGCTCACGGGTCTCGGCGTGGGCACGCTCGTCGGGTCGATCTTCGCGACGCGCCTCGGCCACCAGACGAACGTCGCGCGGGTCATGATCATCGCCGTGCTGGTGCTCGGCGCCCCGCTCATCGGCGCCGCCTTCATCGATTCGCTGCCGGCGATCGTCGCCCTGACCGCGCTCGCTGGTGCGGGCGAAGCCGCGCTGGTCGTGATCTACGTGAGCGTTCGAGCGGCAAACTCTCCCGACGCGCTCGTCGGTCGGATCGCGAGCACGGCGCGGGTCGTCGCGCTCGCCCTCATGCCGATCGGCAGCATCATCGGCGGCATCCTCATCGATACCGTCGGCGGCTCGAACACCCTCGCCGTGATGGGCACGTTGATGTGCGTCCTTGGGCTCGCGTTCACCCAGGTCCGAGGACTGCGCGCGGCGTCGCTGGCGCCCGCGTCACACGCCGCCGCTGCAGCAGAATGAGCCAGCGATGACCGAGGAGCGAGCGCACCCACTGAGCGAGAGCAGTCGCGTGGAGGCGTTCAGCGACGGTGTGTTCTCGATCGCGATCACGCTCCTCGTCCTCGAGCTCGCCATCCCGGCGATCTCCGGGCGGTTCGGCGAGGAGCTGCTGAACGAGTGGGTGACCTACATTGCCTATCTCGCCGCGTTTGCCAACATCGGCGTGCTGTGGATGGGCCATCACACCGTGTTCTCGCGCATCCGGGCGGTCGATGCCGGCCTCCTGTGGCGCAACCTCGTCCTGCTCCTGACGGTGTCGGTCGTGCCCTTTCCGACCGCCGTCATCGCGAGCGCGTATCGGGTGGGCAACGCGGGCGATCAGGCCGCCGCAGTGGTCGCGTATGCGATCGTCGGGATGGGGTCGGGCGTGGCCTGGCTGCTGCTCTTCGGCCATCTCCGGTCGCGTCCGCACCTGAGCCACTCGAAGTCGCCCATCGAGTTCTACCGGCTGTCCGAACCGGTCGTGACGGTGGTCGGGTATGGCGCGGCCGCGTTCATCGGCTGGTTCGTCAGCCCGGCGATCGCCCTCGCCATCTTTCTCGTCTTCCCGCTGCTCTATGTCCTCCGGGTCCGATCCGCGGAGCGGTGATGGCCAGGTCCCCCGTGGAGCGCGTCGATCTCGCGATCATTGGCGCCGGCGTTGCCGGTACCTACATTGCCGACGCTGTCCAGCGCGCGCGACCATCGTGGTCGATCGCCATGTACGAGCGGTCGATCCGGATCGGAGGCCGGCTTCGTTCGGTGGCGATCCCGGGCATCGACCATCGGATCGAGCTGGGCGGCATGCGCTTTCTCACGAGCCATCGACGGGTGGCAGCGATGGTCGAGGCCTTCGACCTCCCGACCCACCCGTTCGACGCCACCGGCGGGACCGAACGGTCCTTCCTCCGGGGCCGGTTCGGCGACGGCCCGAGCGATGCCACGAGCGGTGGGGGCTACGACCTGGCCGCAGAAGAGCGCGCCCGCTCGGCCCTGCATCTCGCTCGCGAGGCGTTCTCGCGGGTCATCCCGGGCGCGGAGTCGCTCGATCATGATGGTTACGTGGCCGCCCGCTCCAGCGGCGCGTTTCTGGGCCGACCGGTCACCGATTGGTCGATCGGCGATGCCATCGGCGCCATCCGGAGCTCGGAAGGCCAGCGCTATGTGGCCGACGCCTTCGGCTACGACTCGGGCATCCGGGCGTTCAATGCCGGGGACGCGATCGAGTTTCTCCTCGGCGGCGGCGACCCGACCGCGGAAGCGCGCACGCCAGATGCGGGCATGAACGCGATCCCCCGGGCGCTTGCTGCCCGGTTCGAGGCGGCCGGTGGGTCGATCAGGCTCCGCCATGAGCTTCGAGCGGTCGACCGAGGAGAGGGCGGCCGACAGCTGCTCCAGTTCGCTGACGGCCTGACCATCGAGGCCGGGCGCACGGTCATGGCGATCGCGATCCCGGCGCTGCGGTTGGTCGCCGACGAATCGCCACCGATGCGGACGCCGGCGTTCGCTCGGGTCCTCGATTCGGTCGAGGGGTTCCAGGCCATGAAACTCTATCTCTGGTACGACCTGCCGTGGTGGCGCGACAGCGTCTCGGGCATCCGCATGACTACCGACCTACCCGTCCGAAAGGTGTTCTACCTCGATACGCAGCCGGATAAGCCGGCAGCGCTGCTCGCGATGTACACCGACGGCCGAGATGTCCAACCGTGGATCGACCTGGCGCGTGGCGCCGTATCCGGCGGCCCGGCTCCTGAACGAATGCTCGACGAGGTCCAGGATCAGCTCCACGCCCTCCACCCGTCGGTCTTAGAGATCCCGCGTCCGGCCGGCTCTGCGCTGATGCACTGGGGCGCGGACCCTTGTGAGATTGGCTGGACGTTCTGGCGTCCGGGCTTCCGGTCCGACGAGATCCTGGCCCTCGCCCCGCAGCCGGAACCCTTGCTCGGCATCTACCTCGCCGGCGAATCCTTCTCGCGATCGCAGTCGTGGGTCGAGGGAGCGCTCGAGAGTGCGGACCAGGTCGTCGAGCGCCTCACGGCGGCCCCGACGCGATCTACGCTGTCGCCCAGAAAGGAGGCCCGCTGACAATGACGCCCGCGAGTGAACCGATGTCGAGCCACGAGATGCAGCTGCCGCCGCCCGCCCAGTGGATTTTCGGTCCGCTGAGCATGCTGTTTGGCCCCCGTCGGGCGCCGATGGGCTACCGGGGCCGGTACGACAAGTACAGTGGTCCGCGATGACCAGGACGACTGACGGCATCTCCGCGCGAGCGTTCCGCGAGGCAGCCGGCACCGAGGACTGGCCGGTCCTGGGCGACGGTGCCTGCACGTTCTTCCGGACCGATTCGTTCGCCGCCAGCGCCCGCCTGATCCAGGCGATCGGCGGGTTGACCGGCATCGACGACCACCACCCCGACATCAACGTCCGGCCGGACGGCGTGACCGTCCGGCTGATCACCTACACCGAGAACTGGTACGGGATGGGTCGCAAGGACGTCGAGCTGGCTCGGCAGATCTCATCGCTCGCCCGCGAGCAGGGGTTGTCCGCCGATCCAACCGCCGTCGAGAGCGTCGGTCCGATTGTCATCGGGGCGGTCGACCTGAAGAAGGTCATGCCTTTCTGGAGCGCGTTGATGGGCTACGAATATCGTGCCGAGAGCCCCGACGACCTCATCGACCCGCGGGGCAGGGGACCGGGCCTCTGGTTCGAAGAGGTCGACGAGCCCAACGCCGGGCGTAACCGCATGCATGTCGCCGTTTGGGTGCCCTACGACCAGGCGGAGGCCCGAGTCGCCGCGGCCCTGGCCGCCGGCGGGACCATGCTCTTCGACAAGGCCGCGCCGGCCTGGTGGACCCTTGCAGACCCCGAAGGCAACGAGGCCGACATCGCGACGACGATGAGCCGCGACTGAGCTAGGTGCCGGCGTCCTCCCGGCGGTGCTTGCCGGCCAGGGCCTCGATCTCGACCGGTCGCAGCTGATCCGGCGAAGCCTCCGCGACTCGAGCCTTCGTCACCGCCCGGAGGGTCGCCGTTCGCGTCCCGCCCTCGAGCGCGGCTCGCTCGCCGACGACCGCGCCGGGCCCGATCTCGGCGATGGGCTCGCCGTTGACCTCGACCGCGAACACGCCGTCGAGGATGAGGTAGACCTGCGTCGCCGCCTCGCCCTGCGTCGTCAGCGCGGTTCCCGCGGCGAGCTGCCGAATCGAAGGCTTCGCGCCGTCGTGCATGATCTGCCCCGACATTGCCCGCTCGAGCTCGGATTCGACCGCGCTCACGAGGGCCGGCGAGTCCACATCCCCCCAGGGCGTGTGATCCCCGAAGGATTCGCCCGCCCACTTGCCGAAGTCGATCACGCCCGACTTCTCGACGCGCGCCCCGTCGCTGTCGTAGATCCAGTGGCGGGGGAATGGGCTGGCGCCGATCAGCCGGTGCGAGGCCGAGCCGTCGGCATTGATCGTCAGCTCGAGCGTCGTCCACGCCAGTGATGGCCAGAACTGGAAGAACGGCTTACGAGCGACGGGCCGGGGCGTGGGGATGCCCATTCGGCCGCCGACGGTCTGGACGAACCGGACCGAGGTCGGTCCGACCTCGGGCGGCTGCTGGATGTTGGGCATGTGCACGGCCGGGAAGCGGATGGCCGCCGGGCCAAGTCGGACGGTCGTTGCTCCGATGTGACCGCCACCGAGGTAGCCCTGGCCCACGATCCGGCCGTCCTCGACCTCGACGAACGCGCGCAGCTCGTTCGCCTCTCGGAAGCGGTCGGTGCGGCGGAGCTCTTCGAGATCGACCAGCCGATCAGGCGGCGATTGGTCGTAGTGCGTCACGCCCATCTCGAACGGGATCTTCGAGAGGCCCTCGATCGCCTCGGACGGGATCCACGAGACTGACGTCACGCTCGATTCGTGCCGAACTCGCGCCATGGCCATCCTCCTCGACAGCGGCTTCCCCGGAGCCGACATCATGACCCCTTCACACGTCAGCCGGTAACAGGCGGAAGGGACGCTGCCACGGACCTGATACGACTCGGAAGTGGCGCTCGTCGAGGGTGAGTAGATCCAGGCAGCGGTGCCGCTCGGCGAGGACGACGATGGACGCATCGGCGAGCCCCAGTTCGAGCTCGGGATACCGATCGAGGATCTCGCCCGCCGCCGCGATATCGTCCGCGCTGAACGGCTCGAGCTGGTAAGCGCCGCCTGCCACCTCGTCGAGTAACGTGCGGGCGATCCTCGTCGATACTCGCGTGCTGAGCAGGTAATCCAGCTCGGCGAGCACGAAGGGCGAGAGCAGGCGCGGCGCGCCGGCCGCACGGAGGGCGCCGGCCGCGCGCGCATGGTTTTGCTCTGAACCGTCGAGCGCCGCGAGGAGGCCGCTGGTGTCGACCAGGATCACGGCTCCCCGAAGCCCTCCATAAGCTCATCGACATGTTCCGCGAGTTCCGGCGTGCCGCTCTCGAACAGGGGCAGGGTCGGCTCCGTAGCCTGGTGTCGGGACGTCACCGTGTCGACCCCTTCGCGGATCAAGTCGGCCTCGCTCCGGCCTTCGACGTGTGCGGCGCGAGCGAGGGCTCGCTTCTGCTCGCTCGTCAAATAAACGGTCGTCTTCTCCATGCCACCCACGGTACCATACCTGAGGAGACCACTACCATCGAGTGCCTGAGCATGCCGAGCTACCCTAAGCCGCCGACGACGGGCCAGGTCGATGACTACCACGGCACCATCGTCGCGGATCCGTATCGGCCGCTGGAGGACAGTGACGCAGCGGCGACCCGGGTCGTGCCGGAGGCGACCGATGCCCTCGAGCACGTCGGCGTCGTCGGCGGCCGGCTGGCGCTGGCCTACCTCCGCGACGCCCACAGCCGGCTCGCGATCGTGGATCTCGATGGCCGCAACGCCGTCGACGTCGAGCTGCCGGGCATCGGGTCGATCACCGAGCTGTCAGGCCGGCGTCGCGACGACGATCTGTACGTTGCGTTCACGACGTTCGCCTCGCCTTCGACGGTCCTCGCCGTGCGGATGGCCAACGGCGACGTTCGCAAGGTCCCGCGGCCCGATCTCGCCTGGGATCCCGACCACTTCATCACCGAGCAGGTCTTCGTTGCGTCGGCCGACGGCACGCGGATCCCGCTGTTTCTCACGCGCCGGCGCGACGTGACCCCGGACGCCAAGGCGCCGACGCTCGTCCACGGCTACGGCGGCTTCAACATCCCGACGGGTCCGGGGTTCAAGCCCGAGTGGCTCGCCTGGCTCCACAACATCCGGGCCGGCACGGCGTACCCGCCGACCCTCGTCACGACCGGCGACCACGACGATCGAGTGGTCCCCGGCCACTCATTCAAGTTCGCGGCGGCGCTCCAGGCCGCGCAGGCCGGCGATGCCCCAATCCTCATGCGCATCGACACCGACGCGGGCCATGGCCTCGGCAAACCCGTCGGCAAGCTCATTGACGAGCGCGCCGACGTCCTGACGTTCCTCGAGCTCGCGCTGGCCTGAGCTTCGCTCAGGCGCTGAAAACCGCGGCCTCGCTGGTCCGGCGCAGGTACTCCGCCGTGAGGGAGGCCTCGTCCGCCAACAGGCCCGACGGCGTGCCGCTGAACATGAGCTGACCGCCCTTGCTGCCGCCCTCGGGACCCAGGTCGATGATCCAGTCGGCGTTCCGAACGACATCGAGGTTGTGCTCGATGACGATCACCGTGTTGCCCGCGTCCACCAGGCGGTCGAGCATCTCGAGGAGATGCCCGGTGTCGGACATGTGGAGCCCCGTGGTCGGCTCGTCGAGCACGTAGATGTTGCCCTTGCGATGGAGCTCGCTGGCCATCTTGATCCGCTGGCACTCGCCGCCGGACAGCGTGCTGAGCGGCTGCCCGAGGGTCAGGTAGTCCAACCCAACGTCGCTCATCGCTTGGAGCTTGCGGGCGATCTCCTTCTGCGAGAAGACCCCGAGCGCGTCGGCGACGGTCATCGCCAGGACCTCGCTCACGTTGCGACCCTCGAGCGTGTAGCGCAGGACCTCGTCCTTGAAGCGCCGGCCCTCGCAGACCTCGCAGGTCGTCTTGATGCTGTCGAGGAAGGACACGTCGGTGTAGATGACGCCGGTGCCCTTGCAGTTCTCGCAGGCGCCCTTGGAGTTGAAGCTGAACAGGCCGGCATCGACCTTGTTGGCCGTCGCGAAGGCCTTCCGCAGGTCGTCCATCACGCCCGTGTACGTGGCCGGGTTCGAGCGCGAGTTCGCCCCGACGGCCGACTGGTCGATGACGATCGCCTCCGGGTGGGCGGGCAGGAAGACGCCGTCGATCAGCGAGCTCTTGCCCGAACCGGCCACACCGGTCACGACCGTCATGACCCCGGTCGGGATATCCACGTCGACGTTCCTGAGGTTGTTCTCGCGGGCGCCTCGGATGGGCATCCAGCCGGCCGGCGTCCGGGCGTTCGCCTTCAACGGCAGGGCACGGTCAAGGAAGCGGCCGGTAATCGTCGGGGCATGGCGCAAGTCCGCGAAGCTGCCCTCGAACACGATCTCGCCGCCGGCGGTCCCGGCGCCTGGCCCCATGTCGATCACGTGATCGGCGATGCTCATCACATCGGGGTCATGCTCCACGACGATGACCGTGTTGCCCTTGTCGCGCAGCTTCACGAGCAGCTCGGTCAGGCGGTGCACGTCGCGCGGGTGGAGCCCGATGCTCGGCTCGTCGAGGATGTACGTCACGTCGACGAGGCTGCTGCCGAGGTGTTTGACCATCTTGATCCGCTGCGACTCGCCGCCCGACAGCGTGTCGGTCGCGCGGTCCAGGCTCAGGTAATCGAGGCCGATGTCGGCAACATGCTGCAGCCGTTCGATCAGGGCCTCGACCATCGGCTCCGCGACCGGCCCTTCCTCGAGGAGGCGCAGGATCGGGATGAAGTCGCCGACCTCGAGGGCGGTCATGTCGGCGATGGAATAGCCGTTGATCCGCGACCGCAGGGCCGCCTGGTTCAGACGGGCGCCCTTGCAGGTCGGGCAGAGCCGCATCGACATGTACGGCTCGACCGCCTTCTGCGTTCGCTCCGAGTAGGTCTTGAGGTCGCGCCGGACGTATGAGCGCTCGATCTTCTCCATCACGCCGAGGTAGGTGGCGTTCATCGTCTTGTCGCCGACGGCGAGCTTGTACTTGCGGTCCTTGCCGTACAGCAGGAGGTCCATCTCCTCCTTCGAGAAGTCGCGCAGCTTCTTGTCGTTTTCGAAGAACCCCGACGCGGTGTAGGCGCCGACCTCCCAGCCGCCCCAGAACGGCACCTGGACGGCCCCTTCGTTGAGTGACTTCGACAGGTCGAGGAAGTCGTCCGCGACGAGGCCCGTCTTGCGGCCCAGGCCATTGCAGTCGAGGCACATGCCCAGCGGATCGTTGAACGAGAAGGCATTCGCGGGGCCAGCCTTCGGCCTGCCGACGCGCGAGAAGAGGAGGCGGAGGAGCGTGTAGATGTCGGTGATCGTGCCGACGGTCGACGTGGACCCGCCACCGAGCCGTTTCTGGTCGACGATGACGGCCATGCTCAGGTTCTCGATCGAATCCGCCTGCGGCTGGGGGTAGGTCGGCAGGAAGGTCCGGACGAAGAAGCTGAAGTTCTCGAACAGCTGACGCTGGGCCTCGGTGGCGATGGTGTCGAAGACGACCGACGATTTGCCCGAGCCGGAGACGCCCGTGAAGATCGTGATCTGGCGCTTGGGAATGCGCAGGCTCACGTCCTTGAGGTTGTTCTCCCGGGCGCCCTGGATCTCGATGTATTCGGTCACGGGTTTCCTTCAGCGACCAACGCGATACGTGATGTGGGTGGCGAAGGGCGACTGCCGGACCACGAGCGGCTCGAGGGTCAGCGGCTCCTCGAAGCCCTCGAACAGCAGTTTGCCGGCGCCGAGCAAGACGGGTGCGATCGTGAGCGTGAACTCCTCGACATAGCCGGCCCGGAGCGCCTGGCGGATGGTGTCGGCCCCACCCATGATCTCGATGTCCTTTTCGCCGGCCGCTTCCCGCGCGCGCTCCATCGCGGCCTCGAGACCGTCCACGAACGTGAAGTCACCGCCCTCGGGCTGCTCCTCCGGACGATGCGTGAGGATGAAGAACGGGAGGCTCCAGGGGTTGCGACCGCCCCAGTGGTCGGCAGCCTCGTACGTCCACCGGCCGCCGATGACCGCGCCGAGGTTCGACATCGAGGCGTCGAGGTACTCCTTGTCCGCGCCGATCGCCTCGCTCCGCGCCTCCTCGTCGTACGACCAGGGCCCGCCGAAGACCCAGTAGTGAAGCCGCTCGCCACCCTCGCCGAGGCCCTTCCCGGGCCCGTCATTCGGCCCGGCGATGTAGCCATCGATCGACGTCGTGATTCCGGACAGGACCTTCGTCATGTGATCACTCCTTTGAGCATTCTCGTCAGTGGGCCGTAGCATCGATCGGCTGCCGCCAACCCTCGAGGGGCGCTGCGATCGAGACGACGTCGTGGAGGTCACCGGCGGCGATCGCTCTGACGAAGGCGAATGCGTCGTCGGCGCCCGGGTGGATGTCGAAGTCGTTCATCCGATAGAAGAGCCGAACGGCGATCCAGCCGAGTCGCTTGTTGCCATCGACCAGCGGGTGGCCGGTCACGAGCGAATGGAGCAGGGAGGCCGCCTTGTCGTCGAGCCCGGGATAAGCGTCTTCGCCGAAGGCCGTCGCCTGCGGTCTCGCGACCGCGGCCTGGAGCAGCCCGACATCGCGCAGCTCGGCTCGATGCCCCAGAGCCGCGTCGGCCACGGCGAGCAGGTCGTCGAGGTCAAGATATTCCGTCACATACTGCCGAGTCGGCGCAGGAGCTCTTGATCCTCGGATAGGATTCGGGAGAGATGCTCGCCGCGGCGGCGCGTACGGCTGGATACGTACGCCGCGATCGCCTCGCGTGCGACCTCCTGCATCGATCGCCGTTCGCGTCGGGCTGTCTCGCGGAGGGCTTCCGTCTCGCTCGACGTCAGTCGCAGGGTCATGGGCATGGCAGGATGATACCGCCTGGTATCACGGCGTCAACGTGCCCGATGGCGGGGCTGCGGCGCCGACGGCCGGAGCTCCCAGGCCGCGACATTCCCTCTAATCGTCATCGGGGGACGGCTATCTGAGACCTCCGGACGTAGCCGCTGCCTCCGATCCGACGCCGTCGCCGAGTTTGAGCACGATCCGGCGGCCTGGCGTCGCCGAAATGGCGGCGGACACGCTGATTCGGGACGCTGGGGACCCCGGAATTGGGATAAGCGTCCGGGGTGACGATTACCGGAAAATGCGCCGTCAGACGGAGCCCGGGCGCGGAGGCTGTCGCCGCTTGACAGGTCGTGCGAGTCTGGGTGGGCAGTTGCGCCCGTTCACGAGAGAAAGGAGCGAAATGGGAGCACCCATGTCCAGCCAGAAGGTCACCCCCTCCTTGGAAGGCATGAGGTCCCATGCGCACGCTCAATCTCGGAATCCTCGCCCACGTCGACGCCGGTAAGACCACCCTCACCGAGCGACTCCTCTTCACAACCGGCGCGATCGACCACATCGGCACGGTCGACGCCGGCACCACCCAGACCGACTCGCTGGAGCTCGAGCGCGAGCGCGGCATCACGATCCGGTCCGCGGTCGCCTCGTTCCTGGTCGGCGATCTCGCGGTCAATCTCGTCGATACGCCGGGACACCCGGACTTCATCGCTGAGGTCGAGCGCGTCCTCGGAGTTCTCGATGGCGCGATCCTCGTCGTCTCGGCGGTCGAAGGCGTGCAGCCGCAGACGCCGCTCCTGTTCCGGGCCCTGCAGCGTCTGGGCGTCCCGACCCTGATCTTCGTCAACAAGATCGACCGAGCGGGCGCGGACCCGGATCGGGTCGTGGAGACGATGCGCCGCCGCCTGGCGCCGGCCATGGTCCCAATGTCGCGCGTCCTCGACGCGGGCAGTCGCGCCGTGACCGTTAAGCCGTTCACGGGCGAGGATGGCGGCCACGGGGCGGCCCTGGTCGAAATGCTCGCCGAGGGCGACGACACGATCCTCCGCGCCTATGTCCGCGACGAGGCCGCCATCCCGTACGCCCGGCTTTGGGAGCAGCTGGCAGTGCAGACCCGCCGCGGGATCGTCCATCCCGTGTTCTTCGGCTCAGCCTGGTATGGGATCGGAGTAGGGCAGCTCCTCGCCGGGATCGAGGATCTCCTTCCCGCGAACGGCGCCGACGCCACCGCCCCCGTGTCGGGCCGCGTCTTCAAGATCGAGCGAGCCGCGGGCGGGGAGCGCGTCGCGTACGTCCGCGTGTTCGCGGGCACGTTGCGGCCGCGCCAGCGCGTTCGCGTCGGAGGAGGGGAGGACGCCAAGCCGACGTCGATCAAGGTCTTCGCCCCGGCCGGCGCGCCCCGCCACGATGTCGCCACGGCCGGCGAGATGGCGACGGTTCGTGGTCTGGGCGCGGTCCGCGTCGGTGACGCGATCGGTGAGCCCCCGCGTGGCGAGGCCATCACGGCGCGATTTCCGCGGCCGACGCTCGAAGCGGTCGTCTTTGCCGAGTCGCCGGAGCAGCAGGGCTCCCTCCGTGCCGCGCTCTCTCAGCTTGCGGAGCAGGACCCCCTCATCGACGTTCGCCAGGACGAGGACCGCCACGAGATCGCGGTTTCGTTGTACGGCGAGGTCCAGAAGGAGGTCGTTCAGGCCACGCTCGAGCGCGACTACGGGATCGCCGCCAACTTCCGCGAGACGACGACCGTCTGCATCGAGCGCCCGGCCCGCGTCGGTGAAGCCGAGGAGCTCATCCATGCTCGGACCCACTCGAACATCACCGGGCGGAGCTCGTCGCGGAGCTCGAACCCGTTCGCGGCCACCCTCGCCGTCCGGATCGAACCAGCGGCACCCGATTCGGGGATCGAGTTCGGTACCGACGTCGACGTTCGACTCGTTCCGCTGTACGTGTTCCGGACGGTCGACACGTTCCGGACGCAGCTCGGGGCCTACGTTCGCGAGGCGCTGACCGAGGGCCTGTCGGGTTGGCAGGTGACCGACTGCCGCGTCACCGTGACTGATTCCGGCTATTCCTCACCCGTATCAGGCGCCGCCGATTTCCGGAAGCTGACCCAGCTCGTCATGGCCGAGGCGCTCGAGCGTGCGGGGACCTGGGTCTGCGAGCCGCTCGCGGAGGTTGGCCTCGAAGTCCCGGCGGCGACCGCTTCCGGCGTTCTCACCGCGCTCAGCCGCCTCGGGGCGAGAGTGACCGGTCAGTTCTCGGCCGACGGGTTGTCGCGCGTCTCGGCGGTCATGCCCGTTGCGCGGGTCCGCGGCCTCCAGCACCAGCTGCCCGGCCTGTCGATGGGGGAAGGGATCCTCGAGACGCGCTTCGGCGGCTACCAGCCCATCGGCGAGCACCCGCCAACGCGTCCCCGCTCGCGCCCGAGCCCGCTCGATCGCGACGCGTGGCTCGCATCGCTGACCAGGCGCGGCTAGGACACGTGACGTTCTCACGGATGCCACTGGCCTGGCTCCGCCTCTACGCTTGACGAGTGTCGTGGCAGTCGTATGGTACGGACACTGTACGGACAGCTATCAGATTCGACCGGAGGCCCACATGGCCGTCGCAACACGAAAAGACGACCGCCTTGAGCTGCGCCTCGAACCGGGCAAACGGCAGTTGCTGGACCAGGCAGCTGAGGCGGCCGGCATGAGCACGAGCGCATTCGTCCTCGCGCACGCAACCGAGGCCGCGAGC
>JBBQTO010000048.1:0-14498 GCA_038234575.1 Candidatus Limnocylindrales bacterium
AAGCCATACAGGACGTCATCATTGACCACGGCGCCGGCCCTCCTGCTCATCGCTTTAGACACGACAAGCATGGGGTTCCGGCGCCGCTCGTTATCGGCCGCTGGCGCTCCCGGGTGTCGGGAGATCTTGGAGACTGTTCAGCCTAGGATGCTCACCGTGGCCGAGGCAGCCCGTCGGGTCGGCAGGAATCCCGAAACGACCCGCCGGTGGATCGGAACCTGCTATCCGCCGGACGACTCCTCGGAGCCGTGGAGGAGCAGGAAGCGCCACCGGCCGTCGTGCCGCACGAGTGTGCCGGTCAGGCAGTACGGGATGACGTGTCGTTCTGCGCCCGCGACGTCGACGAACTCATCGCCGATGGCGACGAACGACGCCCAGGCTCCGCTGGCCGAGACCCACCGATCCCGCCAACGCCAGCTGTAGCGTTTCGGCGAGCCGTAGATGCGGCCGAAGAAGGCCTCGACCGCTGCCCGACCGCGGTGCGTCTCAACGCCCTCGCTGGGAATGACCGTGACATCAGGATCATCGGCAAGCAGGGCGAGCGTTCCGCCGAGGTCCTGCGCCGCGAGACAGCTGCCGAAGTCGTCGATCGCGTCGAGAACGTCTTGGACATCGGACTCACTGGCCATCGATCGACAATAACCCAACATGGGGCCACCAGAAGCATGCTTGGTCCAGGCGGTCGGCCTGGTCGATCAGGCGGCGACGTACGACACCGAATACCTCGCGCTTGCGCCCATTGTCGTAGTATGTTGTAGCATGCCACTACGATGCTGACCGTCGTCCAGGCCGCCACACGTGCGAGCCGAGATCCCGAAACCATCAGGCGCTGGATCCGCGCTGGGAAGCTGACCGCATGGAAGGTCGGAACGCAGCACGTCATCGATGAGGACGACCTCTCGGATGCGATCCGCGGCATCTTCGCGACCCCAGCCGCGGGGACGGAACCTGCGGCGGCCGCGCGGGATCGAGCGATCGTGTCGGCGATCCACCGGAATCGGGCCGAACGGTCCCATCAGATCCAGGAGGCGATCGCGCCTTACCTGCCATCGACGAGCTCGGCCCCGACGGGCGCTCCGCCCATGCTCGACGTGTGGCTGACGCACATCGTCGGCCGCGTCGTCCGCGCCATGGACCCGGTGCGCATCATCCTGTTCGGGTCGCGGGCCCGCGGCGACCAGCGACCCGATAGTGACTACGACCTGCTCGTCGTGATGGAGCAACTCACGGACCGTCGTGCGACTCGCCTCGATGTCCGCCGATCATACGATCGCCTCCCGGTCTCGTCGGACGTCATCGTGGCGACGGTCGCAGAAACCGACGGGAGCGTTCCGGACCGCCCGGCCGGCGCGGTCTACTGGGCGCTGAAGGAGGGACGCGTTCTATACGACCGCGACGATGTCGTCTGAGTCGGCCGCTTGGTGGCTGCGGACGGCCCTGGGCGATCTCCTCGCCGCCACCACGCTCCTTGCGACTACAGGGATGCCCTCGCGGCACGCCGCGTACCACGCGCAGCAAGCGGCGGAAAAGGCGCTAAAGGCCACGATCGCCCTCGACGGCGGCGAGCCGCGGATGACGCACGATCTGGTCTTCCTTCTCGACCAGAGCCCGAAAGACGCGGGTCTAGGACTCGTCCAGGTCGATGTCGTCGCCCTGTCGGGCGCCCAAACGGCCGCACGCCATCCGGACCTCGACGATCTCGAATACGACGCAGCCGCCGCCGCGGACCTTGTCGCCGAAGCAACGCGACTCGTCGAGGCGGTCCAGGATTACCTCGAGCGTCGTCACGTGCCGGCCAAGACCCTAATGCCCACCTGATCGATCGTATCTACTTCCGATAAGGTAAGTTATGTCTGTTAGAGTGACCGACCCAGACCCAGGTCGACGGCCCCTATTCAGGCGGGACGAGATGTTTCCCGAGCAACTGATCACGTTCGGCGAGCGGACGTGCGTTGAACTCGTTGATCCAGCGGTCGACGGCCGCCTGGTCGAGGAAATCGACCTTGTCGGCAAGCATCGCAGTCGCAAGGGCCTTGGCAGGTCCGAAGTCAGCCGAGTCCGTCATCGCCCGCCGGAACTCCTTCGCGAACCGGCCGACCGCCCGCTCGGTCTCGGCAATCCAGCGCTCCTCGAGCCCGCGCTTCGTCAATGCGAAGCGGACCCAGCCACGGAGCACGAGCGGGGTCTGGCGCACCTGGCCCAGGTTGAGGGAGATCTTGCGCGGCAGGTAGTCAAGCATGAACTGCTCGATCACGATCGGGCTCCAGCGGAAGGCATCGTCGCCGAGATAGTCGCAGCTGTAGTCCAGGGCGTGGGAGGCGATGATGTCCGCCTCGTTGAGATCGGCGACCAACCCTGAGGCGAGGAACTCTTCGATGAGCGCCTTCCGTGCCGCGTCGCCGGGTTGGTCCGGCGGCTCGATTGGCGGGGCCATCGGTAGGCTGCGCATCCGCGCCAGGATCAGTGCCCGGCATTGCTTGAACTCGGGCGTCCAGTCATTGTCGAGATAGAGATCGCCGCTTGCGATCGCGTCAACTACCCGGCGCGCCATGGTGGCTTCGTCCGCATCGTCGACCGACACGCCGGGCTCAGCCGCCGCTCGGTCGCGCGGGTCCTCCAGCCCATAACCGACGAAGCCATCCTTGATGATCTCGCCCATGGCCCTGTCGTAGAGCGCGTTGACAACGTGAGGCTCGCGGCCCGGATAACGAAAGGTCGCGAAATAGGCCTCGTGATCGCCGAACACATCGGTCATCACCCACGCACCTTCGAAGGCGACCGAGCCGAGCTCAGCCGACCAGCCGACGGAGGGGATCCCCAGCGCCCGCAGCCGCGCGGCCGCGGCGCCGGCCATGGCCGCCAGTTCCTGGTCCGCGACGGCTGCCAGCGCTTCCATGACGGCCAGTCCGGCGGCATCCTGCCTCCTCTCGGCCGCGGTGACGACCGCCGGCCAGAGCAACCGCTCCAGTTCGTCGCGGGCGTCCAGCGGGGCAGCCAATTTGTAGAAGTTGCCGAGTACCGCGCTCGCCCACATCTCGGCCTCGAGCGGATCCTCGATTGCCAGGAGCTCGCGCCCGCCACGGACCACAGTGTCGGCCAGATCCTCGACGGACGGTGGCCCGGCGGGACCGCGCTGCCGACTCCGCGCCGGCCTGTCGCGTGCGCGGTCCCGACGTGACGGCTTCCTGTTACGTGCCATCGTTCACGACCCGGAGGCCGGGTTGGCAGCGGAGGTCGGGGTTCATCCGCGCTGGAGGATCGTCAGGCGGCCGAGGGTCGAGGCCTCCTCCCCCGCCAGGGGATCGAACGCGAAGCCGCCGACCATCTTCGGACGCTCGGGTCAGCGCGCCGGTTCGAGGACGCGGAACCCCACCGAGCGAAGCACCCGGGCGACATCGTTGCGAAATGGGAGGCCATCGAGCAAGACGCCCTTCCGTCGCGGCGACAGAACCTCGATGCCGACGATGGAGCCGTCTGCGCCATAGTTGATACCGCGGGCGTCGTCCAGTCGCTCCCGGCGGGCCCATGGCTCGTCGTTCACGGTGAGGTAGGCGGCGTCGACCGATTCGTCGTACTCGAGCAACAGGTGCGTCATCGCTTCCTCGTAGGCATCGGCGATCATTTCAATCGGTATCCTCTCACGCCGCGCCTCGCGGATCGCGTGGCGACTCATAAGATCGGGAGAGAACCGGACTGCCAACGCTCACGCTCGGCCCGTGCTCACGTCGGGAGCACCTTCATGACCTCGTCGCCGTAGTGGTTGATGACCTTGATCGCGATCTTGCCTGTCGACGGGTGTGGGAACGGCCTCGAGATCGACGAATTGATCGTGGCCCAGGCTTCGTCGCTGATGTCGGCGCGAAGGGCGCGGCGGAGCTTGTCGTATGGGTCGTCGGCGCCGGTGAAGTAGGCGTGGCGGACGAAGAACGCGTCGCCGTCGTAGTTCGTATCGAGGAACCAGGCAGCGATGTCGTCGACCGAGGATGAGCGCAGGACGCCGGTCGTCGGGTCGTAAACGTCGAGGCCCTTCATTTCGACCGTGACCTGGCCGTCAGCGGTCGATCGGACATCGATGTCGGGCTCGCCGAAGACCATGAAGAGGTTGCCGGAGCCGGTCTTCTTGAGCAGCTCGTCGCCCATCGCGAGGTCGGGGTTCATCCGGGCCTGGAGGATCGTCAGGCGGCCGAGGGTCGAGGCCTCCTCCCCCGCCAGCGGGTCGAAGGCGAAACCGCACACGACGAGCAGGTCGGCGAACTTCACGGCCTCCTTGGCGGCGTCGCGGATCAGCTCGGGGCCGACAGTGCCGAACTCGGGTCCGATCGCGATCGCGGCCGTCCGGGTCTGGCCATTCTCGACGTACTCCCCTACCCCCTGGACGAAGACGCCCGGATACGGGTCGAGCCGGGTGAACTCGAGCCGCTCGTCGCGCTTGGTGTTCTGGACGCCGGCGCGGCGGAGGTTGTCGAGGATCATCGTGACGAAGCGGCCGGCATCGACCGATTCAGCGGTCGGCTCGAGGACGTCGTCCTCCGGACCGTCGACGAGGACCCGATGCGGCGACAGGCTTTCGACCGTGAACGGCCCCGACACGCGCACGATCTTGCGGTCTTCGTACGGTCGGTCGAACAGGGTCTCGCTCTCGGCGTGGCGGGCGATCGCGGCGTCGATCTCCTCGCGGCTCATGCCCTCGTGGATGTCCGGGTTCTGGGCGATCGACTTCAGGGTCACGTGCGGAACGCGCTCGTAGACGAAGCCCCGACGAACGTCGTTGGCGGTCGGCGGGATCGGGCTCGGCGGCGCCTGGCCGGTCACGTCGGCCTCCTTGCGGATGCCGGCTTCCGAGTCGGCGAGGAGGTACCACGGGTACTTCGAAGCCATAAGGCGCGAGCGGGCGAGGGCGAGCGCGACGCGGCTTGTGTCGATCGTGATCCAGCGTCTCCCCCACTCTTCGGCGACGTAGGCGGTCGTGCCGGAACCGCATGTCGGATCGAGAACGAGGTCGCCCGGATCGGTGCTCATCAGCAGACAGCGTTCGACCACCTTTACCCCAGTTTGGACAACGTAGACCTGGTCCTCAGTAAAACTACCGGTCCCGGTGTCGAGCCAAATGTTGTCGAGTTCGGTGGTCGGGTTATCGCGGGCAAGCAGCACCGATGCGAGCGAGGTCCCAGACCGACGGACACGACCGAGGGCCACCAATCGGTCCATCTCCGCTCCCGGACTTGGGTCGTAGCTCCAGTGGCGGCTGGCCGGACACGCGTAGCTGTCGCCTCTGAACACATACGGCTTGCTACGGCCCTCTTGGTATCCCATCGAAGTCAACGGACCAAGCCTGCACACCTCCCAACCCGCGGGGACATCGTCGGTTCCGGCCAGCTCGCCAAGTGTCATCGAACGGATCGTCGAGAAGTCCGGGGAGATCACCTTCGTGTACTGCTTCGCGCCGCGCTCGCCTGGCTGCTTTCGATTCAGCAGACGTCGAAACTTCAATCTCTCCCGGGATCGAGCGTACAGAAGAAGAGAATCGAAGATCTGTGGCAAGACCTCGGTGCTCTCGGAGCTCGTCTTATAGAAGGCGATATGGGCCACGAAATTCTCGGCGCCAAAGTCCTCGTCCAGGACGCTGCGCACGAGATGCATGTTCTCGTTGCCGATCTGGACGAAGATCGAGCCCGATTCGGTGAGCAGCTCGCGGGAGACGGCGAGTCGATCCCGCAGGTACGCGAGATACGAATGGATGCCGAGCTCCCAGGTGTCGCGGTAGGCACGGACCTGTTCGGGCTGGCGAGTGAGGTCGGTGTCTTTGCCGTCGCGGACGTCGCGCTTGCGGGTCGAGACCTGCCAGTTCGAGCCGAACTTGATCCCGTATGGCGGGTCGATGTAGATGGTTTGGACCTGGCCCTTGAGGCCTTCCTTCTCGGCGAGGCTCGTCATGACGAGCAGCGAGTCTCCGAGGATCATCCGGTTCGACCACTTGCCCGGGTGGCGGTAGAAGTCGACCTTCTCCTCGAACGTCAGGTCCGTGTACGGCCCGAAGAAGCCGAGCTGCTCCTCCGAGCGACGCCCCTCGCTTGCGGCCCGGAGCTCCTCGACGAGCGCGAGCGGGTCGATCGTTTCCTGGATGTAGATCGGGACTGCCGGCACCTCGAGGTCGTGGCTGTCCTGCTCGTCCTTGCCCTTCCAGACGAGCTGCGGGTCCAGCGTCGGATCGCGGGGATAGCGCACGATCGTGGGCCTCTTCTCCTCCGGGCGGGCGAACGACTCGAGCTCGGCAGTCGGGATATTGGCCCGGGTGTCGCCCGGGTGGTTGATCGCGCGGACGGGCGTGGCTCGAGCCGGCTTGATCTTGTCAGCCATCGCTCACCGGCGGACCATCCAGGTAACCGGGCGTGAAGGGCACCTCCGGATGATGGGCGCCCGTCGATCCTTCCGCGAGGTCGGCGTGCCGCTTCTGCTTCGCAGTGGACCCTACCGGTCCCTCTTTCATTCGCGGGAACACGATCCCCCGCACGTCCATCCGCAGTCGACGCAAGGCGAGGCCGTCTTTACCCTCTTGCCCATCGAGCTTCAAAAGACCAGCGGCTACACTCGGCGCGAAATCCGCCAGATTGAGAGCCTCGCGATCACGCATCAACGACAGTTCCTGAGGCGTTGGAATGAGTTCTTCCCGAAATAGCCCGTCGCCTGCCTGGCCGCGAGCGGCATCGGCCACCGTGGATGGTGAGCGGCTGCGCGTCGCTCTCAGGGACGGGCGCGAGATTGCTGTGCCGCTCGAGTCGCTCCAGTGGTTGGCGAGCGCGACGGAGGACCAGAGAAAGAACTTCAGCATCCTGGACCGCGGGGCCGGCATCTGGTGGAATGAGCTGGACGAGGGTCTCTCGGTACCAGGGCTGTTTGGCCTCCCGGAGAACCCGCCTCGCCCCCGGCGGGACAGCTACCTGATCCGGTACCGACATGACGGACGCCAGTGGATCGCTGAGTTGACGGATTTCGAGTCGGACATTCCCGCTCGAACTCTTGCCGCGGCAAAGCGTGGCGCCAGAGAGTTGCTGGGGATGCTCCTCGGGATCGAAGACGTGGAGGCCGCTGGTATCGAGGTCATCGATGAGGTCCAACCACGGGAGGCCGTCGCGGCGACCTGAGTCGATCACGGGAGGGCCGCGGCCGGTTCGAGGTACTTCGCCCGGATGACGTGCTCGGCGTCCCATGGGTCCGTGACTTCAAGGAACGCCCAGCGGCCGGCACTGCCCCAGTTGTTCACCGCCTCGACCCAAAGGTGCTCCGCCGCGGCGACCTTGGCCTGCTTGTCCTTGCGGGCCTCGCCACTTACCTCCAGGACGAGCGTCAGAAGGTCGTCCGGGCCGGTCGAGGCGGTATCGCGGAGTCGGATCAGGAAGTCGGGCACGTAGTTCGCGGCGCGGCCCTCGAATGTGTACGGGATCTTGAAGTTCAGGAACTGGTTCTTGGCGTAGCTCATGACTTCCGGCATCGACTCGAGAACGTCGGCGAGCTTCGATTCCCAGCCCGAATCCTGTGGGACGAGGTTGAGGGGGCTCTTGATCGTCTCGTAGCAGGTCTTCGTGGTGTCGAAGACGACGTCGTCGGTAGAGCCGATCGGCTCGTAGGGTCGAAGGATCGGCAGGAGGCGCTTCTCCCCGCGCGTGCCGGCGACGATCGCCCGGTGGATCTTGTCCGCGGCGTCGTGGCTGTACTCGGTGAAGAGGAGGAGCTGCGGGAAGGCGCCGTCCTTGAGGTACGGGATGACGCACTCGTCGATCCAGGCCTTCGTGATCCGGACGAGCTGCGGGAACAGCCACGGCCGCTCGGCGCCGTCTTCGCGGAAGTGGTTGTCGAGCGTCCGCTTCGCGATCGTGAAGACGACGGTCTGGAGGCGCTGGTCGCCCGGCTCGAGGTCGTGGGTCGCGATCTCCCCGACGATCGGATCGAGGTCGGTCTTCGTCGCCACGTCCTTCGTCGATAGCGCCAGGATCGACGAGGCGTCGAAGGCCGCCTCGAGGTGGTCAGTCGGCATCTCGTAGCGGTAGCCGGTGACCCGCGGGAATTCGATCCGGAGTGCAGCGCGCTCGGGGAGGGCCCGGACCGTTAGGACTGGCTTCGGCGGACGCACGGTCCCCTTCCCCGACACGGACAGGAAGCTGAACGGCACGCCGTAGACCTCCGCGTACTCAGTCTCGAACATGCCGTCCGCGTTGGCCTCGTAGCTCGCCCGTCGGAGGGCGCGGCCGACGACCTGCTCGCAGAGAAGTTGCGTCCCGAAGGCCCGAATACCGAGGATGTGGGTCACGGTGTTCGCGTCCCATCCCTCGGTCAGCATCGCGACCGAGACCACGCAGCGGATGTGCTCGCCGAGCCGGCCGGGCTTGCCGACGGTGTTCAGGACCTCGCGCAGGATATCCTCATCGGTGATGTCGTCGGCGCTGCGCTCCGGGTAACGGGTCAGGTACTCGCGCTTGAAACGCTCGATCTCGGTCGCCGCAGCCTTCCGGAAGGCCGGATCCAGGGCATCGCCGCGATCGAGCTGGGCCGAGTCCACGAGGATCGTGTTCGGGCGGTCGCGGAAGCGCCCGTCCTGCTCGTTCGAGAAGAGCGGCAAGTTGCCGGGAACGATCGTCGTCGTGCCGTCCGGGAGTGGCTTCTCCCAGCCGGCGATCCAGTCGGCGACGAGCTTCGATGTTGCGGTGTTCGAGCACACGACGATGAATACCGGCGGCCGGCCCATGTTCGCCTCGCCCCACGCGATATGACTTCGTTCGTAGTCCTGGTACAGGCTCTTGAGGGCCCCCTCGAGCTCCTTCGGGATCACGGGAAGTCCGTCGATCGGCGTGTCCTTGATCCCCTTGCGCGGGAGCCCGTCGCGGACCCGGAGCCAGAGGTCGCGGTACATCGGCCCGTCGCCGGTCATCGAGTCGTCGCTGACGGGTACGCGCGGGATCTTCACGATCCCCGACTCGATGGCGTCCATCAGGCCGAAGTCGGACACGACCCACGGAAAAAGGGTGCCTTCCGGATAGCCCGAGCCCTTCAGGAAGAACGGCGTCGCGGAGAGGTCGAAGACGGCCCGAACGCCGATCTTGTCCTTGACGGCTTGGACGCCTGAGAGCCAGACGCGCGCTTCCTCGAGGTCCTTGGTCGCCATCGTCCGCTCGTCGGCGTCGATCGCTCCCTCGACGGCCTCAGCCGGTGGCGCAGGGGCATAACAGTGATGAGCCTCGTCGTTGATCACGACGATGTTCTTTGCATTTCCGAACACGCGACAGACTCGGCGGACCATCTCTGGTGCAGTCTCGCGGAAGCGGCCGTCATCCTCGCCACCCGCGAGGACCTTCTTGGTGAGGCTCGCGGCCTCGATCTTCTCGCGACGGATGAACGCGTGGTAGTTCGTGACGAGGATGGTCGCCGCCTGTAGCCGGTCAAGCTGCTCCGGAGTGACGATGTCCATCGCCCGGTAGAAGTTCTGCGGATCGTTCGGAAGCAGCAACCGCAGACGATCGCGGATCGTGATCCCCGGCGTGACGATCAGGAAGCGGTCCGAAAACCGGCGATCCTGCTGGTTCGCTTGCTTGTTGAGCGTGTGCCAGGCGATGAGCATCGCCATCACGACGGTCTTACCCGAGCCGGTGGCCATCTTGAACGCGGTTCGCGGCAGCCCGTCGTTGAGGGTCGCGTTCTGAGCGGCGATCTGGTTCCGCGCGTTCGTATCGCCGAGCTTCTCTGCGGCCTCCGTCAGGTAGATCGCCGTCTCGGCAGCTTCGATCTGGCAGAAGAAGAGGCGCCGCTCGCGATCCTCGCGGCTCCAGTACGCGAGGAGCTCACGCGTGATCGATGTTGTATGCGGGTAGCCCTGCCGGCGCCATCGATCAACCGCCTGTCGGATCTCATTGACGATCTCGTTCGACTGTTGCTTCTTAGGCCCGCCGAACGCATCGATCGTCAGCTGCGCCGAGTATTTCTTGGGCTGCGCAACCGGAACGAAGAACTCGGAGGAGCGGCGGCTCTCGGCGATCTCACCGGTGGGCCGGCCGTCGGCACCCATGATGAAGTGCCGCTTCGGCTCGAAGAAGGACGAGTTGATGACCGGATTCTCGATCGCAGCAGCGCCCTGGCCGTTGGATCCCTCCTCCACGCTCCCCCTCTGCTCGCCTGTCCCTCAGGGCCGAGGAACCTTTAGGACTATACCCATCGTGCGGAGGCTGGGTCGCAGAGCTCGATCGCGAAATGACGAAGAGCCTCGCCCGAAGCAGGTTGAGTTAAGAGAGTTGAGACTGAAGTCAGTTTCGAACTCGCTCAGCGGCGTACCGGGTCCGCGGTCGGGCCGCGGCCCAGGGCGGGGAGCCAGATTCCGATCAGGCCGGGTACGGCGAAGAGCAATCCGATCGCCGCGATCGCGATCGTCAGGTCGCCGTGGCCGACGAGGAAGCCGGCCGCGACGGCGCCGATCGGGCGGGTCGATTGCATGCTCGTCCGCAGGAGGGCGAAGACGCGGCCGCGCATCTCGGGCGGGATCAGGCGCATGCGGATCGTCTGGGCCCATGGCGTGAGCGAGGACGAAAGTCCTGCCCAGACGAACAGGATCGCGCCGAGGGCGATGAACGGTGGCTGCAGGAGCCACAGCAGGCTCACCAGGCCACTCGTGAAGAGAGCCCAGGCGATCGACCGCCCCAGCGGCCAGCGCCAGCTCACGGCGCCGACGACGAGGAGGCCGAGAAGGTCCCCCGCCGTCAGGACGCTGAGGAGCAGCCCAAAGGTCTCCGAGCCTCCATGGAGGACATCGCGGACGTAGAGCGGAATGACGACCGTGACGATGCCGCCGGCGACGTTGACCGACATGTAGAAGATCGTGATCGCGACGATCGCCGGAGCGCTGAAGATGAATCGGACGGCCGGGCCGAGGCCCCGCGAGGCAGCCGTCGTCGGTTCGGTGGTGTCGTCCGCACCCTCGGGGGCAACGACCGCCGCTCCCCTCCCCCCTTCGCGCATCAGGAGGAGGCAGGCGACGAAGACGAAGTACGTGACGGCGTCGATGGCGAGGACGAACGGCGCGCCGTTGATCGCGATCAGGACGCCCGCGACCCCCGGCCCGATCAGCCCCGAGAGGCCGAACGAGAGGGACTCCATCGCGTTCGCCGTCGTGAGATCGTCGTCGCCGTGGATCAGGCGGGTGACGAGGCTCGGGACGCCGGCGGCGCTCGTCATGAACAGGAGGCCGTAGACCGCCGCCACGACGAACAGGTGCGCCGTCGTGAGGACGCCCAGGGCGGCCGCGATCGGGACGCTGGCCATCGTCAGGCCGCGGATCGCGTTGTCGGCTGCGATGACCTTGCGCGGGTCGAAGGCATCGAGGATCGGGCCCGTGGCGATGCCGCCGATGATCACCGGCGCCGTGTAGATCGCGGCGAGCCAGCCAACGTCGGCCGCCGTGCCACCACGCTCGATCAGCAGCCAGATGAGGGCGACCAGCGACATGCCGTCGCCGAGCGCGGAGATCGTCGCTCCGCCCCAGAGCAGCCCGAAGTCGCGCTGTCGAAGGAGGCGCAGATAGCGATGCATCGGCGCATTGTCGCCGCTGGATGCGCCGTGGCTCAGGGCATGCGGTATCCGAGCAGAACGCTGCGTGTCGGCGTCGGCCCATGGTCTAGCCTACGCGGCGATGACTACCCCACGCGAACGCCTCGTCCTCGATCCAGTCGCCGCCGACCAAGAGGTCGGTCGGTGGTTGGCAGCCCTGGAGGAGGTCCGCCGGGACACGTTAGCGGTGCTGGCCGACCTGCCCGACGGTGCGGTTGATGCCGACATCGGGGACGCCGGTGACACGATCGGGACGACCCTGTACCACGTTGCCCTGATCGAGATCGACTGGGTCTTCTCGGACGTCCTCGATCGCGCTGCGGACATCCCTGGGGATCTCTTCCCGATCGACGATCGGGTCGAAGGCGGATACCTCAGCCCGGTCACCGGCGAGTCGCTCACCCAGCACGTCGAGCGTCTCTCGCGAACGCGGGCGCTCATCCTGAACGAGCTCCGCCCGATGTCCTCCACCGACTTCCACGAAGTCCGCGCGCGAGAGCGCATCGACCTCTCGGCGAGCTGGGTGGTGTTCCACCTCATCGATCACGAGATTGAACACCGCGTCCGCCTGGCCGCGATCCGAGGCGCTGTACGGCCCTGATCAGCGACTGCCGGTCCCATCCAGCCAGGCCCGGACGCTTGGAACGTGCTCGTTGGCATGCAAGACTGCGTTGCATGCGGGATGCCGCGTGAGCCCGAAGCCGGCGCCGAGCGCGCCGCCCGACCGCGTCGACGCCTACGACCGCCTGGTGGGCGCCCTGCCGGAGGTCGAGCGGAAGGGCGCGACGATGCCCTACACCTCGGTCAACGGCAACATGTTCAGCTTCCTCGACGCGTTGGGGTCGATGGCGATGCGGCTGTCGAAGACTGACCGCGACAACTTCATTGAGCGCTACTCGACGACGCTCCATCACGCTCACGGAATCGTCCAGAAGGAGTACGTGACGGTGCCGCCGGACCTTCTCGACGACACCGAGCGGCTGCTCCCGTGGTTCAAGGCGAGCTACTCGTACGCGCTGACCCTGAAGGCGAAACCGACCACGCGCTGAGCGTCACCGGCGGATGTTCTGGCGCGCTGCCGGGGTCTTATCATCGAGCCCTCATGGTCACCGTCTTGCGCGTTGTCGTGTCCGGCCTCGGCCTTGGGTCCCTGTTCGCGGTGACGGCCCGCGATGCCCTCGCCCACGGGGTCGTGGCTCAGGAGCCGAGGCCGCTGCTCGCACTCACCACGTGGACCCTGGATCCCATGCCATGGGTCGCCGCGTTCGTGGCCGGCGGCGGCTACCTGATCGCCGTTCGGCGTGTGAACCGGGCGCATCCGCGGGTACCGGTACTTCGCTGGCGGGTGGCCGCCTGGATCGCCGGGCTCGTGGCCATGCTCGTCGCGCTCGTGTCGGCCGTCGATACATACGCCGCGGACTTCCTGACCGTGCACATGATCCAGCACCTGTTACTGACGATGGTAGTCCCGCCGCTCCTCGCACTGGGCGCCCCGATCACGCTCCTCCTGCGGATCGCTAGCCCGTGGGCACGGCATCGATTCATCCTGCCGGTGCTCCACTCGAGGCTCGTGCGCGTGATCGCCTCGCCGCTTGTCGCGTGGCCGACCTTTGCCATCGTGATGTGGTTCACGCACTTCAGCCCGCTGTACGACGCGGCCCTCGAGGATCCGGCGCTGCACGTCGCGGAGCACCTGGTCTACCTCGCATCCGGCCTTCTCTTCTGGTGGCCGATCGTCGGCGCCGACCCGAGCCCGTGGCGCCTCGGATACGGATCGAGGCTCGTGTACGTGGGACTCCAGATGCCGGTCAACGCGGCCGTCGGATTGGCGATCTACTTCGCCCCGACCGTCCTCTACGCCCACTACGCGGCGATCCAGCGCTCCTGGGGGCCCGATGCTCGTGCGGACCAGCAGATCGGCGGCATCCTGATGTGGGGAGCGGGTGACATCCTGCTTCTCGCCGCGATCCCCTTTTTGGTGGCGGCGTGGATGCGTGCGGACGAACGTCGGAGCCGCCGGTTCGATGCTCGATCGTCGGCCGCACTGGCGGCCAGCTCAGCGGGCCCCGCAAGCGAGCCCTAGAGGACGTAGAGCGTCGAGAACAGGAACAGCCAGACGACGTCGACGAAGTGCCAGTAGTAGCTGATCGCCTCCACGGCGGTGTGGTGCTCGGCTGAGACGAGCCCGAGGCGCGCCCGGTTGGCGACGATCGCGATGAGGCCCACGCCGGCGAGCACGTGTGCCCCGTGGAAGCCGGTGAGGATGTAGAAGGTCGACCCAAAGACACCGGTGCTGAGACCGAATCCGTTGGTCGCAAACTCGTAGCCCTGGAGCGTGATGAAGATGCCCCCAAGCAGGAGCGTCAGGCCAAGCCAGCGCAGAATCATCGAGCGGTTGCCGATTCGGGCGGAACGAACGGCCCACTGCATCGTGACGCTCGACGAAAGCAGCAACAGCGTGTTGATCCCCGGGAGGATCAGATCGGGTCGCTCGACGCCGGCCGGTGGCCAGCCGGGGCTCTCGGCGCGTAACACGAAGTAGACGGCGAAGAGTGCTCCGAAGAGCGTCACCTCCGAAAGGATCGCGAGCTTGACGCCGAGCAGCATGTTGCCGCGCGCGGCCGCGGCGCCCGCATTGCCCGAGGCGGTCGCGACGTGGGTCGTCAGGGCGCCGACGCTCCCTCGACCGGCACGGTGCCCGGCAGGGCGGCCGGCGTCGCCTGAACGTTGCCGTACTGATACGGCGTGGCCGTCACGGTCGGAATCCGGTCAAAGTTGTCGATCGGGGGCGGTGAGGCGACCCCCCATTCGAGGGTCTGCGCTCGCCAGGGGTTGGGAACCGCCTTCTCGCCTCGCTGCCACGAGCGGGCCATGTTGAACACGAACACCGCCACGGACAGGGCGATATTGAA
>JBBQTO010000049.1:0-14235 GCA_038234575.1 Candidatus Limnocylindrales bacterium
ACCGCGAGGTTGACCGACACCGTGCTCTTGCCGACGCCGCCCTTGCCCGAGGCGACGGCGATGACGTTCTTCACGCCCGGCAGCAGCTGCTCGGCGGTTCGCGGTGCGGCCCGGCGCACCGAGGCGCCCCAGGTCAGCTCAACGGACTCGATGCCGATCGGGTCGAGCGCCGCATGGACCCGCGATTCGATCTCATCCTTGAGTGGGCAGGCGGGCGTCGTGAGCTCGATCTGGAAGGCGACGGCGGTGCCCTCGATCCGCAGGTCGCGAATCATGTTCCGGGTGACGAGGTCGCCGCCGAGCTCGGGCTCCTGGACGTGGCTAAGGGCCTCCATGACGGTCGCTTCCGTGATCGCAAGCATGGGCGGCACTTTCCTCGCGGGCTGGGGAGGGCGGGTTTTTGCGTCGGCTGCGTCTGTATCGTAGCCTGAGGCGCGCTCGAACGCGGGCGAGCCGTCTGCGCGGGCCCGGTGCCAGCGGCCGACTTCGGGTCGCTCGATTGTGCGAGCCGGAATTCGTGGCGGATGCGCCACCAACTGTGCGATTCTCGCAGCCGATCGTCGGTTCCAACGCCCGAATCCTCCGTTTGACACCGATCCGAACGGGTGCCTATCCTCGCCCCACCCAGGAGCGACGTCGCGGAAGGGGCGGCGCCGGACCGAGTCGCGCGAGAGGAGCCTTTCCCGGCATTGGCTGACGTCGCCGTCCGTCTGATCGAGCTGACCAAGCGTTTCGGAGGGGATGCCCAGGGCAGGCGCGTCGCGAAGTACGTGGATGGCGCCGCTCCCGACGATGCCTTCCTGGCAGTCGATCACATCGATCTGACCGTAGACGACGGAGAGTTCTTCAGCCTCCTCGGGCCCAGCGGCTGCGGCAAGACGACGACGCTCCGGATGATCGGCGGTTTCGAGCAACCCACGTCGGGGCGGATCGAGCTCCAGGGGCAGGACGTGACGTGGCTTCCGCCGTACCGACGAAACGTCAACACGGTCTTCCAGAACTACGCCCTCTTCCCGCACCTCACGATCTTCGAGAACGTCGCCTTCGGGCTTCGGCGGAAGAAGGTCGCGGTCGGCGACGTGAAGAAACGGGTCATGGACATGCTCGAGCTCGTCGAGCTGCCGGGCTACGAGAATCGCAAGCCGAACCAGATCTCCGGCGGGCAGGCCCAGCGCGTCGCGCTCGCGCGGGCGCTCGTCAATAAGCCCGCCGTGCTCCTGCTCGACGAGCCCCTCGGCGCACTCGACCTGAAACTTCGAAAGCAGATGCAGGTCGAGCTCAAGCGGATCCAGCAGGAGGTCGGGATCACGTTCATCTATGTGACCCACGACCAGGAAGAGGCGATGACGATGTCGGACCGGATCGCGGTGATGAACCGCGGCCGGTACGAGCAGCTCGGCGACCCCGAAGTGCTGTACGAGAAGCCCCAGACGAGGTTCGTCGCCGGCTTCCTCGGGGTGAGCAACCTACTGCCGGCGACGCCGAACGGTGGCTCGGATGGGTACGCCGGCCTGCGCCTCGCCGACGGGACCACGATGCGCGTGCCGAAGGCCCTGATGGACGGCCACCCCGGCCCGGTCGCGCTCGGAGTCCGGCCGGAGAAGATCCGGCTCTCCGAACCGGGCACCGAGATCGAGGCCGGGCTGAACCGCCTGAGTGGGACCCTAACCGACGCGTCGTATCTCGGGGTCAGCACCCAGTACATCGTGAAGCTTGCAGACGGCAGTGACGTAACCGTCTACGAGCAGAACGTTGAGCGGGCCACGAAGGCCGAGCTCTGGGCGCGCGGCGAGAGCGTCCAGCTCGCCTGGCTGCCGGAGCACTCATTCGTCGTCGCCGACCCAGCGGCCGCGCCGGGGACACCAGCCTCAGTCATCACCGAGGCCTGAATCCAGATGAACGGTCGATCCACCGAGACACAAGAGGAGACCTGCCGATGAGCGCCGACCAGCCCGATCTGACCTCCGGTCTGAGCCGGCGGCGATTCCTCCAGGCGTCGGCCTTCACCGGCTTCGCCGCGTTCCTTGCCGCGTGTGGCACGTCCGGGGCGTCCGAGCCTGTCTCCACGGCGAGCATCCCCACGCCGCCGCCGTCGAGCCCGACGCCAGCCGCGTCGCCGACGCCGCTCCCGTCGCCCACCGGGCCGCTCCAGTTCGCGAGCTGGGAGGCCTACATCGACCAGACGAAGCCCGCGGATGCCAAGACCGGCGTCCTCCCGGCGGGCTCGTCGCCGACGATCGAGAACTTCAAGAAGAAGTACAAGGTCGACGTCAACTACGTCGAGAAGATCAATGCCAACGAGGAGTTCTACGCGTTGATCCAGCCCCAGCTGGCGACGGACCTGCCGACCGGCTGGGACCTGATCGTCGTCACGGATTGGATGGCAGCCCGCATCATCAGCAAGGGCTGGGCCGAGAAGCTCGACCCAGGCGACGTCCCCAACTGCGTCAAGAACCTGCGCGATCCGCTCCGCAACCAGCCGTGGGACGCCCGCAATGACTACCACTACCCGTGGCAGTCGGGCATGACCGGGATCGGCTACGACTCGAAGGCGCTTGCGGCCGGCGGAAAGACGCCGCCTAAGAGCCTGAAGGACCTGTACGCCCTGCCTCCCAACAAGGTCACGTTCCTGACCGAATCACGCGACACCTTCGGGCTCGGCTTGCTCAAGCTCGGGAAGAGCGCGGATCCGGCGCAAACGACCGTCGACGACCTTCAGGCCGTCCACGATGACCTCAAGCCCCTCGTCGACGCAGGTGCGCGCTTCACCGGAAACGACTACCTCCAGGATTTCGCCTCCCGCAAGGTATGGGGGGCGATGGTCTGGTCCGGCGATCTCGCGTCGTCGGCCGAGGCGAGCCAGATCTTCGTGTTCCCTGAGGAGGGCACGATGATCTGGACGGACAACATGCTCATCCCGAAGGGTGCCGTGAACAAGTACACGGCCGAGTTGATGATGAACTACGTCTACGACCCGCCGGTCGCGGCCCAGATCGAGAACTACGTGTACTACGTCTCTCCAGTCAACGGCGTCGAGGAGCTCATCAAGCAGCTCAATGCGAGCGCCCCGCTTGACGACGCTCACCTCGCCCTGCTGTTCCCGACCCCGGAGATCGTTGCGAAGCAGCACAACTTCCAGTTCCTCAACTCTGACCTGGACGCGAAGCTCAAGGAGCTATACCTGGACCTGGCGGGCAACTAGGCCCGCGCTCGAGGAGAGGCTCGGACGGTCTTGACCAACCCATCAGCGCTTGGACGACCGGGCGGCGGGCTCCGCCGCCGCATCGTCGCGGCCGGGCCGTACCTCCTGCTCGCTCCAGGGATGCTCTGGCTCCTCGTCTTCTTCATCTGGCCGATGCTCCAGATGTTCCTCATGTCGATCTCGAGCGGATCCCTCGATGACGGCTTCAAGCTTTCGGGCTCTACGGCCGCGTACGTCTCGGCGTTCACGAAGTTCGGCAAGCAGTTCGGAAACTCGCTCCTCTACGGCGGAGCGGCAACGGTTCTCGATTTCCTGATCGGTTTTCCCGTGGCTTATACCGTCGCATTCCGCGGGGGGCGATACAAGAACCTCCTGCTGTTCCTCGTCATCGCGCCGTTCTTCACCAGCTTCCTGATTAGGACGATCAGCTGGAAGACGCTTCTCGATGGGCCGTTCCTCGGCTTCCTGCGGGATACGCTCCATGTCGTGCCCGCCGACGCGAGCATCACAGGGACGCCGATCGCCGTGATCGCCGGGCTCACCTACAACTTCCTGCCATTCATGATCCTGCCGCTCTACGTCGCCCTGGAGAAGATCGACCCTCGACTGATCGAGGCGGCCAACGACCTGTACGCGAATCGGTGGCACGCCTTTCGCCGGATCACCCTTCCCCTGGCCCTGCCGGGCGTCTTCGCCGGCTCGATCCTGACCTTCATCCCATCGATGGGTGACTACGTCAATGCGACCCTGCTCGGGAATACGCAGACCCAGATGATCGGCAACGTCATCCAGAGCCGGTTCCTGATCCAGAACGACTACCCGATCGCCGCGGCCCTGTCGTTCATCCTGTTGGCCGGGATCCTGGTGGCCGTGAGCCTCTACGCACGGTTCCTCGGGACCGAGCAGCTGACAGGCTGACGGTGGCGACCGTCACCGCCGAGCAGGCGGACCGATCGGCCTTCGCGGTCGCAAGCCAGCGTCGCCGCGCCCCGCGGTCTGTCAGCCGATTCATCGATCGGTGGGCGCTGCCGGCGTTCACTGCGGTCGCGCTGGTGTATCTCCTGATCCCGATCGCCGTGATGATCCTGTTCAGCTTCAACGACTACCAGGGCAAGTTCAACTTCATCTGGCACGGCTTCTCGTTGAACGGCTGGCTGCACCCGATCGAATGGCCCGGTCTGCCGACGTCGATCGCGAACAGCCTGATCATCGCCTTCGTCGCGACGATCATCGCCACGGCCCTCGGAACGCTCATCGGCCTGTCCCTGAGCCGCTACCAGTTCCGCGGGCCGTGGCATCATCAACGGGCTCATCTTCCTGCCGATGGCGACGCCGGAGATCGTCATGGGATCGAGCCTGCTGACGCTGTTCGTGAGCAGCGCGTTGCCCCCGCTGAACGGCGTCATCCCGAAGGGAACGCTGTTCCCGCTGGGCATGACGACGATCCTCATCGCCCACGTGATGTTCAACATCAGCTACGTCGTCGTCACCGTGAAGGCTCGTCTTGCCGGCTTCGATCGCCACCTCGAGGAAGCGGCGATGGATCTCGGCGCGAACGAGTGGACGACCTTTCGGAAGGTCACGTTCCCGCTCATCCTGCCCGGGGTCCTGGCCGCGGCGCTCCTGGCCTTCTCACTGTCGATCGACGACTACGTCATCACGAGCTTCGTCTCGGGGACGACGAACACCTTCCCGATCTGGGTGTGGGGCATCATCAAGAACGCCCTCCCGGTCCAGATCAACGTCGTCGGCTCGATCGCGTTCCTCGTCGCTGTGGGCGGTGTGGCACTGACGACGGTCCCACACAGTCGTCAGGCGCGGTCCTTCCGCTGAGGTCGGCGCCCTGACAGACCTACTCTCCCGAAGGCGTCGGAAACCGGCTCTCGAGGTTCTGCTCGAAGGTGACGATGGCGTTTAGGGCGAAGCGGTTGATCCCCGCGAAAAGCGCCACGAACGCGAGCAGGGCAGCCACCAGGGCGACACCCAGCGAGACCCCGACCACCACCGCGATGACTCCTGCGAGAGCTGCCGCGATGATCGCGTCGATCACCGCGATCATGCCGCCGGCCGTGGTGAGACCATGCAGGAACGCCGCGACCCCGCCCCGAATCTCGGGCTCGCCGTAGGTCTTCATGACCCCGGCGGAATCGTCGTAGATGCCCGAGATGAGGTACGGCGTGATCGCCGGGACGATCTGGACATACGCATTCCGGATCCGGTTCATGCCCGCGATCGCGCGCAGGTCGTCCATCGATGTCTCGAGCATCCGGCCGAACGTCGCCAACCCAATGATGAGATCGATCGTCAGGAGCATCGCGGCGAGCAGCAGGAACGTCTGATCGAAGGCCATGGCGGAGGCCACGAACGCGAGGGCCACGAGCGAGGCCGACAGGAACGTCAGGAACATGCCGGCCCGCGCGAACGACTCGTTGTAGACGAGGGAGCGAGCCGACAGGAGGCTCCAGTGCTCGGTGCTCAGGATCTGGAGAACGCGCGGGTCGTCGAGGGGGCCGGTTACCTTGTCCGGAAACGGCGACTCACCGGCGGAGGTTCCCCCGACCGGCGCGCGGTGCTCCACCGCCTGGGTCGTGCTGCCCGGTAGCTGTCCCTCGATCATCGGTCACGTCCTCCAATCCGCCGGCGAGCGGCGACGCTCACAGCGAAACGCTACTCCGGCTCGCGCAACCGCCGCAGGATCTCCTCGTGCACGAGGCCGTTTGAGCCGACGAACGACGGCGCGTCGATCCTGCGGTCGGCGTGGACGTCGGTCACCCGTCCGCCGGCTTCCTCGATCAGGACCTGCGGCGCGGCGAGGTCCCAGGGGTGCATCCCGGTCTCGA
Source organism: Candidatus Limnocylindrales bacterium (assembly GCA_038234575.1). GTDB lineage: Bacteria > Chloroflexota > Limnocylindria > Limnocylindrales > CSP1-4 > UBA5189. The sequence continues at coordinate 6,043 of JBBQTO010000049.1, forward strand.
GCATCGCCTCCGCGGCGCCCTGGGCGACGAGCGCGTAGCCCCAGAAGTCGCCGAACCCGCGCTCCCGCCAGGCCGCGGCCATGAGTGCGTCGAAGCCGGGCATGAGGCCGCTGTCGATGTTGTCGTTGCGGCTCCCAAAGACGAGTTGGGCGTCCCCGATCGCCGCCACCCGTGACACGTAAATCCGTCGCTCGCCCTCGCGGCCACGGTTCCAGGCGCCGCCGCCGCGCCACGCGAACCAGCGCTCCCCCATCGCCGGCGCCGAGATCACGCCGACCTGGAGCTCGCCATCCCGCTCGACGCCCAGCAGGGTCCCGAACAGCGGGACGCCGCGCATGAAGTTGTGGGTGGCATCGATGGGGTCGATGTACCAGCGGGTCGGGGCGTCACTCTCGTCCTCGCCGTACTCCTCGCCGACGACGCCGTGGCTGGGAAAGCTGGCCCGGATCCGGTCCCGGATGAAGCGCTCGATCGCCTGGTCGGCGGCGGTCACGAAGGAGCCGTCCGGCTTGCGCTCGATCGGGATGTCGCGCCGGAACTCGCGGCTCGCGATCTCGTCCGCAGCGTCACACCAGCCGAGGGCGGCATCGAGCCACGATCGCAGCTCGGCGTCCGTGCCGCGGCGGAGCGAGGCGCTCCACTCCGGCCCGAATGGTGCGTCGGGCTCCGTCATCCGCGGATCCGCTCGCCTGCCGGATCCCAGAGCGGCTCGCGCGCGACCTCGAATCCGATCCACTCCCCGAAGATCTCGACCTCGCCGCGGGTCCCGATCGCGGCGTCGCCCGGGGGCAGGTAGCCGTAGGCGATGGAGCGCTCGACGGCGAATCCATAACCACCGGATGTGACGCGGCCTACGATCCGGCCGTCGACCCGAATGGGCTCGTTGCCGAGCGCGACCGACCGCGGGTCGTCGAGGACGAGACAGCGGAGGCGCTTCCGCGGCCCCGCGGCCTTGGCCGCGACGAGGGCCTCTCTGCCCACGAAATCAGCGCCCTTCTCGAGATGGACCGCGAAGCCGAGCCCCGCCTCGTAAGGTGTCTCTTCGGGCGTGATGTCGCTCGACCAGACCCGGTAGCCCTTCTCGAGACGCAGCGCGTCGATCGCCCGGTAGCCGCCGGCCACGAGGCCGTGAGGCCGGCCCCCTTCCCACAGCGTCGTCCAGAGCGCGGCCCCGTACTCGGTCGGTGGGTAGAGCTCCCAGCCGAGCTCGCCGACATAGGTGACCCGGAGCGCGAGGACCGACACAGCACCGATCGTAATCTCGCGGGCCGTCAGGTACGGAAAGGCCGCACCCGAGAGGTCATCCCCGCTCAACGGCCCGAGAATGTCGCGAGCCCGCGGCCCCCACAGTCCGAAGCACGCCCGCGCCGAGGTCATGTCGCGGACGCGGATGGTGCCGGCGGCGGGATCGCCCGGCTCGGGCAGGTGCCGCCGGATCCAGCCCAGGTCGTGGTTGCCGAAGGCCGTGCCCGTCACGATCAGGAAGCGATCCTCCGCCAGTCGCGTCACCGTGAAGTCGCACTCGATGCCGCCGCGCCGGTCGAGCATCTGGGTGTACACGATCGCGCCGACGGGCCGATCGATGTCGTTCGCGCAGAGGTGCTGGAGGAAGGCGACGGCACCGGGCCCGTCGATCTCGATCTTCGCGAAGCTCGATTCATCGAACAGGCCGGCGGACCGCCGAGTCGCCAGGGCCTCGGCCCCGATCGCCGGCGACCAGTGCTCGCCGGCCCAGCCGCGCGGCCGCAGCGCCTCGAGGTCCGCGGCCGAGGCCTGTCCGGCGCCGTCCTCGTTGGGGACGAACCAGTTCGGACGCTCCCACATCGACTTCTCGCCGAATACCGCGCCGAGCGCCGCGACCTCGCGGTACGCCGGTGAGAGCCGGAGCGGCCGGCCCGCCACGCGCTCCTCGTTCGGGTAGTGGAGGTCGTAGTAGGTCGCGTATGTCTCGTAGGTCCGCGCGAGCGTGAGGCGCCGGCTGCGGTACTGGCCGCCGAAGCGCCGGATGTCCATCTTCCAGAGGTCCAGCTCCGGCTCGCCGTCGACGATCCAGCGGGCCATCTGCTGGCCGATGCCGCCCGTCCCGGCGATCCCGTGCGCACAGAATCCGGCTGCGACGAAGAACCCCCGGACCTCGCTCTCGCCGAGGATGAACTCGTTGTCCGGCGTGAACGCCTCGGGCCCGTTGATCAGCCGCGTCACGCCCGCGTCCGCGATCGCCGGAACCCGGTGGATCGCGCCCTCCATGATCGCCTCGAACCGTGGCCAGTCGGGCTCCAGGAGGCGGTGATTGAAGTCCGCCGGAATGCCATCGAGCGACCATGGAGCTGGATCGCGCTCGTAGCCGCCCATGCACAGCCCGCCGACCTCCTCGCGGAAGTAACAGAGATGGTCCGGGTCGCGCATCGTCGGCAGATCCGGCGTGACGCCATCGATGGCGTTCGTGAACAGGTATTGATGGGCCATGGGGATGATCGGGACCGTGACGCCGGCCAGGCGGCCGATCTCGGGCGCGAACATCCCCCCGGCGTTCACGACCACATCGGCTTTGATCGTGGCGCGCTCGCCTCGATGCTCGACTTCGACGCCGGTGACCCTCCCCCGCTCGACCCCGATGCCGACGACCCGGGCATGCTGGCGAATGCTTGCGCCTCGGGCACGGGCGCCGGCCGCGAGCGCCTGGGCGAGGCCCGATGGATCGAGCCAGCCGTCCGTGGGCAACCAGACGGCCCCCAGGACGCCGTCGAGCGACATGAGCGGGAACCGTTCCTTGGCCTCGCGGGCGGCGATGAGCTCGAGCGGCAGCCCGAAGGTCTTCGCCCAGCCGGCCTGGCGGCGCAGCTCCTCGAGGCGCGCCGGGGTCGAGGCGAGCCGAAGCGATCCGACCTCGTGCCACGACGCGTCCACCCCGGTCTCGGCCGCGAGGCGCCGATAGAGCGAGGCGCCGTACATCATCATCCGGGTCAGCGTCGTGGTGGATCGCAGCTGACCGACGAGCCCGGCCGAGTGGAACGTGGAGCCCGAGGTAAGCTCGGCGCGGTCGACAAGGATGACGTCCTTCCAGCCGAGCTCGGTCAGGTGGTAGGCGATCGAGGTTCCCCCGACTCCCCCTCCGATCACGACCGCTCGCGCGTGCTCGACCACCGGCCCTCCCTGTCCGCTCCCTGCCCGGCAGGGTATCCGGCGGGCTCATCTCCCGGAGCGCCGGCCGACACCGCCATGGCCCCGGGCGGTACTCTCCGGCCGTGGCAACGATCGAGGACGTCGTGGGGCGGGTCCCGGGCTGGGCGGGCCGCTCAATCGAGATCGACCGGATCCCAGCGGGGCTCACGAACGCCAACTACCGGGTCGCGATCGATGGAATGCCGTACTTCGTCCGGATCCCGGGATCCGGGACCGAGCTGCTGGCGATCGATCGAGGAAACGAGCTCCACAACACCCGGGCGGCAGCGGAAGCGGGCGTCGGCCCAGGAGTCGTCCACCACGACCCTGCCTCCGGGGCAATGGTGCTCGAGTGGCTGCCCGCCACGACCATGTCGAACAAGGCGCTGGCAAAGGCCGGCATGCCGGGCAGGATTGCGAAGACCCTCCGGCGGCTCCACGCCGGGCGCCGCTTCCGGGACGACTTCGACATGTTCCGGCTGGCGGAGCGCTACCTCCGGATTGCGGACGAACGGGCGATTGCCATCCCCGACGGCTATCGGGAGCGCCTGGGCCAAGTGGCCGAGATCGAGGCAGCGCTCGATGCCCACCCGATGCCGACGGTCCCCTGCCACAACGACCTGCTGGCCGAGAACTACCTCGACGACGGCGAGCGGCTGTGGATCGTCGACTACGAGTACAGCGGCAACAACGACCCGACCTTCGAGCTCGGCAACACCGCCCAGGAGCTGGGCTTCGACGAGGCTCGACAGGTGGAGCTCTGCGCCACGTACTTCGGCGAGGCAACACCGGCACTCCTCGCTCGGATGCGGTTGCAGATGATCATGTCGGACGTCGGTTGGACGCTCTGGGCGTCAATTCAGGCCCAGATCTCCGACATCGAGTACGACTTCTGGGGCTGGGCGACCGATCGCTGGACGCGGGCATCGGCGATGCTCGATGGACCCGACTTCGAGCACTGGCTGCAGGTCGCGGGCGAGGGCTGACGCTCGGGCCCTGTGAGTAGCGACGCGCCGCTGATGAGCCGCCCGCTCAGCCGCGCAGGCGAGCTCCCGACGGGTCGTACAGGACATCGGCGGCGACCTCGCCCGCAATCTGCTGGTCGAAGACGTCCACGGTGATCGGCATGCCCTCGGCCACGGCCGCGTCGAGATAGACCGTCCCGATCGTGCGCCCGACCGTATAGCCGAACGCTGCGCTCCGAAGGCGTCCGACGACTTCGCCATCGATCCGGACTGCCTCGCCGCCATAGATCGGGAGCCAGTCGCTGCCGCCCATTACCACCGTGCGGAGCCGGCGAGCCGGGCCCTCGGGCGCGGCGGCTCGTGCGGCGATAACGGCGTCGCGACCGAGGAACTCGCCCTTGGCGACGCGCACGAACGCCCCGAGGCCAGCCTCGTCGGGCGTCTCTCTCGTCGTCAGCTCGGCTCCGTAGTAGCGATAGCCCTTCTCGAGGCGCAACGATTCGAGTGCCCGGTAACCGATCACCTCGACGAGGTTCGCTGTCGTGCGACCGGATTCGACCAGCGCGTCCCAGACCGCGACGGCCCACTCGGGCGCGATGGTCAGCTCCCAGCCGAGCTCGCCCGCATAGCTCAGGCGCGTCGCGAGGACGTCGGTCTCGGCGATCCGGATCGTTCGGGCCTGGCGAGCCGGGATCCCCGCGCCGCCGACCTCTGATGAGCTGGCAGCGGCGAGGACGGCGCGCGCCGTCGGGCCCCACAGCCCGATCACCGACCAGTCGTCGGTCGCGTCCCGGATCTCGACGTCGACGGTGCGGTCGGCGGCGCGGGTGGCCATATTAGACTTGAGCCAGCCGAGGTCGGATGCGAGGTAGCCGGCTCCGGTAAGGACCCGGAATCGCTGGGCTTCCAGGCGGGTCACCGTCACGTCGGCGACGATCCCGCCCCGGGCGTCAAGGAGCTGCGTGTAGATCGAGGCGCCCGGTGCTCGGTCGACGTCGTTCGCGCAGACCCACTGCAGCAGGTCGATGGCGCCCGGCCCCGCGACCTCGATCTTGCCGAAGGAGCTCAGGTCGATCATGCCGACACGCTCCCGGATCGCCCGATGCTCCACCCCGACCCGCTCGAACCAGGAGGGTCGGCGCCAGCCCTCGCCACGCGGGCTCCGGCCCGCCCGCTCCTGCGGCGACCCAGGCACGACGTAGTCGGCCCGCTCCCAGCCGGCCTTGGTGCCGAAGACGGCGCCGGCCTCCCCGAGCCGCGGGTGGAGCGCAGAGAGGCGCCTCGGCCTGGCCGCGGTGTCCGTGTCGTACGGGAAGCGGAGCCGGTAATAGTCGGCATAGGCGTCACGCGCGAGGGCGGCCGAGAACAGGGGGTCCCGGTACGTGTCGGCGAAGCGCCACGCCCGGTAGGGCGCGATGTCGACACCAGGGTCGCCGGCCGTAATCCAGCCCGCGATCGAGCGCCCGATCCCGCCACCGCCGCCGAAACCGTTCAGGGAGAGCCCGGCGGCCACCCAGAATCCGCGGACGCCCGGCATCGGCCCGAGGAGCGGGTTCGCATCCGGGGTCATGGCGTCGGGATGGCAGACCAGCCGGATCACCTCCGCGTCGGCAAGGAACGGGAACCGTCGGATCGCGCCGTCCATCAGCGGGCCGAAGCGCTCCCAATCGGGCGGGAGCGAGGTCGCCGCGTGGTCCCACGGCACACCGTCGACCCACCGCGCCCTGGGCTCGGCCTCGTAGCCCCCGAACAGCATGCCGCCCTGCTCGCTCTTGCCGTAGACGAGGTTGTCGGGGTCGCGGAAGCACGGCATGTCCCGCGGCAGCTCCGAGCCGGGGACCGCCCGCAGGGCGACGTGCTGGTGATCCACCGGCGTCGACGGGATGAACGCGCCAACCATCGCCGCGACCTGGGGCGCCCACATGCCCGCGGCATTCACGACGAGCTCCGTCTCGATCTCGCCATGGTCGGTTCGGACGCGCCGGATCGCGCGCCCTGAATCGAGTTCGAAGCCGGTCACGCGCTCCCCGAGCCGGAACCGAACCCCGAGAGCGCGGGCCGCGTCGGCGACCGCGTGCGTCGCGCGATGCGGGTCGAGGTGGCCGTCGCCCGGCACGTGGACCGCGCCGTAGAGCGAATCCGGCGAGATCGCGGGCATCAGGCGGCGGGCCTCGACCGCGTCGATCACGCCGACATCCAGGCCGATGCCGCGGGCTCGGCTCGCGGTCCGCTCGAGCTCCCGCAGCTGCTCCGGCGAGGAGGCGAGCCGCAGGCTGCCGACCCGGTCGAACACACCGAGCTGCTCGTAGAGCTCCACGCTGTAGCGGCGCCAGCCGAGCATCGTGTTCGACGAGTTGAACATCGTGACCAGGCCCGCCGCCTGGCACGTGGAGCCTGCGGTCAGTTGGGCCTTCTCGACGAGGATGACGTCCGTCCAACCGGCCGCCGCGAGGTGGTACGCGACGCTGCAGCCGGTGATCCCGCCGCCGATGACGACGACCCCTGCCTGGTCCATCTCACCCCCCCGCCGGGCCGTCAGGCGCCCGCGGCCAGGGCGAGTGCTCGCTCGAAGGAAGGCCGCCCGGCGTTGCCGATCAACCGGTCGAAGTGCTCCGCGGCGTAGGCCCGAAAGTCCACGTCGAGGCTGCTGATGCCCTGCTGCAGAACGCCCCACATCGCCTCACGAAAATCCGACATGACACGCATGAGCTCAAGCCGGGCCGCGCGATCGGGCCTCACCGCACCGTCATAGGCGGTGAGGAGGACGGCGTCTTCCTCGGGCGCGAGCTCGTGGTTGATGCTGAAGTTGCCGAGATCGAAGAATGGATCGCCCATCCCGGCGTACTCCCAGTCGACGATCCGTATGCGGTTGCCGTCGTCGATGAAGTTGGCATTCAGGAGATCGTTGTGGCAGGGCCGGAGCTCGACCGGTGCCTGGAGCAGGGCGATCTCGATCCGGCGAGCGATGGCCTGGGCGAGCTCGTACTCCCGCGGGAGCGTCACGCCGCGAGCGAGTGCCAGGGCGCGGTAGGCCTCGACGATCCGGTACGGGATGAACAGGCCAGGGATCGCAGGACCGTCGTGAACGCGGCGGATCGAGTCGGCGACGCGCCGCAGCGTCTCCGGCCGGTGGACGGCGACGTCGTCGACAGGCTTGCCGACGATGAACCGCGTGACGAGGTAGCCCTCCGGCCGGATGAAGGCGGCGACCTCGGGCCCCACGCCGACGCCGGCGGCGGCGACCGTCGCGGCGTGCTCGACCTCGCGGCTGATGCCGAGGAGATGCGTGTCGTTCCCGGCGAGCCGGAGGACGTACTGATCGCCCATGCTGTGGGCGCTGACGAGGTAGTTGCGGTTCGTGATCCCGCCCGAGAGGGCCGTCAGCGTCAGGTCGCGGCCGGCGACCTCCGGCACCCGCTGGAGCGCCGCGACGAGCTCGTCGCGCAGGGAGCCTCGGAGCACGTCGTCCGCTGATTCGATGGCCACTGGCGCCTCATGAGCAACGGCGCGGCGGTTGCCCGCCGCGCCGTCCCAGTCTGACTCGCGCGGGTGTCAGGCGATGACCGCTTCGCCGGTGGCGAGGTCCGCTTCGACCTGATCGACCTTTCGGCCCTGGCCCGTCAGCAGGTAGTACAGAACACCACCGATCAGGATCAGGAAGATCGATCCTTCGAAGAACGGGATATCGGGCAACCACGAGATCGCCTTGCCGCCCGAGGTCAGCAGCGTGAGGCTGGGATTGGTGAGATCGCGCAGGTCAGTGCCGAAATTGCCGAAGAGTCCCGAGTCGCTCCAGAGGCCGAAGTTGATGATCATCACGCCGCCCCAGATGAGCGCGACGATGTTGATGATGGTGCCCCAAGCGCCCAGCTTGAACCACGCGCCCTTGTGAGGCCAGCCCCTGGTGCGTGCCGCAAGGACGCCGAGGTTGCACAGGAAGTAGCTGAGGTAAATGAGACCCGTCGCGCCGGCAGCGAGGAGCACCGGGCTGTCGGTAACGATGAACGGGATCGCAGCCAGGATTCCGACCGCGACCGCAGCGTTCGCCGGCGTCTTGAATGTCGGG
>JBBQTO010000050.1:0-13938 GCA_038234575.1 Candidatus Limnocylindrales bacterium
AGATCATCGACATCGCCGCCGCAGTGGCGGTGGTCCGGGACCGATTTCCGGACGGCCCGCGACCGAAGGTCGTCGTCGACAACACCTTCGCGTCGCCGGCGCTCCAGCGGCCCCTCGATCTGGGAGCCGATATCGTCTTCCACTCGGCGACGAAGTACCTCGCCGGCCACAGCGACACGATCCTGGGGGTTGCTGTGACGCGCGACCCCGAGATCGCCGAGCGTCTCCGCTTCCTCCAGAACGCCATGGGCGGCGTGCCCGGACCGTTCGACTGCTTCCTCGCCCTCCGGGGCCTGCGAACCCTCCACCTCCGGGTCGAGCGCCACGCCTCGAATGCCGCTGCGGTGGCGCACTTCCTGGCCGAGCGCGACGACGTCGAATGGGTCAGCTACCCGGGCCTCGTCGACGGGCCGCGCGCCCACCCCCAGGGCGCCCTGGCGGCTCGTCAGATGCGAGCCGGCGGCGGCATGGTGTCGTTCGTGCCCGCGGCGGGGTCCAGTGCGCAGGGCGGCAAGAAGCGCGGCTCGCGAACAGCCCGGGAGCGCGCGATCGACATCTGCGAGGCGACGCGACTGTTCACCCTCGCCGAATCCCTCGGTGGCGTCGAATCCCTGATCGAGCTGCCGGCCGAGATGACCCACGCCTCCGTGGCGGGCTCGCCGCTCGAGGTCCCCGAGGCCCTCATCCGCCTGTCCGTCGGCATCGAGGGGGTCGCCGACCTCATCGCCGACCTCGCCCAGGCGCTCGACAGGTCATCGACCTAGTCGGCGGCTGCGGCCTCCGCGATGCTCGCCTGTCGCTGCTCCGCGAGCTCGGCACGGACCGCCCGCCTGATGAGGCCTTCCAGATCGTTCGGGGACATGGACGTGATACCCGACGCCGACACGTCGGTGGCGTGTCCGGTCGCCGGCTTGTACCGCCGTTCGACGATCGATTCGAGGCCCTTCCGAACGGGCGTGAAGGCCGCCGCCAGCACGAGCGTCGCCAGGATGATCGATGACTCGGAGGACGCGCCGGTCACCTGGACGAACAGCTCGTTGAAGAACTTGACGGCCGCCGTGTACAGCCCGGCAAGAATGGCCGTGAGGGCGCCGTAGACAACGGTGTGGCCGATCAGCTGGTCGATGTCGTAGAGCCGATGTCGGAGGACGGCGATCGCGATGGCAAACGGCGCGGCGACCGCGAAAACGATCATCGCGATTTGGGCGATGGGCAGGGCGGTCGACAGGCTCGCCGCGATCAGGATGGGAATACCAACGAACGCGAGCCATTTGAGCTGTTCGCGCGCGTCGCCTTCCGAGCGGCGCCAACGGATGACGAGCGACAGGACGCACGTGGCGGCGCCGCCGAGGAGGACCAGGGCTCCGCCGTCGAAGGCCACCTCCGACCAGGCGCCGCCGAATCCGGTCGGATTGTTGATCGTCGGGAAGTTCAGGAGCGGGCCGGGCGTGCTCACGAGCCCGAGGATCATGGCCGCGGCCCCCAGGGTCACGACCGGGATGGCCAGGCTCCAGCGCGAGGACAGGGCGCGGCCGTCGGGGAACAGGAGGAACAACGGCGCCAGCAGGGCGATCGAGACGACCCAGGTCCAATTCGACACCCACGCCACCCAGACAACCTGCCCGGCGGTCGACGCTGCGGTCGACCCGCTTGCCCCGAGGTCGACCGCGAACTGGATCGCGGTGACCGTTCCCTCGGCGAGCAAGAGCCAGCCGATCCGGTGGCTCGGCCGCCGTCGGAGCAGCAGCAGCCCCATGCCGCCAAAGGCGATCGCGATTGGGATCTGGAAGCCCGTGAACCCCCAGCTTGGTGGTGGCAGGGACGGGGCCGATGCGAGCTCGAGGAGCCCGACGACAAGCCCGACCAGGAGGACCACGGCGGCCAGCCAGATCCCGGCGACCTCGATTCGGGAGGGCTGGGTCATTCGGCCGAAGGCTAGCCCCGACGGCTGCACTGTCAAGGGTCCTGCAACGCCTGGCCCGATCGGATCGGCCCGGCCGTCACGCGGCTGGTGGTAGGATGCCCCTAACCACGACTGCGGAAGCCGACTCCGCCGGGCCTCGCCCGGTGTCACGCGCGGCCGGTCGGAAACGAAGCCACGACGCCCTGCCCAGGGTTGGGTGCGTCCGAGCAGGAGACCGACCCCGATGTCCGCCGTGAGCTCCGCCTCGACTCCCGTGACCGCGGACGCGAACGCGCCCGTCCGGGCACGTATCATCCGCACGAACCTCGCCACCGCCGAACTGTACGAAGACGCGATTCGCGATGGCGAAGGGGTCATCGCGGCCGATGGCCCACTGCTCGTCCGAACGGGGACCCACACCGGCCGCTCACCGCTGGACAAGTTCATCGTCCGCGAGCCGTCGAGCGAGAAGCATGTCTGGTGGGGCGACGTCAACCACCCGATCACCGAGGCGAACTACGATCGCCTTCGAGCGCGACTCATGGCCCACGTCGCGGATCGCCGGCTGTACAGCCAAGACCTGTTCATCGGGGCACACCCGAAGCACCGGCGCTCACTGCGTGTCTACACGGAGACCGCGTGGGCGAGCATCTTCGCCCGCAACCTCTTCCGCCGTCCGAGCCAGGAAGAGGTCACTGCCTTCGCCCCGAATTTCACGATCATCGACGTCCCGTCGTTCCAGGCCGACCCCGAGACCGAGGGCGTTCGAAGCGGAACCGCGATCCTCGTCCATCTCAAGCGGATGGAGATCATCATCGTCGGGACGATGTACGCCGGCGAGATCAAGAAGTCGGCCTTCACGGTCATGAACTACCTCATGCCCGACGAGGGCGTCCTGCCGATGCACTCGTCGATCAACGTGGGCGACCGCGGCGATTCCGTCGTGTTCTTCGGGCTGTCGGGGACGGGCAAGACCACGCTCTCGGCCGACCCGCTGCGCAGCCTCATCGGCGACGACGAGCACGGTTGGGGTAGCGACTACGTCTTCAACTTCGAGGGCGGCTGCTACGCCAAGACGATTCGCCTCTCGCCGATGTACGAGCCCGACATCTTCGCGACCACGAAGCGATTCGGGACCATCCTAGAGAACGTCGACATCGACCCGGTTACCCGCGAGCTCGATCTCGACAGCGAGAAGATCACCGAGAACACCCGGGCCGCGTACCCGCTGCACTACATCGGTAACGCCGACCCAACCGGCATCGCCGGCATGCCTCAGACCGTCGTCTTCCTGACCGCCGACGCGTTCGGCGTCCTGCCGCCGATCTCGCGGCTCACCCGCGAGCAGGCGGCATACCATTTCATCAGCGGCTATACCGCGAAGCTCGCAGGGACCGAGATCGGGGTCAAGGAGCCGACCGCGACCTTCTCGGCGGGCTTCGGCGCGCCGTTCCTGCCGCGCCACCCGGGCGTCTACGCCCACATGCTCGTCGACCGGCTCGAGGCCCATGACGTCCCGGTCTGGCTCGTGAACACCGGCTGGACCGGCGGGCCCTACGGGGTCGGCGAGCGGATGAACATCGAACACACCCGGAACATGGTCCGAGCAGCGATCAACGGCGACCTCGACGACGCGCCGACGGCGGTCGACCCGATCTTCGGCTTCGCCGTCCCGACAGAGGTCCCCGGTGTGCCCGCCGGTGTCCTGATCCCGCGCGGCACCTGGAGCGATCCGACCGAATATGACGCGATGGCGCGCCGCCTGGCGCACATGTTCCACGAGAACTTCCAGGCGTATGCGGAAGGCGTCAGCGAGGCCGTTCGGTCCGCCGGCCCCGCGGACCTCGAGCCGGGAGCGGCGGTGCCCCTGTCGGCGCCCGGCGAGGGCTGATTCGGAACTGATCGGCACGACCGCCCCACCGGAGGAGCAAACCATGGCTCGCAACAAGGTCACCGTCGTCGGTGCCGGCAACGTCGGCGCCACCACCGCCCAGCGCATCGTCGAGGCCGGCATCGCCGACGTCGTGCTCGTCGATATCGTGGAGGGCCTGCCCCAGGGCAAGGGCCTCGATCTCGCCGAGGCCGCGCCCGTCGTCGGCCACGATGCCCACATCGTCGGGACAAATGACTATGCGGACACGGCCGGTTCGGACATCGTGGTGGTCACCTCGGGGCTCGCCCGCCAGCCGGGAATGAGCCGGGACGACCTCCTCGCGAAGAACGCCGGGATCGTCCGCTCGGTCGTCGAGCAAGCGGCGAAACACTCGCCCGACTGCATCCTGATCATCGTCACGAACCCGCTCGACGCGATGTGCCATGTCGCGCTGGCGGCCTCGGGATTTCCACGGGAGCGCGTCATCGGCATGGCCGGCGTGCTCGATTCGGCCCGGTTCCGGACGTTCATCGCGCTGGAGCTCGGCGTGTCTGTCGAGGACACGCACGCCTTCGTGCTCGGTGGCCACGGCGACACGATGGTCCCGTTGCCCCGCTACTCGACCGTCGCCGGAATCCCGATCACGGAGCTGCTCTCGGCAGAGCGCGTCCAGGCCCTCGTCGATCGGACCGCGAACGGCGGCGCCGAAGTGGTCGCGCTCCTGAAGACGGGTTCGGCGTACTACGCCCCAGCCGCGTCGACGTTCGAGATGGTCGAGTCGATCCTGCACGATCGGAAGCGGGTGCTGCCGTGCGCGGCCTATCTCCAGGGCGAGTATGGCGTCGACGGCCTGTTCGTCGGCGTGCCGGTCGTCCTCGGGGCGGGCGGGCTCGAGCGGGTTATCGAGATCAAGCTGTCCGCTGATGAGCAGGCCGCATTCGATCGGTCCGCAGCGTCGGTACGCGAGCTCACGACCAAGCTCTAGCGGCGTCCAAGACCTCGCCCAGCGTTCGCGGTCGATGTCCCGACCCGTACACTCGGCTCCGTGAATCCCGCCGTCATCACCCTCGCGTTCGACCCTGTCCTGAAGCTCACGGACACGGCGTCGGTGCGGTACGAGACGATCGCGCTTGCGGGTGTCCTCCTTGTCGGACTCGTCCTGGCGGCATGGATCGGCCGACTCACGCCTGCGGTTGGCCCGTACGTGCCGGCGCCCGGCCTCCGCGCCGACGACCTCATCTTCATCGTCATTGGCGCGGTGCCGGGTGCACTCATCGGCGGCCGGCTCGGGTACGTGCTCGTGCACCTCGACTATTACCTCGGTCACACGGCTGCCATCGTCGACCCGACCCAGGGCGGCCTCGAGCTGACCGTCGCCGTGCCGCTCGGCATCCTGACCGGAGCCCTGATCGCCCGACTCGTCGGCGCGCCGGTCTCGCGCTGGATGCACGCGATCGCGCTGCCGCTGCTGTTCGTGCTCGCGGCCGGCAAGCTCGCCGGCGTGCTCGGCGCGAACGGGCAGGGGAGCCCGACGGACCTCCCGTGGGCGACGGCATACCTCGGTCCGGGGCCGTGGGATTCGCTGGCGGCCGAGCTGCCGTCTCACCCGGCCCAGGTCTACGAAGCCGCGCTGGGGCTCATCACCGTCGTCGGGTTGGCGGCCGCTTCCCGGCTGGAGTTCGTGGGCCGCCGCGACGGCGCAGCGCTCTACGCGGCTCTTGGGCTCTGGGCGATCGGGCGGTTCGCAATCGCGTTCACCTGGCGAGATCCGGTCCCCGTGGGACCGCTGCGCGCCGAGCAGGTCCTGCTCCTCGTTGTCGTGGCCGTCGCCGTGGTCGGTCTGTTCGAGCGGCGGCGCGCCCCATTGCAGGCGCTGATCATGCCCGAGCGAGAAATTGCCGCGGGCGTCGAGGAGTGACGCCGGGCTGACCGAGAGTCCCGCCGGGCTGACGGAGCGTGACCTCGGGCTGACGTGGCTGCCGGGCGGCGGTATCGTTGGAGCCTTCCTCACGCCCTGCCAGATGCCAGCGAGGTCCTCGTGATGACCCAGGTCGCCGAACCCACCCAGGCGTCCGGCGCGCCACCGACCGGTGAGACGGTCGGCCACTGGATCAACGGCCGACTCGTCGCGGGCACGTCAGGTCGCCATGGCCCGATCTACGACCCGGCGCGGGGCAGCCTCGCCCGCGAGGTGGACTTCGCGTCGGTGGAGGAGGTCGATGCGGCCGTTGCCGCGGCTCGGGCCGCGTTTCCGGGCTGGCGCGCGACATCGCTCTCGAAGCGGACGGAGATCCTCTTCCGGATTCGGAACCTCGTGGAGGCTCATCGAGCCGACATCGCCGGCTTCCTGACCTCGGAGCACGGCAAGGTGCCGTCAGATGCGCTGGGCGAGGTCGCCCGCGGCCTCGAGAACCTCGAGTTCGCCTGCGGGATCCCCCATCTGCTGAAAGGCGGCTTCTCCGAGCAGGTCTCGTCGGGCGTCGACGTCTACCAGATCCGCCAGCCACTCGGCGTGGCCGCCGGGATCACGCCGTTCAACTTCCCGGCGATGGTGCCGATGTGGATGTTCGGCAACGCGATCGCCTGCGGCAACGCGTTCGTCCTGAAGCCATCGGAGAAGGATCCCTCGGCGTCGCTCTTCCTCGCCGAGCTCCTCAAGGAGGCCGGCGTCCCTGATGGCGTGTTCAACGTCGTGAATGGCGACAAGGTCGCTGTCGACCGCATCCTCGAGCATCCCGACATCGCCGCGGTCTCGTTCGTCGGGTCGACCCCCGTCGCGCGATACATCTACGAGACTGGAACGCGGCACGGGAAGCGCGTCCAGGCCCTCGGTGGCGCCAAGAACCACATGCTCGTCCTGCCCGATGCCGACATCGACATGGCGGCCGACGCGGCCGTCTCGGCGGCGTACGGCTCGTCCGGTGAGCGCTGCATGGCCGTCGCGACCGTCGTCGCGGTGGGCGCCGTTGGCGACCCGCTCGTCGCGGCGATCGCCGCTCGCCTGCCGAAGATCAAAGTGGGGCCCGGATCGGACCCCGGCGCAGAGATGGGCCCGCTCGTCACGAGGCAGCATCGCGACAAGGTCGCGTCGTACCTCGACAGCGCGGCCGAGCAGGGGGCGACGATCGTGGCCGACGGCCGCGAGCACCCGCTGTTCCGCGAGTCGGACGGCTTCTTCCTCGGCACCTCGCTCATCGATGACGTGACGCCCGCGATGGACTGCTACCGGGAGGAGATCTTCGGGCCTGTGCTGACGGTTACCCGCGTGGCGACCTACGAGGAGGGGCTGCGCCTCGTCAACGAGAACCCGTACGGCAACGGCACGGCGATCTTCACCCGCGACGGCGGAGCGGCACGGCAGTACCAGTTCGACGTCAACGTCGGCATGGTCGGGATCAACGTCCCGATCCCGGTCCCGGTCGCGTACTACAGCTTCGGCGGCTGGAAGGCGTCGCTCTTCGGCGACCTCCACATGTACGGGCCGGAAGGGATCCAGTTCTACACGCGAGCGAAGGTCGTAACGGCTCGCTGGCCGGATCCGGGTACGTCCAAGGTGGATCTGGGCTTCCCGCGAACGCGGTAGGCGGACAGCAATCGGCCCCCGCAGCTACGGGCTGCTCGGTTTCTCGCTCAACGTCGCCGGTGGCCTGATCCATCTCCTGCTGATCATCGCGCTGATCGTGCTCCTGTTCCAGCTCATCTCCGGCCGCCGCTCGGTGTAGGTCGCCCCGCTACGGCAGGCGCCGGACCGCGACGAGCGTGAGATCGTCGGCTGGCTCAGCGCTGCCAGCGAATCGGTCGACGGCACCGAGGATCCCGACGACCGCGTCGGCCGCGGATCGCTCCCGGGCCAGACCCACGGCCGCGATGAGGCGGTCGGGCCCGAAACGGTTTCCGTTTGCGTCGATCGCGTCGGTGACCCCATCCGTGTAGAGGACGGTCAGGTCACCGGGCTCGAAATGGACTTCCCGATCGGACGCCAGTGCCGGTTTGATGAGGCCGAGCAGGGTGCCTCCGGCGGGCAGCTCCTCCACCACTCCAGTGTCGGATCTCAAGAAGATCGCCGGCTCATGCCCGGCGCTCGCATACGTCAGCACGCGCCTGGATGCCTCCAACTCAGCAGCAATCGCCGTGACGAAGAGGCCCGTGCGGGCATCGCGCACGAGCACCCGGTTCGTTCGCTCGAGCCAGTCCGCAGGCCCGCTGCCGTTGTACGCGGCGGCTCGATGCACGGCGCGGGTGAAGGCCATCATGAGGGCCGCTGTCAGGCCCTTGCCGGTGACGTCAGCGATGATCAGCCCGACTCGCTCGCCGGGGCCTGGAAGCTCGAAGGCGTCGTAGAAATCCCCGCCGACGACCCGCGCCGCGCGGTAGGCGGTAGCGATCTCCCAGCCGACGGGCTGCGGCGCCGCGGCCGGCATGAGGTTCAGCTGGATCCGGCGGGCGAAGTCGAGCTCCCGCTCGAGGCGGCGGCGCTCGAAGGCCAGCGTCTCGCGTAGCTCGGCGATCTCGCGATCGCGCGGATCGCTCACGGGCAGACCGACCGATCCTCGACCCTCAGAACGCGGCGATCGCCGTTGCCTCGTCGGTGCAGACCTCGATGAAGCGATTCATCCCGGTCCGATCCATCACCCGCGCCAGCGACGAATCCGGGTCAGGCGACACGAGGACCTTGAGTTGGCTCTGCATGCCGCCCTCGACTGCCCGGGCAATCGCGTGCTGGGCTTCCCAGCCCGAGGCGAGGTCGTCGCCCGCGCCACCCGCGAGCAGCAGCGCCAGCGAGTGCAGGGCGACGAGGCCCGAGCTGCCCATGAACGGCACAGCGCGCAGGTCGATCAGGAGGTGTGACGTGCCCTCGCCATGGAGCCGCGTGCCCTCCTCGATGACCGTCTCGAAGTTCGACGCATCGAGGTCCCCCTCGAGGCGCAGGATCGTGATGGGCTGACTGCCTTCGGCATGATCGACGCTGAACTTCATCCGGCCGCGCCCCTTTCGCCTGCTGCCAGCTTCTTGACCAGGGTCAGCTCGTTGCCGCCTACCGGCAGGTGGGTCACGTCGTCGACGCAGGTTCGCGTCAGGTACACCCCCAGGCCGCCGGCGCGCCGTTCCTCGAGCGGGACGGTCAGGTCGGGCGCGGGAACCGTCGTTGGATCGAAGGTCGGGGCCTCGTCGCGGAGGCGCACGACGATCGCGTCGGGCTGCCGCTCGACGATGACATCGATCGGACCGGGGCTGCCGCGGTACCCGTGGCGGATGATGTTCGCCACGGCCTCGTTCGCCGCGATCACGAGATCGCGAATTGCGAGCCCGTCCGCGCCGAGATCCGTCGCCGCCGCGTCGAGGAACCCGCGGATGCCCGCCAGGTCGGTCAGCTCGGCGCGCGGGATCCGGAGGGAGCGCCGCAGGCTGGTGGGGGTGTCGGGTAGCACGCGGTCTCCTACGCGAGCCGGGCGAAGTCGGCTATCCCGCGCTTGATGAACCGGCCGGCGCCCTTCCGGCCCGTGAACTCGCCGTCCCGGACGATCACCGTCCCGCGGCTCATGACGACATCGGCCGCGCCCTGGACGGTCCGGCCCTCGTAGCACGAGTAGTCCACGGCCATATGGTGGGTCTTCGCCGAGATCGTCCGCTTGCGGTTTGGGTCGTAGATGACCAGATCCGCATCCGAGCCGACGGCGACAGCGCCCTTCTGCGGGTACATCCCGAAGAGCTTGGCCGGTGCCGTCGAGATGACCTCGACCCAGCGCTCCTTCGAGATCCGGCCGCCCACGACGCCGCCGTCATGGAGCAGGTCGACCCGGTCCTCGACGCCGGGGAGGCCGTTCGGAACCTTCCGGAAGTCGTCCTTGCCGAGGTCCTTCTGGCCGTGGAAGTCGAATGGGCAATGGTCCGTCGACACGACCTGGAGGTCGTCCTTGACGAGGCCGCTCCAGAGCTCGGCCTGGTGATCGGCCGGTCGGAGTGGGGGAGAGCACACGAATTTCGCGCCCTCGAAGCCGTTGCCCATGTCATCGAGGGACAGGAACAGGTACTGGGGACACGTCTCGGCGAACGCCATCGCCCCCCGATCGCGGGCCGCCCGCACCTCGTTCAGCGCATCGCGGGCCGACAGGTGAACGATGTAGATCGGCACGCCCGCGGCCTCGGCGAGCCGGATCACCCGGTTCGTCGCCTCGCCTTCGAAGATTGGATAGCGCGCGACACCGTGGTAGTAGGGGTCCGTGTGCCCGGCGGCGACCTCGTCGGCGGCGACGACGTCGATTGCCAGCCCGTTCTCGGCGTGCATCATGATCAGCCCGCCGTTCTTGTCCGTCTGCTGGAGCGCCCGGAAGATCGCGCCGTCGTCGCTGTAGAAGACCCCCGGATAGGCGGTGAAGAGCTTGAAGTCCGGCACGCCCTCCGCGACGAGCTGATCCATCTCGGCGAGGGTCGCGTCGTTGACGTCGCTCATGATCATGTGGAAGCCGTAGTCGGCCACCGCGTTGCCCTCGGCCTTCGCATGCCAGGCATCGAGGCCCTCGCGGAGGGACTTGCCGCGCGACTGGACGGCGAAGTCGACGATGGTCGTCGTGCCGCCGAACGCCGCCGCGCACGTGCCGGTCTCGAAGGTGTCCTTGGCAAACGTGCCGCCGAACGGCAGCTCCATGTGCGTGTGGACGTCGATCCCGCCGGGGATCACGTACCGGCCGGTCGCGTCGAGCGTCTCGTCGAGCTGGATCGAGTCGGCCAGGGACACCCCGATCTGGACGATCCGCTCGCCGTCGACCAGGACGTCGGCGGCATGGGAGCCGTCCGCCGTGACGATCGTGCCGTTCGCGATCAGGGTGCGCATCGGTCCTCCTTCGATCAGGAGGACATCCTACCGATGCACGGGACTCGGGGCGTGGTTGGCGGGCGGTCAGCCCACCGGCAGGTGGAGCACGAACTAGGCGAAGCCGAGTTGGATGGCCCAGGCGTAGGTAGCGGCGCTCACGGCGGCAAGCGACGCGACGAACGCGGTCATGGCGATCAACCGTCGACGGCGGCGGTCACGCGTGGCCGCGATTCCGTCGATAGCCCACCAGGGGTCGCGTCGATGGAACAGGGCACTGAGCATCAGAAACCTCCAGGCAGCTTGCCCGGAGTCTGAGCCTGCGACGGCCCCGCGTCAGTAGGACGCATGGGCCATGACCCGGCCGGGGCCGACCGCTCCGCGAAGTGACGGTCGGCGAGGCGTGTGTTCGCCGGCGGAGCTACTTGGCGGCGGTCTTCGGCTTGTTCTGCTTTGGCTTCTTGGGGGTCTTGGCCTTCTTGTCCACGGCGGTCACCTCTCAAAGCGTGGCGTCAGCCTCAAGATCGTAGCCGGATCAGCCGCGGTTCGAAACCCCACCCGCGGCTTGGAGCCGGGGGATGATCTCGCGCCCGATCAGCTCCACCTGGTCACGCTCGTCGCCGTTCATCAGGTAGACGTTGAACTGGTCGACACCCGCATCCGCCAGGATCTCGAGCTTGTCAACGACCTCGGCGACCTCGCCGATCACGCAGAACCGATCCGTGACCTCGTCGCCCACGAACCCGGCGTTCGAGGAGCCGACCTCGGCGTGGTGGTGATAGTCGTAGCCGGTCCGGTCGTGGATGTAGCCGGTCAGCGACTCCGGCAGCTGCTCGCGGGGATAGCGGTTCACGAGATCGACCACGTGGTTCGATACGAGGGCCGGGAACCAGCGCGTCCGCTCGCGACCTTCTTCTCGGGGCGCGACGTGCAATGGGGCCGCCGCCTGGACGCGAACGGTGTCGGCCGGCCGTCCGGCCGCGATGGTTGCCTCGCGGACCTGGGCGACGAACCACCGGATGAGGTCCGGATCGGCGAGCTGGAGGATAACCCCGTCGGCGACGCGGCCGGTCATCGCCAGGGCCATAGGCCCATAGCCCGCGACCCAGACCGGTAGCTTCCACGTGCCCGTCCATGGGAACTGGAGCTCGGTCCCCTCGTAGGTGACGGACCGGCCCTCGACGAGATCCCGAATGACGTTGATCGCCTCCTCGGTGTTTGCGAGCGTGATCGGCGGCTTGCCCAGGACGCGCCGCGCTGAGTCGCCGCGACCGATGCCGAGGTCCATCCGCCCGCCGCTGACCTCGTTGAGCGTGGCGAGGGCCGACGCGGTCACGCTCGGCTCGCGGGTTCCGGGATTCGTGACGCAGGTGCCGAGGCGGATCCGCTCCGTGTACTCCGCGATCAGGGTGAGGAGCGGATACGGGTCGCGCCACAGCACATGCGAGTCGAATAACCAGCCGTAGTCGAAGCCGGCCCCCTCCGCGCGCCGCGCGAGCTCGACCGTGTCCGTCGCCGAGTGCTCCGGCTTCAATGTGAATCCGAATTGCATCAGTGGCACCCTCGACTAGGTCGTGGCATTCGCTCTCCGAGGCCCAAGGCGGAGCTCCACGACGCCATTGGCCCGAGGATTACGGCCGGACCAGATCGTCGTACGCGTCGGGCCGGCGATCCCGGTAGAACTGCCACGTCTGGCGGACCTGCTGGATCACGTCGAGATCCATGTCCCGGATCAGCAGCTCCTCGTCGTACGGGTCGCCGACCGCGCCGATGAACTGGCCCCGTGGGTCGCAGAAATAGCTCTGGCCGTAGAAGTCGTCGTCGCCGATCTCCTTCTCGATCCCGACCCGGTTGATCGTCCCGACGAAGTAGCCGTTTGCGACCGCGTGGCTGACCTGCTCGATGCGCCACAGGTACTCCGACAGGCCTCGCGATGTCGCGGACGGGATGAAGACCATCTCGGCGCCATTCAGCCCCAGCGCCCGCGCGCCCTCCGGAAAGTGGCGGTCGTAGCAGATGTAGACGCCGACCTTTCCGACCGCGGTCTCGAAGACCGGGTAGCCGAGGTTGCCCGGGCGGACGTAGAACTTCTCCCAGAAGCCCTTCACGTGGGGAATGTGGGTCTTGCGGTACTTGCCGAGGTACTTGCCGTCGGCGTCGATGACCGCGGCGGTGTTGTAGTAGATGCCGGACGCGGTCTCGTCCTCCTCGTACATCGGGATGACGAGGACCATCCCGGTCTGTTTGGCCAGGTCCTGCATCCGCTTCGTCGTCGGGCCGTCGGGGATCAGCTCCGTATAGCTGTAGTACTGGGCATCCTGGACCTGGCAGAAATACGGCCCGTAGAACAGCTCCTGGAAGAGCATCACCTGGGCGCCCTGCTTCGCCGCGTCGTGGGCCGCGGCCTCGTGCTTCTGGATCATCGACTCCTTGTCGCCGGTCCAGGTCGCCTGCAGGAGTGCCCCTCGAACGATCCTCGGCATCGCGAACCTCGCCTGGTTGGACGCGGATGGTCTGGAGAAGGGCAAAGGTACACCGTCCGAACCGGGCGCCCAGACCACGGCGCTCCACGCGCCGGGGGTCGCTCGTTGACCCTCTGCTTCGAAGTGGAACTTCTAGACATCAATTCCAAATTTGGCGATACTTCCTCGCTATGGCAGATAGTCAGGTCCACTCGGACGCGCGCCTTCGGGTCGGCCAGGCGGCCGAGATGCTCGGCGTCTCGGTGGAGACCCTGCGCCGCTGGGAGACCGCAGGTCGGCTGCGCATGGCGCGCTCGGAGGGAGGCCAGCGGCTCGTCGAGATCGACGACATCGCCCGCCTGCGGGACGAGCGGCGGCGATTGACGGCGAGCCGGCCCATCGCGGCCCAGTCCGCCCGCAACCGGTTCGCCGGGATCGTCACCCGGGTGGAGGTCGACCGCGTCGCCGCCGTCGTCGAGGTCCTTGCCGGGCCGCATCGCCTAGTCAGCCTCATGACGGCCGAGGCGGTCCGGGAGCTCGATCTCAAGGTCGGCGACGACGCGATCTGCGTCGTCAAGGCCACTAACGTGATCGTCGAGATCCCGGTAGCGGAGATGCGCTCGTGAAGGTTTCCCAGAGCGCCACGATCGCCCTTGCACTCGTCGTCGGAGGGTGTTCGGCGGGGGTGTCCTCGGCGCCCTCGCCCGGGTCGGGGGCAACCGGCGCCCCGTCGACGGCTCCCGCGAGTCTGGCGATCTACGGAGCCGCCTCCCTGAAGGCCGCGCTGGCCAAGGTCAAGACCGCGTACGAAACGGCGAACCCCGGCACGACCCTCACGATTGCCGCGGATTCGTCGTCGGCGCTCGAGGCGAAGATCGAGCAGGGCGCG
>JBBQTO010000051.1:0-13768 GCA_038234575.1 Candidatus Limnocylindrales bacterium
GCACCTCGAGGAGCTGTTCGACGCCGCAGGCTTACAGGAGATCGAGGGCGCGGTCCTGGAGGTGAGCGTCGAGCACCCGAGCTTCAAGGAGTGGTGGGAGCCATTCACGCTCGGTGTCGGGCCTGCCGGCAGCTACGCGGCCGGCATCCACCCAGACAGGCAGGCGCGACTGCGCGAGCTATGCCGCGAGCGCTTCCTGACTGAGCCGTTCGTCGTGACCGCTGTCGCCTGGGCCGCCAAGGGTCGGGCCTGACGGCCAGCGGCTCAGGGACGATCGCCACGTATGGCCCATCCCAGATCGTCGGGCCCTTGGGATCGTGGTAGTAGCCGGTCAGCTTGCCCATCGTCGCGACGCTGTAGTAGGTGTCCGGCGGCGGGTCGAAGTACCCGTTTCGGAGCTTCTGCATTGGCCACAGCGGGCCCATCACGTAGACCCCGCCGAGGGTGTAGCTGGGATTGGCCACCGGATCGACGTTCGCGGCGAAGCCGTTGATCACCCAGGCGTGCTGGCCCGAGCCGACGACGATGCCGGCCGGTGACCCGGTCATCCGGATCCGAACCGCGACCGCTCGAAGAAGCGTCGTCATGCTTTTTGACATGATCACGTGGTATCCGACTGGACCAAAGTGATTGAGGGTGAGCTTCTGTGACTGCGGGTCGCCGCCGGGCTCGTTGTACAGGTAGCGGCGGCGATAGCGGCCGTAGTCGTAGTAGAGCTGCTGGCGCGTCGCCGAGTGATCGGACTGGTGGTGATCGATGTTGAGCATCATCTGGACGCTCGCCGGAACGCAGTTCACCCAGTTCGACTGGGTCGAGAAGACGCCCCAGCGATAGAGGTCGTACTTGCCGGTCCAGGTTGCGATCGCCGCCGGCCCGCGCAGGATCCGGACAACGCCGGTGCCCTTCAGCGTGAACGTCACGCCCTTGTGGGTCACGACGAGACGGAACGCGTAGCAATAGAAGGCCCGTAGGCCCCCGATTCTTGCCGTGGTGCCGCTGACCGTGGTGGTGGTCGAGAGGACCAGTGCGGTGATCGACGGGCAGGACCCGCCGGCCTGGAGGCCGCGAAAGGTCTGGAGGGCAAGCGCGTCTTCCTGCGCGCCCTTCGTATGCGTCCACGTGACCGCGTAGGAGGTCGTCGTCGAAGCTCTCAAGGTCACGAGCGTCAGGGGAGCCGGGTACACGAAGGCGTAATCCGCCGGATTGACCGTCGTCGTCGGCGTCGTCACCGACGCGGTGTCCGACGCGGAAGCCGCTGCGCCGCCGGTCGTGCCGGTTGCCGTGAGGGTCCACGGTGTCACCGTGCCGGGCGCAAAGGCATCTGCGGGAACGAGGATCGCGAAGTCCGCCACGATGCCCGTTCCATCGGCCGTTGCCGAGGCAATGCCGGCGGGGGCCCCGGCGGGATCCGTCGTGAACTCAACGGTGGTGCCCGCGTCCCAGCCGGAGCTCGAGACCGTGACGCTCACGCCCGCATCGAAGGCGTGCGAGCTCAGGGTGATCGTCGGCAGGGTGTTTGCCGCCGACGTCCCGGGCGCGAGGAGCGGCAGCGCCCCCGTGGCGAAGAGGCAGATGGCCAGCATGGCCAAGGCAATACGACGAAACATGCGGGCTCCCAGGTGACCGATTTGGCGCCTTCGCGACCCTAGGCTTTCCTGGAGTCCACCGATAGCGGCCAATTGGTGGGTGAGAAGTCCTACCCCAATGCGATGGGACGTGTCTCGGACTCGCGAGCGCTTCGTCTCTCACTGCTCGGGCTACGCGGCTCCGCGCCCGGAGCGCCAGGAGCACCTGCTGGCAATACCACGCACCAGAGAGCGCGTTGCGCGTCGTTCGTGCAGTTACGCTTCCTGTCTGTTGTGCCTGACCGTCCTATCGGACAGTGCTGGGAGCGAGGAAGCTGACGTGAGACCTCCATCCTGGCCGACACTGGTCATCATCGCCGGCGGTGTGCTGATGGCTCTCCTATATCCCGTCTACACGACCTTGCACGGCCCGACGTCCTTCTATCACGAAGGTCATCTGTTCGGCCTTGATGGGCTGCAGTGGGGGTGCCTGATGGAGGCCCCCGCCAGCCTCCTGATCGCGGGCGGGCTGTTTGGCTTGCACCAGGTGCTCGTGGGGCAAGGCGGGCGGATGGCTCGGATCGGTTTTTGGCTGATCCTCATCGGGCTGCTGATTCCAGCCCTAGTGGACCTCGTCACCTTCGCCCTGGCGCCACCCTTCTTGTTGCCAGTCACCGCGATTGGGCTCACCTTGGTAGCGCTCGGCAATCGACAGAACCCCGCCGTGGGGCGATCGAGTCGGGTGGCATTGTTGGTGATGGGTCTCTTGCTCGCACTTTCGTTTGGATGGGCATTGGTGCCTGTTGCGGCCACTGACCCGGTTGGCGGCTACCGGATCTTCGGCGTGATGGCTGATCTGCTCTTCGGCGTGGGCTGGATCGTGTTTGGCGTCAGCTTGCGGAGGGAGAAGCAGGCTGTTTGAGCGTTGCTGCTCGCGTCACGCCATCCGGGTGACATTGCCACGCCAACATCTGGGGCGACTGCCCCGCTGGCCGGACCTTGAGCCTCTTGTCTGGCAATGGCGCGCCCGGAGGGACTCGAACCCCCGACCCTCTGGTCCGAAGCCAGATGCTCTATCCGCTGAGCTACGGGCGCGCGAAGCGACAGGGTAACGCAGGCGATCCCGGCCTCCGGCATCGGCGTATTGTTCGGGAGGGTGGGCGCGATCTGGTCCCGATCGGGCGGCCCATACTGGCGGGGAGGCACGAATGGCTAGCGGAAGCGGCACGAAGGCGGATCCGTGGGTCCTGAAGACCCCGCCGGGCACGTCCGACTACACGATGTACCGCGACGACACCGCGATCGCCTGCCAGGTCGGCAGTACGACGCTCAAATACGACCTGCGGGCCATCGATGACCTCCACGCCATGCTCAAGGCGCATGGCGACTGGATGCCGCTCGGCGCGGCCGACGAGCAGAAGCCCGCGGCCGACGGGACCGTCGAGGCCTGGGGCCGCAGTGAGAGCAACCCAGTGGGCGGTTGGTATGGCCTGCGTAAGGGCTACCGCGGCCGATTCGGGATGTACATGCCGCCGCTCCTCGAGGCCCTCGGGCTCGCCGAGCTGACACACGACCCGAAGAACAACCGGATGCGCGCCAGGTAGGTCCCGGCCAGGCCCACGCCAATCAAGCTCGCTGCAGGTGCGTGTCCCTGAACGCGATGGGGTGCTTGAGGCCGAAGCCGGCCAGCCGGTCCAGCCCGACGTGGGCTACGAGGACCGCGCCGGCGATCTCGATCGGCGTCGAGGGCAGCCCCAGGCCCAGGCCGATCAGGGCGAGCCCGACTGCCCAGTTGTGGACGAGGTTGTAGATGAAGGCACCGGTCGAAGGGCCCAACGCGTAGCCTACGATCGAGACGTCCGGCACCAGCAGGAGTGGCACGAGCCAGAGCCAGTCGCCACCGAGCGAGCGGTACAGCGCGGCCCCGGCGACGAGCGCGGCGGCACCCTCGACGTGCAGCCAGAAGCGGACCGTATCGGGCATCGGGTTTCCTCCTCGCTCGGAGGATAGGGCTCCCTCGGAACCTTTCCCGCCGTTGAGACGTACTGTCACTGACCCCGATCGGCGATGCCCTGCCTGGGAGGACGACGCACTGCTTCGCTTCCTCGGCCTCTGGCACGTGGTGACCCATCGGATGCGCGTCGCGATCGCTCGTGCGCTCGCGAATCGACCGACGCTGCTCCTGGCCGACGAGCCGACCGGCCAGCTCGACCTCGAGACCGGCCACCGGACCATGTCGATGCTGCGCTCGGTCGTCGCCTCGGAGGGAATCACCGCCATCGTGGCGACCCATGACAAGGCGATGATGGATGTCGCGGACCGGATCATCGAGCTGCGGGACGGCGAGATCGTCGCGCGGACGTGATGCGCTGACGTGGTCCCTGGCAGGCCATCCCGGGCCAGGCGCATCAGCTAGGCTGAGGGCCGATGAGGCTCCGAGGGTCCCGGCGGCACGTCTCCCACGCCCATCGGACCACCGCCGCTCACTCGAGCCTGACTGGTCGCCCGCCCCGCATCCTGGCCAGACCCCGGCGCTTCGTCGGTGCCGTCATCACGATCGTCGTGGTGGCGCTGCTCGTCGGCCGGTTCGTGCCAGGCGGCGCCGCGACCACGACGACCGTCGATTGGGCGACGGAGTCGGGGCCCCTCGCCCCGGGCCAGGCCGAGACCGCACGCGCCACCGCGAAGGCCCCGCCGATCGATCCACTCGGCGATCGCCCGGATGCGGTCGTGCCGACCGCCGCGCCACCGGCCAGCCTGACCGGCTACCGCTGGCCGCTCGAGCACGCCCGGATCACGCAGGCGTTCGGGCCGGCGGCCGGCGGCACGTTCGTCGTCGCCGGCCAGCGGTTCCACGACGGCATCGACATCGCCAGCTTCTGCGGTGCCTACATCGCCGCCGCCCATGGCGGCAGGGTCATCGCCGCCGGCCGGCGATCGGATGCCGCCCTCGGCTGGATCGGGAATCTCACCGCGTATTACGCCCGCCTGAACCTGCGCCACCTGTGGGGCACGTTGGCGATCATCGTCGTCATCGACGACGGCAATGGCTATCGCAGCATCTATGCTCACTTCCATCGGATCGTCGCGAAGGTCGGCCAGGTCGTCCGCGCCGGCGACTTCCTCGGCACCGAAGGCTCGACCGGCCATGCCAGCGGCTGCCACCTCCACTACGGCCTCTTCAACCCGGAGGCCACCGGGCGCTTCGCGACGGATCCGACGATCGTCCAGCGTGCCCTGGTCCCGGCGGGCGAGATCGCCCGGATCGATCCGCTCCTCGTCCTGCCCGACCCGAAGGTTGGGTTCAACACGTGGGGCTGGGGCGCCGGCGACGGCCATTGATCCTGACGAGGGCTGGGGACACTCAGGTGCGTCGGTACCGCCGCGCGATCAGGGCGAACCCGGGAATCCGCGACAGCGCGTCGCGCAGGGCGATCGGCCCGCCGTCCCGGGACTCGATCGCCAGGGCGCCGTCCGCCGCGGGCCGCGAGTCGACGATCGCGAGATCGATGACGGCCGCTTGGTCGCCCGGCGGCTGGAGGGATGCGAGCTCGGTGTCCGGGAAGTCGCCCTCCTCGTAGGTCGCGCGCAGCTCAGCCTCGGCGCGCCATCCCGGGCGCCGCAGGAGGATGCCGCGCCAGCCGTCGGCAACGGCGGGGGACACGCGACCGTCGCCGGACGTGGCCCGGCCGCCCGCCGCCAGGACGTCCTCGCCGCGGGCCCAGCGGGCCGCCTGGTGGAGAAGCGCGTACTCGTCGAGGTCGGCATAGCCGGGGAGCCGGCCGGCCGGCGAGTCGCTCCCGAAGAGGGCGTGGATCGACGGCTCGAAGACCTCGCCGAGATCGAGGTCGATCGCCCGGACCGTTCGATGGAAGTAGACCGCCTGGTAGAGCAGGAGCCGGGCGTTCAGGAAGCCCTCGAGGGCCGCGACGCCCGGCTCAAACAGCGTCAGCCCCCGCTCCGAGATGAACGCGTAGCGCCGTAGCCGCTCCACGTCGATCCCGACGCGAACGCCGGTGAAGAAGGCGTCGCGCTGGACGTAATCCAGGTTGTCGACCGTGAAGACGCCCGACAGGAGCGGCTGGAGGAGACGGACCCAGGCTGGCATCGCCGGGTCCGCGAGGGCCGGCTTCGAGACGAGGAAGGAGACCCACCGCGGGTCGATCGCCTCGCCGTCCGCGAACGCATCTCGCTCGGGCACGGCGCCCGGGGCCCGGCGGAGGCCGCGAACGAGCGGCCCGAGCTCCTGCTCGATGATCAGCTGGCTGAGGTCCTCGTGGGAGAGGCGCTTCCCACTTCCGCGACGGGCATCCTGGGGGGCTGGGAAGGCGGCAAGCACGCGCTCATCGAAGAAGTGGGCGAACGGCCCGTGGCCGACGTCGTGGAGGAGGCCCGCGACCCGCAGCGTCTCGACGACGAGCCCCTCCGAGGGGATGGACTGGCCAGGCGCCAGCCCCGGGAGCGCAGCTCCCAGCGATGGATACAGCGTCCGCGCCCACTGTCCGGCGAGATGCATGACCCCGAGCCCGTGTGTGAAGCGGGAATGCTCGGCGGTCGGAAACACCCACCGAGCGCTCTGAAGCTGGCTGATCCGACGCAGCCGCTGGAGCCAGGCCGTGTCGAGCAGGTCGTCCTCGGCGACGTCCTCGTCGGGCAGGCCGGTGCCGGTCGATTCCTCCCGCGAGAGCCGCTTCGTGAGCTCGACGTAGCCGTGGATCGGGTCGCTGATGAGGTTGACGGCGGCGAAGGGGTGTCGCGCCACGCGGTCAGGATAGAGGCGTGCCAGATCGCGGCGCACGCGCGCCACGCGTCATCGGACCCAGACGGAGATCTCCGCGCTCCAGCCCGAGACGTTTCCGCGCCAGTCGCGGGACCGGACCCGGACGGAGTAATGGTGGCCGTTGGCGCGGCCCGTGAGTGAGAGGGAGCGGGCCGTCGTGCCGCTCCTAATGAGGCTCCAGGTGCCGTAGTCCAGCCGGTACTCGACGTCGAAGTTGCGCAGCCCCGCCGTGTGCGTCTGGAGCCAGAGGTCGCCGCCCGACCACGACCACGCGACGGTCGTGCCGCTGGCGCTCCCGGAGGCCATGTGAGACCAGCCCCTCGTCTGGTCGACGGATTCGGTCAGGACCACCGAACCGAATGTCATCCGGTTCGAGCTCCGGTACCCGACCCCCACCCCCAGGTAGTTGAACGTCCGGCTCATGAGCAGGCCCCAATGCATCGAGCTGCCCTTCCACCAGTTGAAGAGCGCGAGGGCCGATTGATCGCCCCAGGGATAGGTGTTCTCGGCGATAACCTCGCCATCGCTGTACCACTGGATCCCGCGCGCCGACAACGAGCACGACAGGCAGCCCGCGATCGTGTGGCTGAGGACGCCCGTCCGGGCCATCGTGGCCGCTCGGTCGCCGGCGAGCTGGGTGAGGCCGGGATGCACCCGGAGGGCGTGCAGTCCCAGCTTTGCCCGGCTCGAGTTGATCCAGCCGACGAGGTGGGACTCCATCGTCTCGGCCGTCCCGGCTCGAACCTGCCCCGGTGCGGAGATCGGCGTGAACCCGCCCAGGACGACGACGGACACGACGATGGCCAGCACGAGATGGCCGATCGCGGGGACGCGGGCGTGGGCGTGACGAGGTTCCATGGCTCAAACCGTAGGGGCGGACAGGCCGCAAGTCACTGGCGCGATGGTCCCCCGGTGAGATGGACCGGGTGGGACTCGTTGTCTACGTAGCCTACCCGATCAACCGGTCAGCTTCGGTAGAGCGCGGCGGCGTGCTCGTGGATGGCCCGGACCTGCTGGCGCAGCTCGGCCGGCTCAATCACCTCGACATCCTCGCCCCAGGAGAGGATCCACAGCCGGATCTCGATCACGCCGCTCACCGTCGTCCGCCAGATCAGCGACCCATCGCCCTGGCGCTCGGTCCGCTGCAGGGGATGCCAGGTTGTCTCGAGCACCCGATCGGCGATCGTTGGCGAGAAGCGGAGCACGACCTCGACGGGATCCTGGTCGGAGATGATGTCCCAGCCGCGGCGTAGATCCCGCTCCAGCGCGCCCTCCTCCGGCAGCTCGAACCCCCTCGGCGTGACGCTCACGCCCCGGATGCGCTCGATCTTGAACGTCCGCATCCCGGCCCGGTCCTCGTCCCAGCCGATGAGGTACAGGGCGTGCGTCTGGAGCGACGGCTCGATCAGCCACGGCCGGACGACTCGCCTGCTCCGCTCTCCGCGGCGGCCCTCGTAGGCGGCAGCCTCGTATTCGATCTCGACGACCCGCCGCTCCGCCCAGGCCCGCGTCAGCTGCCGGACGTGCTCGATGAAGTGCGGGTCGAGCTGTGCGTCTTGGAGGATGTCGAGCGTTCGAGCGACGTGCTCGCGAAGCGTCTCCGGCAGGCCGGCGGCGAGCTTCTCGAAGGCTGAGGCGAGATCAGGGTCGTACTTGTCGGCGTAGCGGACCATCAACCTTGCCCCCAGGAAGACGGCCATCGCCTCGGACAGGGTCAGCTTGAGCGGCGGCAGGAACGCCGACTCGAGGATGCCCCAGCGACCGCCCTCGGACCAGGTCGGCAGCCCGACCTCGCCCTCGAGCGCGTGGAGGTCCCGATAGACGTTCCGGACGGACATCCCGAGGCGCTCGGCGATCTCGCCGGGCCGCATCCCGGCTGGATGCGCAGCCAGCAGGCTCGTCACCCGCATCAGGCGGGCCGTCCGGTCGCGCTTCGCGGGCTCGCGCTCCTCCACCGATCGAGGATAGCCGCAAGTACTGGTGGCCCTGGTACCCCCGGGTCATCGCGACTGCACCGCCCCGGACCCACCATCGCCACACCGAACCGGACAGGGCTTCCTGGCCGGGATCGGGCCGGAGATGGGCGTCAGCGAACCGATGGACGACCGCCGCAACAGCGAGATCCGAGCCACCTATCGGGCGCTCCTCCTTCGAGGACTCGAGCCCGGCGAGGCGGCGAACGTCACCGCACACCTCAGCGGTCTCCACAGCGCGGGCATTCGCTGGACCGTTGCCGAGGTCGAGGCGATCGTCCGGCGGCGCGCTGACGAGCTCCGGCGAACACGAACGGCCCCGAGGCGCAACCGGATCGCTTCGCCGACCAGCTCCCAGACCTCCTGACTTCCCCGCGATCCGAGGACTCTCCTCCCCTCGGGTCGCAACAACCACCGGGACGGCGTCCGACTCGTTCGGGCGCCGTTTCGGCGTCTACCATCCGTCGCGTGACGCGGCCCTTTATCAGCTTCCTGACCGACTTCGGCGCGGACGGCGCCGCCGCGATCTGCCGCGGTGTGATGCTCTCGATCGCGCCGGACGCCCAGATTGTCGACATCAGCCACTCGGTCCGGAAGTTCGCGATTCGCGACGGCGCGTATCTGCTCTGGACTGCAGTGCCGTGGATGCCGGTCGGCGTGCACGTGGCGGTCGTCGACCCCGGCGTTGGCACGGACCGCCGCCCGATCGGCATCCTGACCAAGCGGGGCGACGTCCTCATCGGCCCGGACAACGGCCTGCTGTCCGCGGCAGCGGATCGGCTCGGGGGCATCGAGGCGGTCCGGCTGCTTGCGAGCCCGAGCTGGCTGCTCCCCAAGCAGAGCGCGACCTTCCACGGCCGCGATATCTTCGCGCCGATGGCCGGCCACCTCGCGCTTGGCGGGGACTTCGCCGCCGTGGGGCCGGTCGTCGACGCCGGATCGCTGGTCGACCTCCGATTCCCGCCGCCGGCGATCCGGGATGGCGGGCTCGACACGGTCGCGATCTACGTGGACTCGTTCGGGAATATCCGACTCGGGGCGACCTCGGAGGACCTCGCTCGCGCACTGGGCGAGGTCGCGCCCGGCATGGCCGTGCGGGCCCAGCTCGAGAACGATTCCGGTGAAAGCGGCGCGGTGGTCGAGCACGCGACCTTCGCCCGGACGTTCGGCGCGATCTCGACGGGTGCTGGGCTCCTCTACGTGGATTCATCGGGCCAGCTCGCGCTCGGCCGCAACCAAACGAGCGCGGCGGAGGCGCTCGGGGTCGAGGCCGGCCGGGGCGTGCGGATCGAACGGGCCTGAGGCCTCGCGCCGATCGAGCCGACCTGAGGCCCCTCGCCGATCGCGCTGCCGAGCGGGCCTCGGGTACACTCCCAGACTCGCGCGGTCCCGGGAGGAACGATCGCGGCCCTTGGAGGAGTGTCATGCGCCCGAGCATCCGGTCAGTCGTCGTCGTGCCGATCGTCCTGGCGATGGCCCTCATGGGTTGCGGCGCCGGGGCCTCCATCGCTCCGTCCATCGCCCCGACCGCTGTGGCCACGTCTACCGAGACCGACGGCCCGAGCCCGACTCCGGACGCCTGTGCGGCCGCGAACCTCAAGACGCTCACGGCCGGCAAGCTCACGATCGGTGCCGACAACCCGGCCTTCCCGCCCTATTTCCAGGCCACCGCTCCGAAGCCCGCCGGCTCGGTCTGGGCGCTCGGCAATCCGACAAACGGCAAGGGCCTCGAGGCCGCAACTGGGTACGCCGTCGCCAAGGCTCTCGGATTTACGAATGACCAGGTCGTCTGGAAGCCGGTGCCCTTCAACAACGCGATCCAGCCCGCCCCGAAGCAGTTCGACCTCTATCTGAGCCAGGTCTCGTACAGCGCGGATCGGGCCAAGGCCGTCGACCTGTCCGACGGTTATTTCGACCTCAACCAGGCCGTCATCGGCCTGAAGGCCAACGCGATCTCGAAGGTCACGACCGTCGCCGGACTCGCGGCGTTCAAGCTCGGCGCACCCGTCGGAACGACGAGCTACCAGTACATCGTCAGCGACATCAAGCCGACCAGGGCGCCATCGGTATACGACACGCTCGACGCGGCGATCGCCGCCGTGAATGCGCGCCAGATCGACGGCGTCGTCGTCGACCTCCCGACGGCGTTCTATGCGAGCTCGCAGCAGCTGCACGACGGGACCATCGTCGGGTCCCTGCCAACGGCCGGCGGCACGGTCGAGCATTTCAGCATCGTGCTGAATCTCCACAGCCCGCTCACCGCGTGCGTGAATGGGGCGATCGCCGCGATCAAAGGCGATGGCTCGCTCGCCGCGATCGTCACCCAGTGGATCACCTCCCAGGGAGCGCCCGAGCTGAAGTAGGCAACTGGCTCCGGAGGCGAGCGATGGCCGGGCCGCGCCCGCCTCGGCGAACGCGCGAGGGCCGCCGGAAGCCGATCCTGGTCGCGCTCGTCAGCACGATCGTCTTCTTCGGTGCCCTGAGCTGGGTCGTCGTCAATGCGCCGGGTTGGACGGAGATCCAGCGGAGCTTCTTCGATGCGGACGTGTTCTCTGCGTCGCTGCCCGGGATGGTTGCCGCATTCGGGACCAACGTGCAACTGTTCCTGATCGCCGAGGTCCTGATCCTCGTGGTCGGGTTGGTGATCGCGGTCCTGCGCAGCCTGCCCGGCCCGGTCTTCTTTCCGGTCCGGGTCCTCGCGATCGTCTACACGGACCTGTTTCGCGCCCTTCCCGGAATTCTCATCATCTACATCCTCGGGTTCGGCATTCCGGGCCTTCTGATTCCCGGCGTCCCCGCTGATCCGTTCTTCTGGGCCGTGGTCGCACTCACGCTGCTCTACTCGGCATACGTCTCCGAGGTCTACCGGGCCGGGATCGAGTCGATTCACCCGAGCCAGGCCGCCGCGGCTCGGTCACTCGGCCTGTCGCAGCTGCAGGCGCTCCGATTCGTGATCCTGCCGCAGGCCGTCCGGCGGGTGATCCCGCCATTGCTCAACGACTTCATTGGCCTCCAGAAGGACACGGTGCTCGTGTCGTTCGTGGGCGTCGTCGAGATCTTCCGGACCGCCCAGATCAATCAGTCCGCGCTCTTCAACTTCACGCCGTACCTCGGGGCGGCCCTCGTCTTCCTCGTGCTGACGATCCCCCTCGCGCGGCTCACCGACTGGCTGGTCGCTCGCGATCGGTCGCGCGGCGCGCGGTCGAACGCCTGATGGCCGATACCGCCGCGGTCCGGGTCGAGGGGCTCTGGAAGTCGTTCGGATCGCTCGAGGTGCTGCGCGGCATCGATCTCGAGGTCCGGCCTCACGAGGTCGTCTGCCTGATCGGTGCGTCGGGCTCCGGCAAGTCGACGCTTCTCCGCTGCCTCAACCTCCTCGAGCCGATCGAGGCCGGCCGGATCACGCTCGCAGGCGATGACATCACGGCACCGGGTGTCGACGTGAACCGCGTTCGGCGCCGGATCGGGATCGTGTTCCAGGCCTTCAACCTGTTTCCCCACATGAGCGTCCTCGGCAACATCACGCTCGCGCCGATCCGGGTCCTCGGCCGCTCACGGGACGAGGCCACCGCCCAAGCGGAGGCGCTGCTCGGGCGATTCGGGCTCCTCGACAAACGCGACGACTTCCCGGATCGCCTCTCGGGCGGCCAGCAACAACGGGTCGCGATCGTGCGGGCGCTCGCGATGCAGCCGGAGCTGATGCTCTTTGACGAGGTCACGAGCGCGCTCGACCCGGAGCTGATCGCCGAGGTCCTCGAGGTGATTCGGGAGCTTGCCGCAGGCGGGATGACGATGGTGATCGCCACCCACGAGATGGGCTTCGCCCGCGAGACGGCGGACCGGGTCTGCTTCCTCGATGGTGGCGTGATCCTCGAGCAGGGGCCACCCGACGCCATCTTCGCCGCACCGACCGAGCCCCGGACGCAGCGGTTCCTCGAGCGGATCATCGCGGCCCATCGGCTCTGAGGCGTGCGCCAGGGCGCGTCCTACGTCCCGAACATCTCCCCGAGCGTGACGGGCTCGAGGCCCTTCGACAGGAGAGCGGCGAGGATGCCGGGCAGAGCGTCCAGCGTGTTCCAGCCGCCGAGATGCATCAGCACGATCGAGCCGCCCTGGGCCTTCGTTGTCACCTTGGCGACGATGTCGGTCGTGGTCGGGCCGCCGTCGGCGATCGCTCGCCAGTCGATTGTGTCCACGTCCCACATGACGAGGTAGCGATAGCCCGCCAGCCCGACGGCGGCCCGGACCGGGTACGTCCACGCGCCGTACGGCGGCCGGAACCAGGGCTTCGAGGTTTGACCGGCGATGGGCTCGATCGCGGTCTCGCAGCGATCCAGCTGGTCGGCCATCTCGGCCGCGGTCAATGTGGTGAAGTTGGGATGACTCCAAGAATGGTTGCCGATACCGAAGAGCTCCGGGTGCGCTGAGGCAAGGGTAAGCGCCTCCCGGCCGAGCGTCTCGGTCGAGCCCGCTGCGCCGGTCGGAAAGAGGGTGGCGTGGACGTGGTGGTCGACCAGCCACTGGATGATCTGCACCGCCGGGTCAAGGCGACCGCCCATGTCGAACGTGAGGGCGATCATTGCGGAGCTTCGGGCACCGTGCGAGATGACCAGCGCCGGGGCGCCGGGCGCGGTCGTTGGAGCTGCACTTGGAAGTGTTGCGGTCGGCGCAGTCGAGGCAGGGGTCGCGCCAGGCGTCGGCGCCGGGCTTGGCGTGGGCGGGTTGTTCTCGTCGACCGTGACCCCCGGCATCACGACGAGGATCCAGCCGGGAACGATCCGGTCCGGCCGGTAGCCGGGCGATTCGGGATCGAGGCTCGGATAGGTCCCGCGATTCCACCAGGCGATGCTCCGGGCCGTCGTCCGGAATCGCTTCGCGATCGACGTCAGTGAGTCGCCACCCCGCACGACGTAGCTCATGAACGACGGCTCTGGGCTCGGCGTGGGGCGGGTAAAGGTCGGCTCGGGCGTCGGCCCGGTGGGCCCAAGGGTCGGTGTGGTAGCGGGCTGGGGTGATGGGCTTTGTGGGACTGGGCTGGAGCCGGGCGAGCTGATGACGTTCGTCAGAACGAGGGCTGCGGTGGCGAGGAGCACGACGACGAGGGCGAGCCCCGCGGTGATCCAGGGCGAGCCGAAGGCGCGCGAGAGCGCCGGGCCGCCAGTCGATCGTGGCTTTTGGGTCATGTGGCGAGTCTGACGCGGCTCGGCGGCACGCTGCTGCGGCGGGCGTAACGATCGCGATTCGGAATTCGCGCTCCGGTGGGCGTCCCGTCAGGCCGGCGTGCTCGGGAGCGGATCGATCGGGGTCGGCGTCTGGAGCGTGAGCTCGCCGGCGAGGGCCAGCCCTTCGGCCGCCGTCGCAACCCGGCCGCCACCGTCGCGCTTGGCGACGAAGCAGGCCCGGTCGGCTGCAAGCAGGACCTCCTCGGCCGTCGCGCCGTCGATCGGGAA
>JBBQTO010000052.1:0-13690 GCA_038234575.1 Candidatus Limnocylindrales bacterium
CGAGAAGCTGGAGTTCATCGCCGCGGCCGCGAACGAAGTGGGCGCGGGCGTGCTGGACGCGGAGTTCCCGCTGCGAGTCTGGCAGACCGGGTCCGGGACCCAGTCGAACATGAACGCTAACGAGGTCATCGCCGGGCGGGCAAACGAGCTTGCGACCGGCACCCGGGGCGGCAAGGTGCCGGTCCACCCCAACGACGACGTGAACCGCAGCCAGTCGAGCAACGATACGTTTCCGACCGCGCTGCACCTCGCCGTCGCGATGGCCATCGGGGAGGACCTGCTGCCCTCGGTCCGTGGGCTGCGTGCGGCGCTCGAGGTGAAGCGGGACGAGTTCGCGGACATTGTCAAGATCGGCCGGACGCACCTTCAGGACGCGGTGCCGCTTACCCTCGGCCAGGAGTTCAGCGGCTATGTCGCCCAGCTCGACGGCGGCATCGATCGCATCGAGGCCGCGCTGCCCGCCCTCTACGAGATCGCGCTCGGCGGGACGGCCGTGGGCACGGGCCTCAACAGCGATCCGAAGTTCGCCGACCTCGTCGCCGACCGAATCGCCAGGCTGACCGACCTGCCGTTCGTCAGCGCGCCGAACAAGTTCGCAGCGCTCGCGGGCCAGGAGGCCGAGGTCGCGGCCTCCGGGGCGATCCGAACGCTCGCAACGAGCCTCATGAAGATCGCCAACGACATCCGCTGGCTCGGCTCGGGGCCCCGGGCGGGCCTCGGGGAGCTGCGGCTACCGGAGAATGAACCGGGGTCCTCGATCATGCCGGGCAAGGTGAATCCAACCCAGAGCGAGATGCTCACGATGGTCTGCGTCCAGGTCATGGGCTACGACGCCGCGATCGGGTTCGCGGGCTCGATGGGCAACTTCGAGCTGAACGTCTTCAAGCCGATCATCGCCCACGACCTTCTGCACGGCATCGAGCTCCTGAGCGACGGCTGCCGCAGCTTCCGCGAGCACTGCGTCGAAGGCCTCGAGGCCGATCGCGAGCGGATCGAGGAGCACGTCGCCAACTCCCTGATGCTCGTGACGGCGCTGACGCCGGCCATCGGCTACGACAAGGCCGCCGAGATCGCCAAGAAGGCCCACCATGAAGGCACGAATCTCAAGGCCGCGGCCATCAGCCTGGGCTACGTGAGCAATGCCGACTTCGACCGGTTGATCGACCCCGCGGCGATGACGCGGCAAGCGCCCGACCCTTCTCGCGGTCCCGCCTGACGAGTCGGCTTGCACGTGGCGTTGACGGTATGGAGGCTGGCGATGACGTTCGTGGGACCCCCGCTCGGCGATAAGTAGGCGGATATGCGTTGGCGACCGTCGTCCCAGAACCAGGTCGAGGACCGCCGCGGCTCCGGCGGGCTCGGGGGCCTCGGCGGCCTGGGCGGCCTCGGTTCCGGCGGCCTGGGCTCGGGTGGCATCCCGCTCCCAGTCGGCGGTGGCCTGGGCGGCATCGTGATCCTGGTCCTGTTCCTCGTCTTCAGCGGCGTGCTCAACGGCAGTGGCGGCTCCGGGGGCCTCGGTGGCCTCGGCGGCGCGTCGGCGCCCGGCGGCGGCCCGCTGGTCTCCCTCGATCCCAACGACACGACCGCCCAGTTCGTGAACTCGGTCACGGTGGACGTACAGGGCTTCTGGACCGATCGCTTCTCGAGCACCGGGCAGTCCTATCCGCAGACGGTCCTCGTGCTCTTCACCGGTCAGACGCAGAGCGGCTGTGGCGCCGCGACCGCCTCGACGGGTCCCTTCTACTGCCCGGCCGACCAGAAGGTGTATCTCGACACCGCCTTCTTCGACGAGCTCAAGACGCGGTTCGGCGCTCCCGGCCTGTTCGCCGAGGCGTATGTGATCGCCCACGAGTTCGGCCACCACGTCCAGGACGCGCTCGGGATCATGGACGACGCGAACGCCCGGCAGCAGTCGGACCCGTCGAGTGCGAACGACATCTCAATCCGGCTCGAGCTGCAGGCCGATTGCCTTGCTGGCGTGTGGGCCCACTCGGTCTGGGCTCAGCCGGATCAGGCGAATGTCGAATCGATCACCCAGGCCGACGTTCAGGACGCGATCAACGCTGCGCAGGCCGTCGGTGACGACCGAATCCAGGAGCAGACGACCGGCCAGATCCACCAGGACACCTGGACCCACGGGTCCGCGGCCCAGCGGACGCACTGGTTCCAGCAGGGCTTCAGCCAGGGCACCACGGGCGGATGCGACACGTTCTCCGTCGCTCAGCCGTAGCTCGACGTCGCGCGGAGGCGCGCCAGGCATCGCAGCGGCGGCGGACTACTTCTTCTTCGGCGGGAGCGTTCGGGTGAATTCGATCGCTCGCTCGAGCCAGGCGTCGAGGTCGGCGTCGCTTGCCACGACGTCGCCCGGGAGCACGACCGAGCGGCCCATCGCCTTGCCCGGAATGACTTCGAGCGGATGGGCGCCGGGCAGCTCGAGGAGCCGCTCACGGTCCGGCTCGCTCACGCGGACCCACCAGTCGTCGGCGAAGAGCCCGCTGACCATGTTTCCGCCGATCCAGGCACAGGGATAGCCGAACATCTGCCTGCGGGTGATGTCGGGGGCCGCGTGGCGATCGAGGACCGCCCGATATCGCTCGACGAGCCCCGGCGATGATTTCGTGAACGTTGGCATCTGGCGCGGCATGGGCCCACGATAGCGCTCCGGCTCAAGCCCGCCGCGAGAGCTCCCGGAGATCGCGTGGCGGAATACGGGGGCCGTAGCGCGGCGCCGCAATCCCCGAGGACTCCAGCAGGCGGATCACGCGTTGCCGATGGCCGGCCCACGGCGCGAGGAGCTCCAACATTCGCGCATCCGTGCCGCGCGGCTCGCCGGCCAGCGCGAACGCCACGAGATTGGACAGATGGGCATCCGCGACGCTCACCGCGTCAGGATCGCCGAGGGCCCGTGCCGTCACCTCGGCGGCGGTCCACGGCCCGATGCCGGTGTAGCCGCGCAAGCGGGCGGCGAGGTCGGCCGCGCCGGCCCCGCCGGCTCCCGGTCGCCGCGCGCGCTCGGCGATGGCTTCGAGTCGCCCGGCGTCGCTCGCGATCCGCTTGAGCAGCGCGCCCCGACGCGGCTCGATCCCGAGGGGCGGGAAAGCAAACGAGGGCAGGCTCGCGATGACGGCGGCGCTCGGGGGCGCCCAGAGCCCGGTGGGGCCCGGCGCGCGCTCCCCATAGGTCATGATCAGCCGCCGGTAGGCTCGGAACGCCTCGAGCCCCGTGATCCGCTGCTCCAGGACGGCCGGCACAAGCGCCTCGAAGACCGCCGTCGTCCGCCCGAGGCGAAGCCCGGGCCGGCGTCGGGCAAGGTCGGCCACCCGCGGATGGAGCCGCGGCTCGAAGCCGGACGGGTCGTCGTCCAGGCCAAGGAACGCCGGGAGGCCGTCCAGGAGCCGATCGGCGCCGGGACCCCAGGCCTCGGCGCGCAGGGCGGCGCCGGCGAGGCGAACGCGGATGGCGCCGATCCCATCGGGCGTGGTGCACGCCCGCTCCATGCCGCCGGCCGATAGGCGTATCGTCGGATCCCAGGGACCCCGATGGAGCAGCCTCAGCGTGCCGCTCAGGTCGAGGGGCCCATCGAGCTGCAGGGATCGTTCGAGCGGCAGGGATCGGTCGAGCGGCACGGATCGGTCGAGCGGCAGGGTTCGAAGGCTCACCACCCCCATATTGTCACGCGATTGATAACGCCCGGCGCGAGGGCCGCGATTGGGCCGCTGGACGGCTTCAGCGTCGAGCGGTTACCCTTGCCGCAGACGTGCGACCTCCCCGAGGCGTCGTCGGCGCTGCGCTCATCGCGGTGCTTGCCTCGGTCGCCGTACCAGGAGTGGCAGGATCTCGAGCACCCACGCCCGAGATCACCATCGATCGGAGCGCTTTCCGATCCGTCCAGGTGGACGCTGGAACGATGATGACGCCTCAGCCCTTTGATCAATCCTCGCGCTCCGACGGAACCCTCGCTCCGGGCTCGGTCCTGACCGAACCTCAGTTCGCCCGCTCCGCCGCAGGGCGACCCGTCGTCCGGCAGCCTCTGGCCCCGGTCGGGATCTCGAGTACGTGGATCTACGACCCCGAGCTGAGCTGGTACGGACCGGGCTTCTACGGTCACCGAACCGCCTGCGGCTATGCCCTCACGACATCACTGCTCGGGGTGGCCAACCGGACGCTCCCATGTGGGACCCGCATCACGTTCCGCAACCCCGCGAACGGCCGAACGATCACCGTCCCAGTCGTCGATCGCGGCCCATACGTGACCGGTCGACAGTGGGACCTGACCGGCGGCCTCTGTCGCGCCCTCGACCACTGCTACACAGGCCCGATCTACTGGCGGTTCGCGTAGCGCCTCCGGGCTTGCGTAGCGCCTCGGGGCTCGGCGAGCGCCTCGCAGACCTCGGGGTAGCGCCTCGTAGGCCGCCGGCCCGATATCCTCTCCCGGTGGATCGCTGGCGCACGATCATCGAGCCATTTCGCATCCACTCGGTGGAGCCCATTCGGCTGACCACGGTTCCGGAGCGCGAGGCGGCGCTCAAATCGGCCGGCTGGAACCTCTTCAATCTCCACGCCGATGACGTCCTGATCGACCTGCTCACGGACTCGGGAACCGGCGCGATGTCCCGGGACCAATGGGCGGCGATCCAGCACGGCGACGAGAGCTACGCCGGATCGCCATCGTGGTTCGCCTTCCTGGAAAGCGTGCAGAACCTGTTTCCGTTCAAGCACGTAATCCCGACGCACCAAGGCCGCGCCGCCGAAAAGATCCTGTTCTCGGTCGTGGGCGGACCCGGCAAGACGATCCCGAACAACACCCACTTCGACACGACGCGAGCGAACGTCGAGTTCACCGGCGCCGAAGCCCTCGACCTCGTGATCCCCGAGGGCCGCGATCCGGCGTTCGTCCATCCGTTCAAGGGCAACGTGGACATCGACGCGCTCGATCGCCTGCTGGACGAACGCGCCGGCCAGGTGCCTGTCGTCTTCGTGACCGTGACGAACAACTCCGGCGGCGGCCAGCCTGTCTCGCTCGAGAACCTGCGCGCGGTCCGGACCGTCTGCGACGCTCACGGGGTCCCGCTGTTCCTCGATGCCTGCCGCTTTGCCGAGAACGCGTGGTTCATCAAGCTCCGGGAGCCGAGTCAGGCCGAGCGATCCGTGCCCGAGATCGTGCGCGAGATGGCCTCGCTGGCCGACGGCATGACGATGTCGGCGAAGAAGGACGGGCTCGCCAACATCGGCGGCTGGCTCGCGATGAACGACGACCGGCTCGCCGAGCAGTGCCGGAACGTGCTGATTCTGACCGAAGGGTTCCCGACCTATGGCGGTCTCGCCGGCCGCGACCTCGAAGCGATCGCCCAGGGCCTGCGCGAGGTGGTCGACGAGGACTACCTGCGCTATCGGATTCGTTCCACGGCGTACTTCGGCGAGGCGCTCGACAGCGCTGGCGTGCCGCTTGTCAAGCCCTTCGGCGGGCACGCGATCTATCTCGACGCTCGGGCGCTGCTCCCCCACATCCCGCCCCTCGAGTACCCCGGCCAGGCCCTGGCCGTCGCGCTCTATCGGGAGGGCGGCATCCGCGGCTGCGAGATCGGGACGGTCATGTTCGGACTCCACCCGGATGGCACCGAGACTGCCGGGCCGATGGACCTCGTCCGGCTTGCGATCCCGCGCCGGACATACACCCAGAGCCACGTCGACTACGCGATCGAGGTCGTCCGCTGGGTGGCCGACCATGCCGCTGCGCTGCGCGGCTTCCGGATCGTCGATTCACCGGCTGCCTTGCGGCACTTCACTGCCCGGTTCGCGCCGCTCGGCTGAGGCCGTCAGGCGGTCGCGGCGGCCTGGGCGATGGTCGGGCCGGTTGCGTCCCAGAGCGCCGGCCTGGGGTTCTCGACGACGACCGGCTGGAGCTCGTCAGGGTAGGCCGGCGGGCTGGGTCCGTGATGCCGGGGCGCACCGGCGTCGTTTTCTGGCCTGCTGGTACGCTCCGCGCATGTGTCGAAGCATCAGGACCCTGCGCATCACCGACGTTCCCGCGACCACCGGCGAGGTCGAGGCGGCCGCCCGCCAGTACGTCCGCAAGGTCAGCGGCTTTCGGACGCCGTCGGCCCGGAACGCCGACGCGTTCGACGCGGCCATCGCCGAGATCGCCGCCGCCTCCGAGAAGCTCCTGGTCGCCGTCGGCGCCGATGTCGAGGAGGGCCCCGATCGGCGGCCGCTCGTCGCCTCGGGCGCGCGCCATCGCCACGCCGACGATCACCAGCACCCGGCGGAGCACCAGCACCCGGCAACGTGAGCACCGCCGAGGAGCCGAGGGTCCGCGTTCGGTCGGAGCTCGATCTGGCGCTGCCGGCCCGCCACGTCACGAGCACGAAGATCGTCGCCGTTCGCGGCAGCGAGCTCGAGGTTCGCGACGATCTCGTCGTCGGCGAGGAGCCGCTCGAGATCCGGGCGGCCGGGCCGCGCCAGGATCCGGTCAGCGTCGCCGTCACGATGCGCACGCCGGGCTACGAGGACGAGCTCGCGATCGGCTTCCTCACGAGCGA
Source organism: Candidatus Limnocylindrales bacterium (assembly GCA_038234575.1). Taxonomy (GTDB): domain Bacteria; phylum Chloroflexota; class Limnocylindria; order Limnocylindrales; family CSP1-4; genus UBA5189. The sequence continues at coordinate 6,540 of JBBQTO010000052.1, forward strand.
AGGCCTCATTCGCGGCAACGAGGTCCTGGCCGTGAAATACGGCGATCCCGGTGTGATGGCGGAGCCGGACGACAGCGTCCTGGTCCGGCTGGCGCGGCGGTTCGACCCCGCCACGGTCGCCCAGCGCAACTTCGTGGCGACCGCCTCCTGCGGGATCTGCGGGAAGGCCTCGATCGACGACGTCGCGGTTCGTTGCGAGCCGCTGCCGCGGGGCCTGCCGGTTGTCGCGCGATCCGTGATCATCTCCCTGCCGGACCGGCTCCGTGAGGCCCAGGCCGCGTTCGATCGGACCGGCGGACTGCACGCGGCTGGGCTGTTCGAGACCGATGGGCGGCTCGTTGCGGTCCGCGAGGACGTCGGCCGCCACAACGCCCTCGACAAGCTGATCGGCTCGCGGGTCCGGGCTCGACAGTTGCCGCTGTGGGACCGGCTCCTCATCGTCTCGGGTCGGGTGAGCTTCGAGATCGTCCAGAAGGCCGCCGTCGCCGGGGTCGCGGTGGTCTGCGCGGTCTCGGCACCGTCGGATCTGGCCGTTCGACTCGCCGATCGGCTCGGCGTCACGCTCATCGGCTTCCTACGCGGCGACGGGTTCAATGTCTACAGCCACGACGGTCGCGTCGACCTGCGCGACCTGCTGAGGTAGCGGCGTTGTCTCGGCTGGACGACGCGCCGCACGTCGAGGCCGACGATCGGGTTACGTGGCGCGCCTGGCTGGAGGCGAATCACGCAACGTCGACGGGCGCCTGGCTGGTGACCTGGCGCGCCCGCTCCGGCCACGCTCGTCTCGACTACGAGGCGGCGGTCGAGGAGGCGCTCTGCTTCGGCTGGGTCGACAGCACCGGCGGCCGCGTCGATGACGATCGGGGCCGGCTCTACTTCGCGCCGCGGAAGCCACGAAGCGGCTGGGCGGCGACGAACAAGGCACGGACCGAGCGGCTGATCGAGGCGGGGTTGATGGCGCCCGCGGGCCTGGCGGCGATCGAGCGGGCCAAGGCCAATGGATCCTGGGAGGTGCTCGACTCGGTCGAGCGGCTCGAGGTCCCCGATGACCTTGCTGCGGCGCTCGCGGCCCGACCGCGCGCTGAGGAGCACTTCGCGGCCTTCCCGCCCTCTGCGCGGAAGATGGCGCTGACGTGGGTCGCGCTCGCCGGTCGACCCGAGACGCGAGCGAGTCGCGTCCAGCAGATCGCGGACTCGGCCGCCCGGAACGAGCGCGCCCGGGCCTGATCCGCGATCCCATGACCCGCCTCGCCGACGGGCCTCCAGTGCCACCCGTATGCAGCGCCCGCCCCAACGTACCCCGGGCTCCGCCACCTATGCAGCGTTGCATCCAAACGTGGCTGAGCGAGCCTGCCCACCCGCTCAAATCGCCAGTTGCGTGAAGTGGCGAGCACGCTCACGGCGGTACGAATGCAGTACTGCATGACCGGGCGATGAACCATGCCGGCGACGCCCATGGTTCCACCCGTATGCAGCATTGCGTACAAACGTGGCTGAGCGACCTTCCGATCGCCGGCGGCGTCAGCGGCGAGGACGCTCGGCGTTCGTGAACTCGAAGCCGAAGCGGCCCTTGATGCACAGGTGGCCCTCGGTCACCGACGAATCCATCGGCGAGGTGACCTTGACGATCGTGTCGTCCTGCGCGTGCAGCGTGACGGCGCAGCCGACACCGCAGTACGGGCAGATCGTGTCGGTTCGAGTCTGGGCGGTCTCGTCCCACGTCCCCGCATCGCGCATGTCGTGCTCGCTCTTGAACATGAGCGCGCCCGTGGGGCACACGCCGATGCAGTTGCCGCAATAGACGCAGGCCGAATCGGGCAGGGGAGCGTTCCATTCGGTGGAGATCCGGGCGTCGAAGCCGCGGCCGGCGACCGCGATCGCGAACGTGTTCTGGGCGTCTTCCCCGCAGGCCTCGACGCACTTGTAGCAAAGGATGCATTTCGAGTAATCGCGGACGTAGAGGTTGTTATCGACCTTGACGGGCTGGCCGACGGTCGCCGCCTGGACGGCCTCGGTGCCTTCCGCTGGGTGATGGTGGCCCGCCTCGCGACCGTCGCGCGCATCTGCGGGCGCGGGTGGCGACGGCGCGCCGAATCGACCGGGATCGGCGCCGTAGCGGTGCATGTAGCGGGCAACCTCGCCCGTCGGTTCGCTCGGGCCGGTGAGTGACAGGTCGACCGACGATCCGAGAAACTCCAGGACGACCTTGCGCGAGTGCTGGACGCGCTCGGACTCGGTCTGGATCTCCATGCCCGGCTCAACCTTGCGAGAACAGGCCGGCACGAGCACGCGCGAGCCGGCGACCTCGACCACGCAGACCCGGCAGACGTTCACCGGCGTCAGGTTTTCGAGATAGCAGAGCGTGGGGATGTCGAGCCCCTGGGCCCGGCACGCCTCCAGGATGGTCGAGCCGGCGGTGGTCGTCGCCTCCGCCCCGTCGATCGTAACGGTGACGGGCGCCGGGGCCTCGACCGGCGGCGCCTCCGGCGTCCGGGTCGCGCGGGCCGGCGGCGTCGTGAAGACGGTCGTGAGGTCCGGCGGCATCACGTACGCCGTCGGCGTGTGGGCGACGGGCTCGCGATCGAGGCTCATATCGCGACGAGCTCTGGCTGGCGGAACACCGACTCGATCGCGGACGACGCCGTCTGGCCGAGGCCGCAGATGCTCGCGTCCCGCATCGTCCGGCCGATGTCGGCAAGCAGCACCAGCTCCTCCTCGCGGCTGCGGACAACGACGCCGTCCGCGAGGCGGACCAGGAGCTCCTCCTGGCGGACGGTTCCGACGCGGCAGGGCACGCACTGGCCGCACGACTCGTCGCGGAAGAAAGCCGCGATCCGGCGGAGCGTGCCCACGAGATCGGCGGTCTCATCGAACACCATCACGACGCCCGAACCGAGCGTCGCGCCAATCGCCCGTGTTCCTTCGAACGTCAGGGGCGTGTCGAGGACGTCCGGGCCGACGAACACCCCGGCCGCGCCGCCGAGCAAGATCGCCCGGATCGCCCGCCCGTCGGGGACCCCGCCACCGAGCTCGAGAAGCTGGCCGAGCGTCGTCCCGAAGGGGACCTCGTACACGCCTGGACGCCCGACGTGGCCGGAGAGGCAGAAGAGCTTGTGGCCGGTCGAGCCTTCGGTGCCGATCGTCGCGAACCGTTCGCCCCCACCGGGCCCCGCCTCGAGGATCGAGAGCACGTTCACGAGCGTCTCGACGTTGTTGATCGCGGTGGGCTTGCCGAACAGGCCGAACTCGACCGGGAAAGGCGGCTTGTTCCGCGGTTCGCCACGCTTGCCCTCGATGGACTCGAAGAGGGCGGTCTCCTCGCCGCAGATGTAGGCGCCGGCGCCGCGACGGATCTCGATGTCGAACGCGAAGTCTGAGCCCCCGACGTGCTCGCCGAGGTAGCCCGCCGCTCGGGCGGCGTCGATCGCGGCTTGCAGCCGAGCCTCGGCCAACGGGTACTCGCCGCGGATGTACAGGTAGCCCCGGGCGGCGCCGGTGGCGAAGCCTTCGATGGTCATGGCCTCGATGAGCGCGAACGGATCGTGCTCCATAAGCACTCGATCCTTGAACGTCCCCGGCTCGGACTCGTCGGCGTTGCAGACGACGTAGTGCGGCTGCTCCGGCCGCGCCGCGACCGCGGCCCATTTCCGACCGGTGGGAAAGGCGGCGCCGCCGCGGCCCATGAGCCGCGCGTCGGTGACCTCCTTGATCGTCGCCTCGGGACCCATGGCCAGCGCCTGCTCGAGCGCCTGGTAGCCGCGGTTCGCGCGGTAGTCGTCCAGGGAGGCAGGGTCGACGATGCCCACCCGGCGCAGCAGCACGAGCTCGGGCTCCCCCATCTGCGGCACGGAGGCGTAGGCCGCATCGCGATCGGGTCCGGGTTGGGCGGCCGAGGTGGTCACGGCGGGAGCGGAGCCCACGGCGGGCGAGGAGCCCACGGGTCCCGACCCGCCGGATGTCGCCCGTTCGAGCCGCGCGACCACGCCGGCGGCATCGATCGGCGCCGCGAGCTCGCGGATGGGGGTCTCGCCGGCGATCGTGAACATGGCCGCGGGAGCCAGCTCGCAGAGACCGAGGCATGGGCTCCGGAGCCAGGTCATGCGCCCATCGGGCGAGGCCGCCCCGGCGGGCCCGAGCGAGCGCGCCAGGTCCGCGCACACGGCCTCGGCGCCGGCCAGCCGGCAGGCAATGTCGTCGCACACGTGCGCGACGGCTGCGGGCCGCGGCTTGGTGGCGAACAGGGCGTAGAACGTCGCCACGCCGTAGGCCTCCGCGGGCGGTACCGAGAGCCGCTTGCAGACGTAGTTGAGGCCCGGCTGGCTGATCTGCCCAACGCGGTCCTGGAGTGCGTGGAGGACGGGGAGGAGCAGGTCCCGCCGACTCCGTGCTTCGTGGCCGCCGCGAGCCATGTGCCCCTCGGTCGCCGGAGCACGATCGCCGCCGCTCCAGCCCGATGTCGCCGGCCCCAAGACCGCGTCAACCGCTGCCCGCTCCGTCGGCGACGCCAGCGGCCCGATGACGTGCAGATCCATCGGGCCGAGTGTAGCCGCGGCCTGTGCGCCGGAATCGAAACGGCCCCCGGGAACCCGAGGGCCGTCTGTCGAATGCGGTGCGCGAGACTAGCTCGCGATCGCCTCGGCTGCACGGACGTTCGTGGCGCGCGGGCCCTTGGGGCTCGCCTCGATCTCGAAGTCCACCTTCTCGCCGCCGTTCAGGCGGTCGAAGTCCAGGGACGCCTGGAGCGAGTTGCGGTGGAAGAAGTACTCCTTGCCGTCTTCGGCGCTGATGAACCCGAAGCCGCGGTCGGCGATGACTTTCTTGACGGTGCCGGTGGTCACGTTGACCCCTTTCGATCCCGAACAAATCAGCAGACGCACGGTCTGTTCGAGAAGAGTCGACCACGCGAAGCGCCGCCGCGCATGTGCGGCGACTCGAAGAGTCTACCCCCGATCGCGCCTTCGGTCGATCAGCCGACCGTCAGGCTGGTACGGCGGTTGGGAGCTTCTCGATGCGGATCGCCGTCGCCTTGAACTCGGCGGTCCCGGACTTCGGATCGGTGGCGTCGATCGTGAGCAGGTTCGTCGCAACGTCGTCCTGGAAATGCAGCGTCATGAAGGTGAGGCCGGGCCGGAGCGATGCGTCGATCCGGATCGGCGTCTCGACCGAGCCCCGACGCGAGACAACTCGGACTCGCTCGCCGTCTACAAGCTCGAGCCGCTCGGCGTCCTCAGGTGAGATGTCGAGCGACTCGCCACGTCTGAGCGGTGAGGTGTAGCCGCTCGACTGGACGCCGGTGTTGTACGAGTCGAGGCGCCGGCCGGTCGTGAGGCGGATCGGGAAGTCGGCGTCGAGCTTGTCGACAGGCGGGTCGTGGTCGACCGGCACGAACGGCGCCCGGAGGCCCGGCACGGGGTTCTCCCACAGGCGCGAGTGCAGGAACAGCTCGCCGGGGTGGTCGTCGTCCCAGCAGGGCCACTGGATCCCATCGAGCGCCTCGAGACGGGCGTAGCTCATCCCGGCATGGACGGGTGACAGCCGCCGCACCTCGTTCCAGGCGGCCTCGCCGGACGCCTCGCCCCACTCATGACCCATCCGGCGCGCGAGCTCGAAGATGATCGAAAGGTCCTCGCGTGCCTCGCCGGGCGGGTTGATCGCCTTCCGAACGCGCTGGACCCGGCGCTCGGAGTTCGTGACGGTCCCCTCGGATTCGGCCCACGCAGCAGCGGCCGGGAGGACGACATCGGCGAGCTTCGCCGTCGCAGTCAGGAACAGGTCCTGGACGACGAGGAACTCGAGGCCTTCGAAGAGCCGGATCGCCCGATGCTGGTCTGCCTCGGACTGCACCGGGTTCTCGCCGATCACGTAGGCGGCGGTGAGGTCGCCGCGATCCATCGCGTCGAGCATCTGGGAGAGGTGCCAGCCGCGCTTCGGCGGGACCGTGACGCCCCACGCTGCGTCGAAGCGAGCCCGCAACGCATCGTTCTCCACGTGCTGGAACCCCGGCAGTCGATCCGGGATCGCGCCCATGTCGCCGCCGCCCTGGACGTTGTTCTGGCCGCGCAGGGGATTGAGGCCGCTGCCGTACCGGCCGACGTGCCCGGTGAGCAGGGCGAGGTTGATCAAGGCCAGGACGTTGTCGACGGCGTTGTGATGCTCGGTGATCCCGAGGGTCCAGCAGATGAGCGCCCGCGGTGCGCTCGCGTAGGCGTGCGCGAGCTCGCGGATCGCCTCGGCAGGGACGCCAGTCTCCTGCTCGGCGTATTCGAGGGTGTACGTCTCGACCTTGGCCTTGTAGGCCTCGAAATCTGCCGTCGCCCGCTCGATGAACTCGGTGTTCGCGAGCCCCGCGACGATGATCTCGCGCCCAACGGCGTTCGCCAGGGCGATGTCGCTGCCGACGTCGAGCCCGAGCCAGACGTCCGCCCACTCGGCCGACGACGTCCGGCGCGGATCGACCGCGTAGAGGCGCGCTCCGCGACGGACGCCGCGCAGGAGGTGGTGGAAGAAGATCGGATGCGTCTCCCGGGCATTGCTGCCCCAGAGCACGATCAGGTCGGTCTCTTCCGCCTCACGATATGAACTGGTTCCGCCACCAGCGCCGAACACGGTCGCCAGACCGGCGACAGAGGGCGCGTGTCAGGTGCGGTTGCAGCTGTCGATGTTGTTGCTGCCCAGGACCACTCGGGAGAACTTCTGCGCCGCGTAGTTGACCTCGTTGGTCGCCTTCGAGCAGCTGAACATCCCAATGGGTGGCCGCTCGGCGCCCGGCCGTGAGGCCAGCGCCGCCGACAACCCCGCCACGGTCCGATCGAGCGCCTCGTCCCATGTACCGGGACGGAGCTCGCTGCCCTTCGTGTCGCGCACGAGGGGCTGGGTCAGGCGAACGTACGACTTCGGCAAGGGCTTCCGTGCCTCCGTGGTGACGCGGCGCGAACGGCCGCGCGGGTTCGTCGCCGGCACGGTTGCCGGCCCGCCGAGTCTACCGCCGCCGGGTCGGCCCAGGGTCGGCCGCATCTCGATGCTCCGTGATTCTGTCAGTGCCAACTGCTCAGTGAATTTGTCAGTCTCCGGGAATGGAGACGACGATCACGATGACCTCGAAGGAGCAGCGACGGGCCTGGCTATTGACCCGGGTCCTGAAGCACGAACTG